>NZ_JANJEP010000005.1:0-383233 GCF_044778325.1 Acinetobacter sp. BD54 | reverse complement strand
TTCTCGCCACTCACAAACGTCTTGAAGAGCTAGAAAAAGAAAAGGCATCTGCTAATGAGCCACCCTCTTTAATGGTTCAAATCCAAACTGCACCAGACCTTACAACGCTAGATGCTTTGGAAATAGACGTGGCTGCACGAGATCCGCAGATTCAACCGAAGCTAATGGGGTATGTGAGAAAACGCCGCTATGAATTAGAGAATCCTACACCTACTCAACAAGAATCTACCCCTGATTATTTATTAGTGGACGGTTTCTAACATGAAAGATCAGTACAAGAAAGTGAGCCAAAAACACATGCTTGGTTTTATGTACTACTTGCAATTGCTGGGCTACGTAATAGTCCGGCAAGGCATGGATCAAGCAATGTTCCTAACAAAACATTATGCGGTACCAGTCGCTTGGCGCCGCATAACGATCGACTACAACAACCGTTTAAATAAACCAGCACAACAACTTTATAAAGAGTTTGTTGAGTGGACTAAAGAAGAATATGCAGAGATGGTGGCTTAAATGACAGGTAATGAACGTATCCCTTTTGAATCACAATTCAAAACTACAGAAATTTTTAAACGTGAAAGTGCTATTCGTAAAAATGACATCCTAGCATTCAGTGAAACAATGAATGGCTATTTCAATATTGTAACTAATGATGCTTGGCAGTTATGGAATAAAGCCAAAGCCGAGACGGTGCCAGAGAAAAAGATTTACTTAACCTGTGAGCAATTATATGCAGCAGCAAACTTTGGTGCACCAAACAAAGATCCAGAACTTTTAGAAACTGAATTAACAATTGCTTGGTTTGATGAAGCTCATAGCGGCAGTGGTTACTACGTTTATATAAGAGAGTATCCAGAAGAAGGTGCAATGAAGCTGGAAAGCGAATCAGGAGCTGAGGGATGAGTGACTATATGCACATGACACTTGAGCAGCTTCAGCAAGAACATGCAGAGTTACTTCTGTTTAATGAAGAATTGGATCGTCGTTGTAAAGCTCACAAAGCAGATGCACAAAAATATCAAACTAAGTGCTGGCACATCACAACACTTTTGATGAATCCAGTTGATCAAGACATGACTTTGAAAGCAATCCAAACAGTGATTGAAAGGGTTGGTGAAGAATGAGTAGTCTCGATTTTGAGCAACTTTATCTAATGGCTCTCATGAATAGTAAAAAGCCAAAGTACGTTTTGAATTGGGTTCATGTATCCAGACATGGGCCAGGTGCGACAAAAGCTACAGAAATTTGTGAATATTTTGGGATAGATCCAGAAGGTACAGATTTTGTTAAAGCGGAAAGTAAGGAGGGGTAAATGGGACAAATAGTTAAAATAGAGGCTAGCATTCTAGAAAAGATTGTTGCTGTAGCTGAACGTATTGCTCAGTCAAAAGAAGAACGCCGAGTTGGTCGTGAAGAATTTGCACACATGCTCAATATCGAACCTGAAACTCTAGACGCTCGGATTCGTGAAGGCAGATACCAAAGGCCATACAAGGATGGGCGAAAAAGTTTTTGGTTATTGTCCTACGTGCAATCTGTCGTTACAGACACAAAAGAATCTGGTAAAGTAGCCACCTATTGAGGTGGCTTTATTTTATACAATGAGATAGGTACTTTTTCAATATTGAGTACCAAATTGAGTATCAAAATCACCCCAAAATAAAATCCCTTTATATATTAGTGAGTTGAATCTAAAATGCTTCTAATGATCGACAATTACGACTCTTTTACCTACAACATCGTCCAGTATTTTGGCGAGTTGAATCAGGAAGTAAAAGTAGTTCGCAATGATCAAGTCACATTAGAGGATATTGAACGATGGCAACCAAAATATCTTGTGATTGGCCCTGGCCCTTGCTCTCCAAGTGAAGCAGGTATTTCAATTCCTGCAATTAATCATTTTGCCGGAAAAATTCCTTTACTTGGGGTGTGTTTAGGCCATCAAAGTATTGGGCAAGCTTTTGGCGGGAAAATTGTAAGAGCCAAAACGGTGATGCACGGACGTTTATCTGATATGTACCATAGCAATAAAGGTATTTTCAGTAATCTTCCTAGCCCATTCTCGGCAACTCGTTATCATTCATTAGTGATTGATCAGGAAACCCTACCTGACTGTCTTGAAGTAACGTGCTGGACCAATGAAGCAGATGGCTCAATGGAAGAAATCATGGGTGTTAAACATAAAACACTCCCTGTTGAAGGTGTGCAGTTCCATCCTGAATCAATTTTGAGTCAGCATGGCCATCAAATCTTTAAAAACTTTTTAGAGATCTACGCATAAGCCAGCCGTAAATAGATTGTTTTAAAAGTAATTTGATAAGAATCCTTAATAAAAAAGCCAACTACGATCAGTTGGCTTTTTTTATGGCTGAATCAATTACAACTTTAACTGCTGCACAATCGATCCATCTTGTTTTGCCACCAAAGATTCGCAGAGTTGAATACGTTCTTTGGTTTGTTTCAATCCTCTTTCTACCCCAACCAACTCTTTAGTTCGTGGTGCAAAAAAGTCATTTAACTGTGCCGCTTGTTGTTGGGTACAAGCTGCCCCACTGAACATTGCAGGGAAACGCCCAGCCGAAGATTTACCTAAACGATCAAACACGGCGTCATGATTTACCTTAAACCAAGACCATAAGCCACCTTGTTCATCTCCATAATTATTGATGGAGTTAACCACGGTACGAACTTCACCTACTTTAACCCGCGGATTTAAAATCAACTGACGTGCTTGTTGGCGCGTTGCTTCTTGATTTGCTGAACCCAAGGCTGTAAGTATTGCAAGACGTTGTGTCGGTTGAGTCACGCGTTGTAACTCTCCAGATAAACGATCAAAAGCAGATTGGCCCTTTTCTTGTACACGTACAGCCAAAATAGTTGGCAATAATTCAGGTGTTACTTGCGCAAAATTAAGCTGCTTTTGAGCAAATAGAGCATCTGACTGTTTTAACAGTTGGGTACGAACTTCAGGAACTTGAATATCTAAAGCAAGAAATCTAACCAACTCACTACGCCATAAACTGTCTTCAGCTGATTCACCTGTTTTGCTGACATAACCCAACTGATTTAATTTTGGTAAATATAAATTAGCTAAGACTTTTCTAAAATGTTCACGTTCAGCTTCTGTTTTCAATACATGACGATGAATGGTACTTAACTGGGAAAACAGCGCTGTACTAATTTGTCGGCTATTCGAATTGGCAAATTTCTTCGCAGCATCTACGACAGCCAACAAATTAATATCACCGTGGTTAAATGCAGCTGAAATTGCATAGGCATAAGCCAACTGTTCAGTGTTAGAAAGCTTTTCTGTAGCAGCAGTCAGACGAGTAAATTCTTTCTGTGGCAAACTAAATTGGTAGTATCCCGCCGCATCTGCATTTGGTATATACCAACTGTCAAGGCTGGCACCTTTGAGTTCAATTTTGGCTTCTGCTTGGTCTACCAATTCACATTGCACTTTACTACCTGCATTTGGAACTTCATAACGTACACATAAGGGTACACCCCAGAGGCTTCTTGCATCACCTTTTGAGCCCACAGGTAAATAACGGCTTTGCTTCACATTTAAAAAGACTTTATTGCCTTCTTGCTGTAGTGAAGTATTGAGTAAAGGTACACCCGGTTGATCAAGGAAACTTTTCATCGCTCTAGTAAAGCGCTCACCTTGTCCAGACTGCTCTGCTAAAGCGCTAATTAAATCATTAGCTGTCGCATTACCATATTGGTGCTTATTAATATAATTACGCACTCCTTGTTTGAATTTTTCTTCGCCTAAATAGCTTTCAAACATATTTAAAACAGCCGCACCTTTTTGATACGTGATGCCATCAAAAGCCGTTTGAATATCGGCATTGCTTAAAATAGGCTGGCGAATACGGCGCACACTCACTAAGCTGTCACTTTTCATCGCATCTGCGGTGTCTGTAATACGTTCTAGGTCAGCATTAAATTCGGGATGTAATTTTTGAGTAATTTTACTTTGCATCCATGTGGCAAAAGATTCATTTAGCCACAAATCATCCCACCACGGCATCGTGACGACATCACCGAACCATTGATGTGCAAGCTCATGTGCATTGACATTAAATGAATTCTGTACAAAAGATACTGGTGAGTCCTTATCTAACAACATTAGATAGTCTCTAAAAGTAATTAGCCCCGGGTTTTCCATAGCCCCTGCTGCGAAGTCTGGTGCGGCAAGTAAGTCGAGCTTGTCAAATGGATAACCAAAGGCAAAATAATCTTCTAAAGTTTTTAAAATGGCTGGTGTTTCAGATAAAGCATGCTGCATTTTTTCAGCTTTAGTATCAGGTGCAATACCACGTAACTGGATCGGCTGCTTACGCCATGAAGTTGCTCCAATATCAGGCCCTTTTTGTAATTGCCACGGTCCGACAGCCAATGCGAGTAAATATGTTGGTAGTGGTTTGGTTTGTGCAAAACTGAGTGTTTTCCAACCCGACTTCTCTGCTTGCTCCGACGTTTGTTGGGTATTGGCAAAACCTGAATATTTGCTTGGAATCGTCAAACGAATATTAAACGGCGTTTTAAAACGTGGTTCATCAAATGATGGGAATGACTGGCGTGCACTAATTGCTTCCATTTGCGTCATCACATAAGGTTTTCCCTCAAACTCAATTTTATAAATACCATCGAGCTGCTGGTCGTACGCAGCATTAAAATCTAGAACGAGTTGATACTGGCCTGCGGGCAAGGTTTTGGCAAATTTAATTTTACTCACCCCATCTACTTCAGAGGCTTGCTCATATTTTGCCTTGGTTTTAGTACCCTGTGCCGATGTAATATTCACATCTTTAACCGTCAAAGATTTTCCATGAATCCAGATGTGATCTGTGGCTTGAGCCAGCTTTAAATGAATAGTAGTTTTACCGGTATAGCCTTTTTGTGCGGGATCAATCTTAAAATCTAAATCATAAGATTCGGGTACAACCCACTCGGGTAATTTACCAACCGGGATTTGTTCACTGTTATTTGATGCAAAAATTTGAGTTGCCGATAAAGATAATAATGTTGTAAGTAACAATCTTTTTTTAAATGAAGGCTTGACCAGCATAAGGGGTTTTATCCTCTGTAGTTTTAAATAAAAAGATGCAGCAAATGCTGTACCACTTCACTGCATCCATACATCATTCTTAGAATTTATAGTTAAACTCCAACCAACCTTGACGGCCGAATGGTGAATATGATCCTATCGGATAATACGGCCAACCGCCTGTGTCATCTCGTTTCACTTTGTCAAACAAGTTATTAATAATGATTGAAGCAGAAGCTTTTGGAGAGATTTGATAAGTACCGCTCCAGTTCACCAAATACGTTGGGCTTAAATAGGCAGTTTGGTTACCATTTGGAATTTTGCCATAACGATTAACTAATACTGTTGATGCCCAATCACCAAAGCTCCAGCTGAGACTGGTATTAAAACGGTCACGCCAATCAGGAATGGTTAAATCTTTTAAATAGTCATCTTTCTCGTGATCTTTTGATTGTTGATATTCATGTTCTAGTACACGACTATAATTTACCGTCCAGAGAAAGTTACCAAAGCTGTCTGTTTTCCAGCGCCATCTGCTAGTGAAATCAATCCCGCGGGTATGGTCTGATGCTGCATTAATCGGAACGATATTAATATTCTTAATTACATTTGGATCGACAACTGCATTTGCAGGGTTACGCTCTACACGTGCCAAAGCATCAATACAGGCCGCAGAGTTAATATCTTGGTTGCCTAAACGACAATCTGCTTCTAAACGTAGAATTTTGTCATCACTCAAATTTCTCACAAGATTATCAATTTTGATATCCCAGTAATCGACGCTAATGTCAAACTTATTGGTTGGCGACCAAACAAAACCTGCACCATAAGATTTACCCTCTTCAGGTTTAAGCTCTTTGTTTCCGGTTAAAGTGTAGTTCGCCCCAGGTGCGTAATCTTTAAAGGTACATTTATCTAAAGATTGTCCCGTTTGGCTACAACGTAAATAATCGGTGGTCTTTTCGAAATAACCTTTTTGTTTATTTAAGAACAGATAGTTCATATCTGGTGCACGAAAGCTGGTCGCGTAGTTACCGCGCACCAATAAAGTCGGATGTGGCCTAAACTCAAGGCCTGAACCGAAAGTTAGCTTATCAATACTGTTATCTGACAAAGCATAACGGTCATAACGTCCGGACAAGGTTAAATTTAATGGCTTTGCTAAAGGTAAGAATAATTCTGCACCAAGTGCTTGGCGTGTACGAGTACCACTATATTCTCCACTAGAACTCGTATTATAAAACTCACCATTTTCAACTGCCTGATCTGGCTTAATCGAAAAACCTTGACGCCCAATTTCGGCCACAGTCGCAAGTTTGGCCGTTCCTGCAGGTAACTTAAATACGTCACCATTCGCGCTTAAGGTTAAACTTTGCGCCCACGACTTATCTTTTTCTTTTGTTGTGCCCGAAATACTTTCAAATTCACTTGCTGTGAGTGGTCGACTTAAACGATCTAAATGAGGTGAATAAATAGGAATACCATCTGCATCTGTACCAAGTTGCTGACCTAAGAAGTACTCATCAACATTCGAACGTAATAAGCCTTGGCGGCGTAGCTGACTGGTATAGATGGAACCATTATAGGCTGCTTCATAACTCCAGCTCGTCTCTCCAATATCGCCTCGAATTCCAAAATTTAAGTTAGAAGAAAGTTCTTTCCATTTTTTATTTATTCGTTCTACTCCGCCTAATTCTTCAGGTGCAAAGCGGCGATTCCAAATTTCATAATTTCCCGAATCTTGATTTAGGAAATAACCACTTGATGCGCCAAGAGAAGTCCATATCGGACTACGGGTATTATTTTCAATTTGATTTGCCCCAATTAAAAAATCGGCAAATAGTTGGGTTTTATCATTTAACTCATAATCTAAACCGAGATAACCATTTTGACTGCGATTTTGAGTTTGAACAGTCCAATAAGTCGGTCGAGCCAAACCACTGGCACAATTGTCCGCCCCTGCTTGTCCAATATTATTGACTGATCCGTTAAATAAACCATTAAAGGCCTGACACCCACCAATTGAAAGATATTTTCCAGTATCAGCATTTTTACGACCCACAACCGTGTCGGGTTTTTCTCCTAAACGAGTTCGGCTCGACATAAAATCTCGATCGGCTGCCCATATCGGCTCACGGCCACTGAGTTCAATCCCATAAACAAGACTAAGCTTGTCTAAAGTCTTACTGCCACTCAATTGTAAACGTAAATTTTCACCACCTTCTTTGGTTCCACCTGCCTTAATATTAAATTGTGTGCCATCTGTTTTCTTTTTCAGAATAATGTTCACCACACCTGCAATTGCATCTGAACCATAAATTGCAGAAGCGCCACCGTTTAATATTTCAATACGGTCAATAATAGCAGTTGGAATATTGGCTAAATTTACGAAATTGACAGAACCGTCGTACGGTACAGGATAGTCTGCAACCCGATGTCCATTAATTAACGTCAAAGTATGATTGGGTCCCAGACCTCGCAAACTAATGGCGTTCGCTGCAGGTGTAAAAGTATTTCCATAATCGGCACCTTGCACAAAACCAGTGTTTTGCGTCAGGTTATTGAGTGCGTCAAATGCATTACTAAAACCTTGTTTTTCAATATCGGCTGCGGTAATGACGGTCACACTAGTCGGGCCATCTTTTTGTGCTTTTGAAATTCGAGATCCTGTTACTGCAACACGGACTACTTTATCAGGTTTAGCTTGGTTTTGTGTTTGCTCTACGGTTTCTTGCGCATAGCTTTTTAATGGATGAAACAGTGCAACAAATACAAAAATAAATGAGCGCTTATTTTTTAAAGCCCCTACATATTTCAAGTTATTTAAATACATATTTATTAATAGACAAAATAAAGATCGCCCTACTATATCCACTTTTATTTGGTTGATTTATACACATTTTTTCTAGATATATTGATGTTTAAGATATACCAAATGGTTAATTATTTATCATAAAAACTCACAATAAACTAAAACCTTTTTCAATAAATAAATTCTGTTTATGACTCAAACGCATACCCTAACTGAGCAAAATTTTTAAAACTCTTATCGAACAGCAAAAATCTTTGATTATTTTCTGCTAACATAGCCCCCTAGCTAGTGAATCATGGAACGCAATAGGCCGAACCTCCCACACTCGATCAACTTCACCTAAAAATTTTAATCATTAATGCTGTAAATCATGACTATGAATATCCAACAGGCGCTCAACCACATTACCAAGAACATTCATTTGACTCAGCCTCAAATGGAAGAAATTATGCGCAGCATCATGCAAGGTGAGGCAACCGAAGCACAAATTGGTGCTTTAATGATGGGCCTACGCATGAAAGGTGAAAGCATTGACGAAATGACAGCGGCCGCACGTGTCATGCGAGAATTTGCGATCAAGATCGATGTGAGCGATATCAAACATTTAGTAGATATTGTGGGAACTGGCGGTGATGGACAAAATTTATTTAACGTCTCTACAGCGTCTAGCTTTGTGATTGCTGCAGCAGGTGCGACCATTGCAAAACATGGTAATCGTGGCGTTTCAAGTAAATCAGGTTCATCAGACCTACTTGAACAAGCAGGCATTCATCTTGATTTAGATATGCAACAAACCGAACGCTGCATCCGTGAAATGGGTGTGGGTTTCTTGTTTGCTCCAAACCACCACAAAGCCATGAAATATGCTGCTGGCCCACGTCGTGAACTTGGTATTCGAAGTATTTTTAATTTACTCGGTCCACTGACCAACCCGGCTGGTGTAAAACGCTTTGTCATTGGTGTGTTTTCAGATGAACTTTGTCGCCCGATTGCCGAAGTGATGAAACAACTTGGTGCCGAACATGTCATGGTTGTCCATTCAAAAGATGGTCTTGATGAAATCAGTCTTGCAGCTCCGACAACTATTGCTGAGCTTAAAGACGGTGAAATTACGGAATGGACCCTTAATCCTGAAGATGTCGGGATTGAGTCACAAACATTAAATGGTTTGGTTGTCGCAGATGCAACGGCGAGTCTAAAGCTCATTAAAGATGCTTTAAGCAAAAATAAATCTGATATTGGTGAAAAAGCTGCAAACATGATTGCGCTTAATGCAGGCGCAGGCATTTATGTAGCAGGCATTACCAAGACTTATGCTCAGGCTGTTGCATTCGCTCAAGATATTATTTACGGCGGGCAAGCATTAGAGAAAATGAGTGTTTTAGCTGAATTTACTAAAACATTAAAACAATCTCAGGCAGATTAAGGACTTCTCATGATTAATATTCAAAATACCATTTTAGGTAAAATTGTTGACCGTAAACATGAGGAACTTGCTGCGCGTTTAAAACAACGTAATTTGCAAGATGTAGAAGAGCTTGCAAAAGCAGCGACTCCGGTGCGTGGCTTTGCAAATGCTTTACAACATAAACGTCCGGGCGTGATTGCTGAAATTAAAAAAGCATCTCCATCAAAAGGAATCATTCGCGCAGACTTTAATCCTGCCGAAATTGCTCAGCAATATGAACAAGCTGGAGCAGCATGTTTATCGGTATTGACCGATGTTGATTTCTTTCAGGGTGCAGATGAAAATATTGCGATTGCTCGTCATCATTGTACCCTACCTGCTTTACGTAAAGACTTTTTGGTCGACCCGTACAATGTAGTTGAAGCACGTGCTTTGCATGCTGACTGTATTTTATTAATTGTTGCTTGTTTGTCTGACCAGCAACTCGAAGAAATGTCTAAAACTGCGTTTGAGCATCAACTTGATGTATTGGTTGAAGTCCATGACGAAGAAGAGTTAGAGCGTGCCTTAAAGCTTTCTGAGCAATGTTTATTAGGCGTAAATAACCGTAATTTAAAAACCTTTGATGTAGATTTAAATACTACTATTCGGTTGAAAAAATTACTTCCGGCCTCACGTTTATTGATCACTGAAAGTGGTATTGCGACACCAGATGATGTACGTATGATGCAAGAGCATGATATTCACAGTTTCTTGGTTGGCGAAAGTTTTATGAAACAACCACGTCCAGATCAAGCTTTTACTGCCCTTTTTGGACAACCTCAAACGGTTTAATGAAGATATATGAGTAATAAAGATTCATCGCTTTCTAAAGAGCAACAAAAGTTATTGAAGCAATTTAAAAAGCAAATCTCCAATCCTCATTCAAGCAAAATCGCAAATCAGCCTGAGTCTAAAAAATCTCAGGCTGAGTCTGAAGAATTGGAAGACACACATCTATTTAAGCAGGCTGTTGCAGGCGTTAAACCCATCAACAATAGTAATATTGCCGATGTAAAAACCCCACGTGCCAAAAAAGTTGATGCACAAACTCTGGCGAAACGTGCAGCTGCCGAAGGTGGTCGTGATACCGAACATGCCGAGCTATCAGATACACAAGCTGCTTTAAATCCGGTCGCAAGCCAAGCAACGTTAAGCTATCGCATTGCGACTCTTCAACATAAGGTTTTTGAAGACTTAAAAGCAGGCAAGATGCGTTGGTTTGAAGCTGTAGATTTACACGGCTGTACCATTGAACAAGCACGTGACGCAGTTTTACAAATCATCCAGATGGCAAAAGATGAAAATCAAAATGTCATTAAAATTGTGCATGGTAAAGGCCCTGAAGCGGTCTTAAAAACCTATGTCAACGGATGGCTACGTCAACATCGTGATGTTTTGGCATTTGTAAGTGCCCCTGAAAACCAAGGTGGCACAGGTGCCGTTCTCGTACTGCTTAAACGTGCAGAAAAAAATCCAAAATTTGAACAAAAAAAATGATCCTTTGGGATCATTTTTTTACATCAAATACCTGTAATAATTGAGCAACTACTGCAATGGCAATCGTTGCAGGTTGTTTCGATGAAATCCCTTCTATCCCAATCGGGCAAACTAAACGTTGCAAAGTTTCCGGAGTATAACCTCGCATCTGCATACGTTTTTCAAAAATGGCCCTTTTACTTTTTGAGCCAATCATCCCAACATAAGCAAATGGTTTTGCCGTAGGTTTTAAGGCTGTAAAACACAGTTGCAGATCTAGTTGATGATCATGAGTTAAAATTAAAATTGCACCTGAACGGTCAAAATGCTCAATCTCAGCTTCTAAGGTATCAGTCGTTAAACATTGCACCTGTTCCAGTAAATCGGATGGGAAAATATCATCACGCGGATCAATCCATTTCACCCTCACACCAATAGGTAATAAACAACGGACAATTGCTTCACCCACATGCCCCGCGCCACAAATCAGCACTTGTATGGTATTTGGTTGAATCTGCTGACCAAATTGCCATTCTTCACTGCTGCCAGAATGAAACTCGAAACTTGGTTGTTGTTCCATATCCATAGTCTGCCAAGTGGATGCATATTGATGTGAAACGTTACGCCATATATGCTTGCCAGCTCGCCATGCTTGCAAACTTCCAGACAAATCCGACGCAATTTCAGCGGGTGATATTTTTTCAAACAATAACCACATTACTCCGCCACAACACTGCCCCAACCGAGCACTGAGGTTAAAACGTTCAATACGTCTCACACAAGTTTCCGATTCTTTTAACATTGCTTTAGCAATATCAATCGCCTGAAACTCTAAATGCCCACCACCGATCGTATCTGACTGCTGCCATTGCTGTTGCAAATTAAACCGCAATAACATCGTTGCACCAACCTCTCGTGGCGTAGAACCATCAGCACGGACCACTGTGACCAATACCATAGGCAGAGCATCGACTTGCCACGCTACAAAATCAGTCCACCATTGTAAATGTTGCATAATCTTCTACATTTTAGCCTGTGGGCGAGCAGCCAAAGCTTGTCCCCGTCCAATCGCAATTGCACGTAAAATTTCCTCGGCAGTTGCCGGAGCATTGAGTACGAGCGGTGCATTTTCTGGAATAGCCGCCTGTACTGCCTGACGAATTGCAGAGAAAACCGATAATGCCAACATAAATGGCGGTTCACCTACCGCTTTAGAGCGATAGATGGTGTCTGCCTGGTTTTGATTATTAAACAGTTTGACATTAAAAATATGAGGAATGTCCACACTAGTCGGGATTTTGTAAGTTGAAGGTGCATGGGTAAACAAACGGCCTGCGTGTGGCCCCTGCGGCTGCCAATACAACTCTTCTGTCGTGAGCCATCCCATCCCTTGCACAAACCCGCCTTCAATTTGTCCAATATCAATTGCAGGGTTAATTGACCGCCCGACGTCATGCAAAATGTCGGCACGTAATACTTTCATTTCCCCAGTTAAGGTATCTATTGCGACCTCACTGACCGCTGCACCATAGGCATAATAGAAAAATGGACGCCCCAAATGGTTGACCTGATCATAGTGAATTTCTGGCGTTTTATAAAAACCGCTGTCCCATAGTTGTACACGTGCCATATATGCCCGTTGAACCAAGTCAGGAAATGTCCATGAATGGCCATTCGCTGTTGAAACCATACTATTTTCAAACTGGACTAGCCCTGCGTCACTATCGCTTATGTCTGCTGCAAGTTTTGCCAGACGCTCACGAATTTTAATACAGGCGTTTTGAACAGCTTTACCATTTAAATCTGCGCCACTCGATGCTGCAGTTGCCGAAGTATTTGGCACACGAGAAGTATCGGTTGCAATTAAACGAACGCTATCGATGGGTAAACCCAACTCATGTGCAGCAACCTGCCGTACTTTGGTATATAGCCCCTGTCCCATTTCTGTACCACCATGTGTAATCGCGACAGTACCATCCATATACACATAGACCAGTGCACCTGCCTGATTGTAATGCACAGCGTTAAATGAAATACCAAACATTAATGGGGTTAACGCAATACCACGCTTAATGATGTCATTATTCTGATTAAAGGCATGAATAGTCTGTCTACGCTTCACGTAATCACTACTTTGCAATAGTTCAGCTACCAATTTTGGCGCAACATTATCACGGACTTCTGCCCCATAGTGCATACGGTCACGTCCAGCGCCGGGCTGCTCGGCAAAGAAATTGCGCTGACGAATTTCAACCGGATCGCAACCTAAATAACGAGCAATGTCATCAATAATATTTTCAATCACAAACATGCCTTGCGGTCCACCAAAACCACGATATGCCGTATTGGAAACAGTATTGGTTTTACAACGCAAGTTACGTAGCTCAACTGCATTTAGATAATAGGCATTGCCAATATGGCAAATCGCACGTTCATTCACTGGCCCAGAAAGATCAGCCGAAAAACCACAGTTTGAAGCCAGTTGTACCTTTAAGCCTTGCAAAACACCACTGTCATCAAAAGCCACAGACCACTCATAAGCAAAACCGTGACGTTTGCCTGTAGCACTCATGTCATCATCACGATCTAAGCGTAATTTACACGGACGGCCCGTTTTTTGTGCTGCCAAAGAGGCAATACATGCCCACTGCGCTGACTGTGACTCTTTACCACCAAAACCGCCGCCCATACGGCGACTTTCCACGCTGACCTGATGCATATTCATGCCTAATGCATGACAAATCAGTAACTGCATTTCGGTTGGATGTTGTGTCGAGCAATAGACTTTTAAACTCTGATTTTCTTGTGGAATCGCATAGGAAATTTGCCCTTCAAGATAAAAATGCTCTTGCCCACCCAGCTCAATAGCACCTGAAAGTTGATGAGCTGCATTTTGAAATGCTTGCTCAACTTCACCATGGCTAAATTCAACAGGTGGTAACACCCACGATTCTTTTTTAATTGCATCTTGAATCGTTAAAATTGGAGTTTCGGGCACATACTCAATTTTTGCTAAACGAACTGCCTGACGGGCTTGCTGATAACTCTCGGCAACGACCACAAATAAGGCTTGTCCATAAAACTCAACCTGCTCTTCGGCAAAAATTGGGTCATCTTTAACAATTGGCCCCCAATTATTTTCAACCTCTATATCCTTTGCCGAAAAAACTGCATAAACACCCTCAGCCTGACGTACTGCATCTAAATCAAACTTACTGATTTTGCCTTTGGCACAATTCGAGAATCCGACTGCCAAATGCAATGTATTTTCAAGCTCAGGTAAATCATCAATATAAGTTGCCTGCCCCGTCACATGTAAATGCGCGCTCTCGTGTGGAATCGAATCACCTGCTTTAGCGGATTTTTTAGAAACCCTTAAGTCAATATTTTGATTCATGTCAGATCTCCACCATAGCAATCAAGTCATTCACACGAGTGAGTGTTTGAGACAGAATTTTTTCTACATAAAAACGCTGTAAACAGTTTTTCGCGACGTGTAAACGATATGCTGAGCTAGCCCGTCCATCATCTAAAGGCTGATAGTCTTGTGACAATGCCTGCTGCGCCTGAATCATCAATTCTGCTGTAATTTGCTGGCCTTCTAATATGGCTTCTGCATATTTTGCACGTTTAGGAATAGCTGCCATACCACCAAAAGCAATTCTTACATTGTGAGCGACATCATCATTATCTAACTCACAAGAAATAGCTGCACATACCGCAGAAATATCTTGCTCAAATCGTTTGGCAATTTTATAGCTGGCAAATTTAAAGCGTGTCTGCCCTTCGCGAAGCGGAATAACAATCGCCTCAACAAACTCACCAAGTCGTAATGCTGTTTTTTGATAGTCTAAATAAAAGTCTTCCAAAGCAATTTCACGAGTCTGCTTACCTACACGCAAAATCAATCGTGTACCTAGCGTAATTAATGCCGGCATTGAATCACCAATAGGCGAACCATTAGCAATATTTCCACCTAGTGTTCCTGCATTTTTAATCGGCATGGAAGCAAAACGGCGCTGTAATTCTTGAAAATCGGGATAAAAATCTGAAATTTTAATGAGTGCATCACTCAAACTTACATTTGCCCCAATCGTTAAAGCATGGTCTGTGACTACAATCTTTTTCAGCTCTTCAACTTGACCTATATAAAGCATATCGCCCAAATCACGGCCCTGCTTTGTGACCCACAAACCGACATCTGTGCTACCTGCAACAATACGTGCTTGCGGCAACTGTAAACGTAAAGTAGCAAAATCCTGCAAAGTCTTGGGTGCAAAAAATTGCTGCTTTTGATCATTCAAATGCAATGCAGGTAATGCTTTGATCTCTTTTAATACATCAATTACTTTTTGACGTTCTAATACAACACGTGGATAGTCATAAGCTTTTTGTGCTGTATCTAAAATAGGGCGATAGCCTGTACAGCGACATAAGTTTCCAGAAAGATAATCACTGATTTTATCTTTGCTTGGAGACTGTTGTTCATTTTCATACATTGACCATAACGACATGATAAAACCGGGTGTACAAAAACCGCATTGTGAACCATGCATATCGACCATCGCCTGTTGTACCGGATGAAGTGTGCCATCTGGTACTGGCAATAAGCTATGAAGGTCTTCTACTGTAAATAGGGCCTTACCATCTAAAGTTGGTAAAAACTGAATACACGCATTCACACTACGTAATTGCAGGTTGTCATTGACCAACTCACCAATCACTACTGTACATGCACCACAATCGCCCTCAGCACATCCCTCTTTTGTACCAGTCTGCCTAGTCTTACCAGTTTGAGTATATTCTCGCAGAAATTGTAAAACCGTCATTGTAGGTACTGCATTTTCTACTTGCTGCTGACCACCACGGAAAAAGAAGGTGATTGGACGTTCTAACATGTTTTATCCTTATGCTTTATAATAATGCTTCTGTGCAAATATGATGCCATTAGGCTATCATTTAGAACTTATCAATATTAAGCGCACATTTCATGTCCAAACACTTGACTATTAACGTTAAAAAACATGAAATTTATTCATCTTTTATCAAGCGTACGGAAAAACCAAAATAAATATAGTGCGAGGATTTATGAACATCAGGTCATGTTTCTGATACAATGCCGAGCTTGTCTAATAGAGTAAATTTATACGTCTTATGTCAATGCAGCAATCGTACGCAAATATTCTGACTGCCGTCGGTGAAGACCTTAATCGTCCCGGCCTTAAAGATACGCCTGTGCGTGCGGCTAAAGCTTTTTCATATTTAACTTCTGGCTATAGTAAAACTTTAGAAGAAGTCACCAATAATGCTGTTTTCCCATCAGATAACCATGAAATGGTATTGGTGAAGAATATTGAATTTTATTCGCTCTGCGAACATCATCTTCTCCCATTCTATGGCCGTGTTCATGTTGCCTATTTACCAGAAGGCAAAGTTCTTGGCTTATCTAAATTTGCACGTATTACCGAGATGTTTGCTCGTCGTTTGCAAATTCAGGAAAACCTTACTCAGCAAATCGCTGAAGCTGTTGCAGAAGTGACTGGTGCTCGTGGCGTTGCTGTAGTCATCGATTCAGCACATATGTGTATGATGATGCGTGGTGTAGGTAAACAAGAATCTACCACCCGTACAGTTTCATTTGTCGGAGATTTTAAAACCGATAAAGAAGCACGCCGTGAATTCTTAAGTGCAGTACCAGAAAGCTACTAATATCGTTTTTACTGTCTAAATAAGAGCCCGACAATGTTGGGCTTTTTTTATAGCTGAACGCGATAAACTTCGATCCAATTCTATAAAACATAACAATTAAATTAGGTGATTTTTGTTATAAAAGTAGGCATCTTTCTTTTTAAATAATTTATGAGCTAATCATGCGATTTAAAAAAATTTCTTGTCTACTTTTATCCCCGCTTTTTATTTTTAGTACCTCAATTTATGCGGGCAATACACCAAAAGACCAAGAAATTAAAAAACTGGTAGATCAAAACTTTAAACCGTTATTAGAAAAATATGATGTGCCAGGTATGGCTGTGGGTGTTATTCAAAATAATAAAAAGTATGAAATGTATTATGGTCTTCAATCTGTTCAAGATAAAAAAGCCGTAAATAGCAGTACCATTTTTGAGCTAGGTTCTGTCAGTAAATTATTTACCGCGACAGCAGGTGGATATGCAAAAAATAAAGGAAAAATCTCTTTTGACGATACGCCTGGTAAATATTGGAAAGAACTAAAAAACACACCGATTGACCAAGTTAACTTACTTCAACTCGCGACGTATACAAGTGGTAACCTTGCCTTGCAGTTTCCAGATGAAGTACAAACAGACCAACAAGTTTTAACTTTTTTCAAAGACTGGAAACCTAAAAACCCAATCGGTGAATACAGACAATATTCAAATCCAAGTATTGGCTTATTTGGAAAAGTTGTTGCTTTGTCTATGAATAAACCTTTCGATCAAGTCTTAGAAAAAACAATTTTTCCGGCCCTTGGCTTAAAACATAGCTATGTAAATGTACCTAAGACCCAAATGCAAAACTATGCTTTTGGCTATAACCAAGAAAATCAGCCGATTCGAGTTAACCCCGGCCCACTCGATGCCCCAGCATATGGCGTCAAATCGACACTACCCGACATGTTGAGTTTTATTCATGCCAACTTCAACCCACAGAAATATCCGGCAGATATTCAACGGGCAATTAATGAAACACATCAAGGTCGCTATCAAGTAAATACCATGTATCAGGCACTCGGTTGGGAAGAGTTTTCTTATCCGGCACCTTTACAAACTTTATTAGACAGTAATTCAGAACAAATTGTGATGAAGCCTAATAAAGTGACTGCTATTTCAAAAGAGCCTTCAGTTAAGATGTACCATAAAACTGGCTCAACTAACGGTTTCGGAACATATGTAGTGTTTATTCCTAAAGAAAATATTGGTTTAGTCATGTTAACCAATAAACGTATTCCAAATGAAGAGCGCATTAAGGCAGCTTATGCTGTGCTGAATGCAATAAAGAAATAATTTTTCCCTAAAATAAAAAGAGAGAAATAGTCATCATCTATTTCTCTCTTTTTTTATAGGTACATGGTTTAAAAGAACCAAACATATCCTAAGCTTGATTTCATCCAATCTAGATGATTTTGTTTTTCATAATCCCAATTAAAGCGAATGGCATTATTACTATTAATGGCATATTGCCACTGTGTATTTAGCCGTAAGTTCCATTGGTTTTGGTCTTCCCAATATGGCAGCTCAACTTGTACCACAGTGTTAAATTTTTCAAACCACTGATTCATACATCCTAATGTCGGCCCTACTCCCACACGCCAGCCTTTATCTAAATTTGAACCCGCTTGGACATAAGTTTGTACCTGCCCATAGCAAATATGTTTGCGCTCATAATCTGCAAGACTGTAACCAACCTGAGCATTAAAACTCGCGACGCCATGCTGCTTTTCATCACTATAAACGCCGTCATGAACCGCTTCCTGACGCCAGCCTAAGTTAAATCCCCAAGTCAGCGGAGTTTTAAATGGTTGAATCGGGTTATAAGAGTTCACTTCTAACAGATCAAGATGTTCTAGTTTTAAATGATCATCTCGCCACTGTGCATTACCATTTAAAAATAATAATTGAGTACCGGCACGGTATCCGCCCTGCGGATCTATTAAGTCATGATAAGCCTGCCTATGACCTATCTCGATAAACTTGTCACCTTGCACCTCGCCCAGTTTTAGCGAGACATTACGTGCATTATGGCCTTGAGTCGGCTCGGTTGATGGTCTTTTAGGTTCTTGGCGCTGTTTGTCTAAATCAATCTGACTTCGTAGTGCTAAAAGCTGTCTAAGCTGTGGCTGAGCAAAGCTTTCTTCAACTTTGCGGCCAATAAACTGTAGATATAAATCATCATAAGCCATCTCAAGAATTTTGGCCTGATCTGATGGGCTAAATGATTTAAGTGTTTCCGAAGACTCTTTAATTGGCTTCATTGCTAACTGATGAGCAACTTTAGCTAAAGATGCGCCATGCTGGTGAGCTTGGGCCAATAATTGAGTTTCTAAAGCAGGTCGATACACAGGAGCTTTGGTGAGTCCTTGTTGTTGCATCGCTTTAATGGTTTCCATTGGAATAGAAGCGTAGTTAAACTTTTCTTGTAGATGAGATTCAGGTTTAACTAAATCGACTAAGCCCAATAACCGATATGCACAGTTATCACTCACAAAGTAATAAGGGAAGCTTACATGTTGCATTTCCCAAATATGACTCACCAAAAACCGCGTTTCTTCTGGAGATAGATTTAACTCATATTCCCACAAATCACGGCTCTCAAAATCACCATATTCTTTTACCTTACGATAGTAAGGCATAAGTGAGTATTCACCCGGATATTGCCCTGTTAAGCCTTTCCATGCATATGACCAGTTGTCATTGCCTGCCACAGTTGCTGCATAGTTTACGGCATAAGAAACGAGATTTAACTGCTGTTGATCTTTAGGATCTAAACGTAATAAGGTATGGCCAAACATTGAGCTTGGATTACCCATAAAATCTGTGGCGTAAATTAGGGTCGCTTTGTAAGGCTTAATCTGCCCAATCCAGTTTTCAAATTCTGAACATTTTACTTGTGGCAATTCATTTTCTTGAATGTCTAATTGCTGTATAAGCCACTGACTGCGTGCCGGAAATTTACAGCGAATTGACTGGTTATCTTGCGTAGGTATAAATAATGCCGAGATGTCTGCTTTCAGTTCTTCTTTTAAATTATTTTTTCCATTTTCTGATAGAAAATAGCCAGCATAAGTGACCTCACTTTTCTGGTTTTTATTGGCATACATGAGCCTTTGCCATGTAATGTCTTGGTCTAATTTTTTTTGTTCTGCAATGGACCAATATTTTTGAATAGATGGATTTGTTTCTGCTGAATACGCAATATTCACTGCCAAAGAGGCAAAAATTAAAACAACCGATTTCATTAAGCTCATCAATTTTAATCATTAAATATAAGAAAAACCCTGCCAAATGACAGGGTTTTCAATTTCAAACTTATACGTAAGCTTTTAAAACTTCGTCTTTAGCCATTACGTTTTGTAATGATGCTAATACTTGAAGTGTGTTTTGGTTGTTTGTTGAATAGATTTCACCAAAGTTTGCTTTTGAAACTTTGAAGAAACGGTCTTTATCTTGTGGTTTGATTTGCATTAACTCAGCAAGTACATTCAGGCTTTCACCTTGGCCTACAGCCATGTCACGCGCTAAAGCTTCTGCATTTTCATTTGTGAAAGTAACAACTTGTGCTGTAACTGTTCCACCCTGACGGCAACCTAAAGTACCGAAAGTAATACCTAATAATTGGTTAGTAAAAATACCGTTTGTTGTTGCAGCAAGAATTTTAGGCACCACTCCTTTTTGGCCAGCCCATACTTGCGTACCCACACCACAACCTACATCGTTATCAGCCATAGCAACACTTGAACCAGCTGCTAACAAAGCAGCTAAAGCTAATTTTTTTAACATAGATGTATATCTCCAAAAATCATTATTGATTGTTTCTTATGTATTGTTATGTGTAATTCTTATTACACGATATTAAAGATAGCGATAAGCCAATCATTTAGCAATTAAAAAATAAATAATATGATAAAAAGTGTAAAAGAAAAATTTATCTTAAATTCCAATTACCTTGATTATCTCGATGACCTAATATTTTAAGTACTAACACTAAACTCAAAAGTAATAATAAATACCATGATCCAAGTTTACCCCACCCCACCATATGCCACGCCTCTACCTGACTTGGATAGAGCCAGATTTTATAAAAAGTACTAATATTTTCAGCAATCCAGATCAGAAAAGCGAGTGTTAACAATACAGGTAGCATCGGGATTTTAAATTTATGCTCATTTAATTGAAAATAAAGTTTTGTTTTCCAAAAAATAAAAACACTGATAGCAAATAAAATATAGCGAATATCGGGTACAAAAAATTTACTCATAAAATTTATATATGAGAAAAATGCGAGCAAAAGCATACTTCCAAAACTCGGAAGTTTTTCAAATGAAACTTGCAGCAGGCGTATTGAGCGTGCAAAAAAACTACCTACGGCAGAGTACATAAAGCCTGCAAATAAAGGCACAGTTAAAATTTTAAATACCGCAGGCTGCGGATATTGCCATGACGCAATCGCAGGGTGTGTTAAGAATATTTCCATGGCCATCGCCATGACGTGAAATAAAGCAATAACTTTGGCTTCTGCCCATGATTCAAGTTTTAAATATAAAAGACAGATCTGAATCAGCACTGCATAGATGAGTAAATAGTCATAACGATAAAAACCCATATATTCATGGCTTCCCATCGACGCAGTTAGGGCAAAAGCAATGAGAAGCAAAATACCAAACAAGGCTGCCGAAACAGCCTTGCCAATAAATTGAAGAGGTAAAAACAGATATTGCACAAAAAACTATCCTAGATATTTAGCACTATATTCATGTACCGTATCTACAAAGATTTTTGGCTGCGCCGGATCTACCCATTGGGTAATACCGTGCCCTAAGTTAGCAACATAACCGGTCTTCTCACCGTTTGCATAAGCATCATCTAACATTGCTTTTACAGCTTTTTCAATTGAAGCCGCCGAACCATATAAAACAGCCGGGTCAAGGTTCCCTTGTAGGGCAACACGACCTGCCACCGTGGTTCGAGCCGTATTTAATGGTGTCGTCCAGTCCAGCCCTAATGCATCGGCACCTGTCGTGATCATTGGTTCTAACCATTGACCGCCACCTTTAGTGAACACAATCACTGGAATACGGCGTCCATCTTTTTCACGTTGTAAGCCCGCGATAATCTTCTTCATATAGTTAAGAGAGAACTCTACATATTCACGGTGTGCTAAAGCCCCACCCCAACTATCAAAGATTTGAATTGCCTGAGCGCCTGCATCAATTTGCGCATTTAAGTAGTCAATGACTGAATCTGCTAAATGGTCGAGCAACGCATGCAAAACTTCCGGCTGCGCATACATCATTTGCTTGGTAAAACGGAACTCTTTACTTGAACCACCTTCAACCATATAAGTTGCAAGCGTCCACGGACTACCAGAAAAACCGATCAGTGGAACTTGACCACCTAAAGCAGAACGAATCGTACTTACTGCGTTCATCACATAATCAAGATCGGCTTTAGCATTAAGCTTAGGTAAGTTAGCCACATCTTGTTCAGTACGTACCGTTTTATGAAACTTCGGACCTTCTCCAGTTTCAAAATACAGT
Organism: Acinetobacter sp. BD54; assembly: GCF_044778325.1. NCBI lineage: Bacteria > Pseudomonadati > Pseudomonadota > Gammaproteobacteria > Moraxellales > Moraxellaceae > Acinetobacter > Acinetobacter sp. BD54. The sequence continues at coordinate 361,167 of NZ_JANJEP010000005.1, read as the reverse complement.
CCAAGTCCTAATGCGTCTGGAATAGTTAAAATATCTGAAAATAAAATTGCTGCGTCTAAATCGTAGCGACGCAAAGGCTGTAAAGTCACTTCACAAGCAAACTCTGTATTTTTGCATAAAGATAGAAAGTCACCAGCTTTTGAGCGTGTTTCCCGATATTCAGGCAAATAACGTCCTGCTTGGCGCATCATCCATATTGGAGTGGTATCTACAGGCTCACGTAATAAAGCACGTAAGAAACGATCATTTTTAAGTGTCGTCATTGCCGATCTCTATCTTTTTCATGTGGCAGCATCATAACAAAAGGTGAGTGTTTTTATAATTTCAATTTCACACAAAAAACTTGCCAATCTACTAAAAAATGCATATTTACACAAAAGTCTACTGCAAGAAGAAACGTTTTCTGCAATACTTGCAGCATGTTACATCGGGTTTATTTATATCCCTTCGAGTCTCAAATAAGCCAATATTAAATTCATAAGAATGAATGATTGGTGAGTTTATGGCCTAAAGGATCTGATTTTCCCTATTGCTTATATGAAAATTCTTAAGGTTGAATTACATGTTTGTTCGCTCATTACTCGCTATGAGTTTAAGTTGTATTATTGCTAATGTTGCTTTGGCTGCGTCAACAACTGAGCAACCACTGAACCCTAATAAAGTATCTGCTCCTGTAGAAGATCCGATTGATCCGCTTGCTGTAGATGCTGCTTCAACTGTAAAAGCTCAAGCTCAGACTCAGATTACTGCACAAGAACAAAATGACCTAAATAGAGCGTCAACAACATTACAAAATTTACAAAAAGCTGAAGACCAAAATGCTGATTCAGGTATTGCCGCTTCAACACCAGTAGCTACGGCTAAAACCACAACAGCTACTGCGTCTACAGCAACTTCTGCGCCAGCGGTTACATGGACATTAGATAGCTTAAACAACGCTGAGTGGTATGAAAATATTGGCAAAGGCCAACTTCCAGTTTATGCACGCGCTCACGTTATGCTTAATAATGCACATGCTTCACCGGGTGCGATTGACGGCATGAGCGGTAAAAATACATTAAAAGCAATTGCATCTTTCCAGCAAATGAATGGTTTATCTCCTACTGGCGAGTTAACTAAAGAGACTTGGGATGCGCTTGTTGCTAAACAAAACAAACCAGCGTTTATTGAATACACCATTACCGATGCCGATTTAAAAGGTCCTTACGCACAATCAATTCCTTCTGATTATGCTTTACAAGCAAAAATGAAAGGTTTGTACTACACACGCGTAAGTGAAATGTTGGGCGAGAAGTTTCATATTGATGAAGCCTTCTTAAAGAAAATTAACCCGACTGCGACATTCAAAAAAGTTGGTGAAAAAATCATTGTTCCAAATGTACGCAATGACTTACCAGAAGATATTCACTTGATTATTGCGCATAAAGGTGCGAAACAGTTGTATCTGTTTAATAGCCGTAATCAAATGATTGCGTCATTTCCTGCAACAATTGGCAGTACTGATACGCCATCTCCGACCGGTACTTACAAGGTAGTAGGTGTAGCACGTAACCCTTGGTACAGCTACTCTCCTTCTAACTTTGTACAAGGCAATAACTTAAAACCGCTTTCATTACCACCAGGTCCAAATGCTCCTGTAGGTAATATCTGGATTGGTTTAAGCAAAAAATCATTTGGTATTCACGGTACACCAAACCCGTCTTTAATTTCTAAAACTGCATCACACGGTTGTATCCGTTTAACGAACTGGGATGCTAACGATTTAGGTAACAAAGTACGTTCAGGCGTAACTGTTAAATTCTTAGAATAATCCTCTTTAATAAAAAAAGCCTGCTTTATGCAGGCTTTTTTTTATTAAATTTTTTTAGCATAGCCCCGTGGAATATTTAGTTATTGTTTTGACTATAAAAATAAAACCAGCCTAGGGTTTCTCATTACACAGCAATTTTTGTATTTAGAATATTTAACATGGTTTGCATTTTAGCTTCTGTTTCTAACCATTCAGCTTCAGCATCTGACCCTTCAACAATCCCCGCACCAGCATATAAGCGCATTTTATTTTCACTAAGTAAACCGCATCGAATCGTCACTACCCACTCACCATTACCCTCCGCATCCATCCAGCCGACTAACCCCGTGTAATAATGTCGGTCATAACCTTCATGATCTAAAATAAATTGCTTAGCAACATGAGTTGGTGAGCCACAAACTGCTGGTGTTGGATGTAATTCTAATGCAAGGTTTAAGGCATCGGGAGCCTGTTGCTTAAGCATACCCTGGAATTCTGATGATAAATGCAACATCGTTGATGTTTCTAAAATATCTGGAAATTCAGAAACCTTAAGTTCTACACAATGAGTGGCTAAATTTCTAATAATATTTTCAACCACAATTCGATGTTCATGTTGATCTTTTTCAGAATGATTTAATTCTTGTTGACTGACGAAATTTTTTTCAGAAATTTGAGATTTAGGACGAGAGCCGGCCAAAGGATTACTGGTTACAATACGCCCTTGTTTTGACAAAAGCAGTTCAGGGCTTGCACCTAGGATATAATTATTATGTTCGACTGGAATCACAAAATTATAAGCATTTGGATTTTGTTTTAATAAAGCAGCCAATAAATTTTCAGGCTCTTGATGACGGTTAAACTCATATTCAACAGCCTGAGAGAGAACAACTTTTTCTACCTTCTTTTTCTCAAAAGCATCTAAAGCTAGCTGTACTGTACCTTCAAATTTTTGTCGTTGAATAAGTAATGACTTATTAATTATCTCAATGTTATTACGATTTTTTAAAGAGTTAATCGTAGAAGATGCTTGTGTTATTTTTTTATGATCAGCATAAAAATTTAAGCTACTTTTCTTTGTAATATCAAAAGGTATAGCACCAATTAAAACTGGATTTTGATGGCCTTGCTTTTTAATTTCTTCAAAGCATTTTGCAATCTCTTCATTCAATAGTGCGGTATTTGCTGCAGGTGTATTTAACGTTTTAACGAATTCGTTGACCTCGAGATAATAATTCTTCGTAGAAAAACATGAAAATTTCTTTTGACCGATATGATCTAAATTTTGCTCTACTGATATTTGAGTCTGCATCATCTGTATATCACCTCTCACATTGATTTTTTCAAGCAAATTCTGTAGTACTTCTTTTTAAATATAAGGATATAAAAATACTAAAACACACATTAATTCAAATGATTATTGTTATCAATAACAAATTTAGTTTTCAATGCAAGAAATTGTAATTATCTCGTTATTTGTATGAAAAAAATAAACTTTAACCTCTAGAGTTATCTCGATTAAACTTTCTTGTCTAAGGTAAAAATAAAGAAACGCGCCATCTAGCGCTTTAAATTTTATATTCTTAAAATCAATAATTTGCTTATATTTTAAATAAAATGCCTTAATGATACTTTCTTTAGCGGAGAATATTATCAAATATAAATATGCTTGATCTTTTAGTAGCTTTTCAATTTCTTCTTGCTCGTTTTTATTGAGAAAAACATCATAAAATTCATCTTTCTTTTGAAAAAAAATATAATGTTTTTGAGACTCTATATCGATTCCAAATATTTTTTCTTTAGGTGTGTTATTTCTAGCATATGCGATGGCATAACATGATTTTTTTGATCCAACATGACTAATCCCCCCCATCACTCCTTCGGGCCATAGGGGTTCCCCATGTCTACCTTGATAGACAATAGAATCTTGTAAGTTAAAGCTTTGTAATGCATATTTTGCTGCTAAGCGCCCCGTCAAGAACTCTAATTGACGAATGAAGCGTGAGCTTTTTATATTCGGTGGAAGAAATATATTCAGCTCCTGATAGATATGATCAAGCTGAGGTATTTCTTTGATTTGGCTGAGCTGAACTTTATGTATATCTAGCCCGAAAGCTGTTAGCTTTTCATATTGAATATTTATTTCATCCAGACATGAATTAGCCCCTCTACTTAACTGCTTCTTCGTATTCATAGCATGGACTTTATTCAATATTCACAGTCAATGTTTCAACGATGGCAGCAATTTTTTCAAGCATCTTCACTCGAGTTTCGGGATTGAGAAAGTAGAAATGGTCCCCTTCAAACTCAATGCTTCCTAACCAATTTTCTGTGTGTTGTTGCCATGCATCCATCATTCTTTTGTTAGGAATATCAGGGTCCTGTTTGCCATAAAATGCAACGATCGGAACCTCAGTCTTATGAATCTTCTCGCCAAGTAATTGATCACTAAGATAGAAATCATTACGAATGATTTTGAGAAAGAATGTGAGTGCATCCTGATTATTTAAAATTTCATCAGGAAAATTATTGTATCGCTTTAATTCATCAATAATTTTTTCATCAGTTAGCTCATGCTTGTACCGCATATGTTGAATATAGTGGTGCTCAGGTCGGCTACTTATAACAATTAATCTCAACTGATCAATTATGGGTTTTTCATTTAAATAATTGAGTACTTTCCAAATCAAGCCACCTCCCACACTATGTCCAAATAAAATAAACGGCTTGTCTGAGTAAGCTTGTATTTCATTGGCAATTTGCATAGCCAATAGATCAGGATTATCAATTAATGGTTCATTTATTTTTATACCATGACCCGAATATTCAATAGGAATAATACGAATATTGTCAGAGATCTGCTTTTTCCATGGATGATAAATACTCGCGCTACTCCCCGCAGGCGGTAAACAGAACATATTATATTGATGTTTATTCACTTAAGAATTCTCCAAATATTAAGCATTTTTCTTTTATAAAAAATGCTTAAATCAGGTTTCTGCGCTATTTTTTTAAACAGAAGTTGAAGCTAAATTGATAGTTTGAGTCGGTTGCCAAATGGCTGAATCACGATGCGTCACAAAAATAACCGTAGAAGAAAGAGCACGTATCGTTGTAACAATTTCCTGCTCAGTCTCTTCATCCAAGGCAGAGGTTGCTTCATCAAGTATTAAAATCGGCGCATTTTTGAGTAATGCTCGGGCAATTGCGACCCGCTGACGTTCACCACCAGACAATGCGGTGCCTTGTTTACCCACCGATTGATTAATTCCTTCTGAACTACGGTCAATCATTGCCCCTAATGCGGCATCTCTTGCAGCCTTTTCTATTTCATCATCAGTTGCATCAGGTTTACCTAAACGGATATTTTCAGCCAGTGTACCTGTGAACAAAATAGGTTCTTGCGTGACATAAGCGATATTCGAGACCAAATCTTCATATTTCATTTGATCAAGAGCTATGCCACCAAGGGTAATTTTTCCTCTTTGTGGATCATCAAACCGTGTAAGCAATTCAAGTAAAGTACTCTTACCACTACCACTTGTTCCGGTAACCCATACTCTGCTCCCCAATGCGATATCGAGAGATATATTTTCAAGTGCTGGCGCATAGCTAACGCCTTGTACCGAAATATGATGGCCAGTAGGAATTTGAGGGTGTAATGGCTCAGGTAACTCAGGTGGATGGGTGATCTGATTAAAGTTGCGTAGTGCAGCAAATAAATCATTGATATGCAACCCTGCAGTAGCAAGTTCACCTAACGGCGCTGCTGCACGTCCAATTAAGACGAGTAATGCCAATACCAAAGCAGCATGATTGACTCCAGCGATCACCAGATACGTTGCCATCCCTGCAATGGGTAAAACACTTGCCAAGGTTGCAATAAAACTTGCAAGTGCAGCAGCACGGTTGATCCGTACTAATGTCTCTTCTTGCTCTTCCCAACGATGTTCCAGCCTTTGAACCGCACGTTCTGGTCCCGCGGCTGTGCGTAATAACTCAACATGATCAACCAATTCCAACGTTGCTTGTGAAGCAGCTAAATCGGCAGTATTACGTTTTTTATCAATATGCATGAGTGCACGTTGAGCTAGGAATTGAGCAAATAAAGAGAGCAAAAGTAAGCCTAAAGCGACAAATGCTACGCCTGCTCCAGCAAGCAGGCCTATTCCTATTGTGAGAAACAAAGGCATAAATGGGGCATGTAAAAAGGTTTGCAATTGATGAGCAGGAATACTCATAAACCCAGGAATTCCCTGTCCAGCAATTGTCTTAATCTGAGCACGCTGTTCATTGGTAAACCAAGAGAGCTTGGCACGAGCTAAAGATTTGCCTAACTCAGCAAATAGGTCCCCTGCTAAACGCACACCGGTAAGGAAGCCAGCACGAGTGACTATAACTGTCACTAATATTGCTGCAATTGCACTGATGAGAACCCAGCTTGGTGACCATTGATTGACAATTGCAAATGCCAATACGGTATATGCGATTGCTTCAATTGCTGCAACAATGATCCATCCGATACCAACAATAATTAATTTTTGTTTGGCCGCACGAGGAAGCATCGAAAAAATCTGATCTTTATTTAATTTAGCAGCAGTATTCATAAAGATTTCCCTGAGTCAGTTGGGCCGTTAAGCACTAACCTGCTGTCGGCATGAGCAGCTAAGGCAAGATCATGAGTGACCATGACGATGGTTTTATTCTGGTTTTTAGCTAAGTGGTGTAATTCCAATATTATTTTTTTCGCATTGGTTTGGTCGAGTGCGCTCGTTGGCTCATCTAATAAAATAATAGGAGCTGAAGATAAAAACGCACGCGCTATTCCTATGCGCTGTTTTTCACCGCCTGAAAGTAAAGTTGCATCTGCATTTAAATCTACTTTTAGTTGGGCCTTGAGTAATGCCTGCTCAAGTTGTGCATCATTTGCATTAACGGCAGATAAGGACAAGTTTTCTCTTACTGTGATCGGTAATACATCTCCACCTTGTGGAATAAACAAAACCTTTTCATGTCTTAGTTTTTCATGTAATTGCAAAATATCTGTTTTTGCTAATTGAACAACACCTTCTTGCAATACAGCTAATCCAGCAAGTGCTCGCAGTAAGGTGGTTTTGCCAACTCCACTCGGTCCCGTAATTGCAGTCATTGAATTTTTTGGAAATGAATAACTTAATCGATCAAATACTTTTTGATTTTCAATTGCAAAGCTTGCATTCACTATTTCAAGTGTTACATCTTCCTCAATCTGTTGTAGATTGCCCGATGAGAGTACTGGCTCTTTTAAGAAAGCAGATAAACGACTAGCTGCAGCTCGCCCAGCAGCGACATAATCAAGACCATGTCCTAAACGTAGTGAAGGTGTTACGATGGCTAAACTAAAGAAAAGTGTTGCAGCCAAGGTCATGCTGTCGTATTGATAAGCCACGAGATAGGCTATAGCAAAGGTTGCAACAGCTTGTAGTAATGCAGTGGCAACAGCAGCGAGTGTTGCGACTTTACTCACCCAAGACACCATATTTTGAGTGAAATTTTGTGCTGCTTGAGTATAGGCTGTTAAAGCGCCTGATTGTTGCCCATATATTCGGTTATCACGAATGCCGCGCGCATAATCATCAGCAGAACCAATAATATCTAACATAACCTGCATACGTGCAGCGCCATCTCGTTTTGATACATGGGGAACAATAATTAAATAATAGAGTGAAGCAATTGCACCCGGTAATAATACCCAAAGGGCCATCGGGCCCACCAAAGCAATTAATAAAACAATAGAAACCAAAGGGATTACAGCAAAAATCGCAATTTCTGACGGTAAATGTGCCACCATATGGTGTAAGGTTGCGATATCGTCTGAAACTAGTCGTTTTAAGTTTTGGTCACCCTGTTTTGATAGGGTTGTGTTAGGTAACCGAATTAAATGATGAGCAATTTGACGACGTAATCGTGCCGAAAATCCAGCCTCTGCATCATGCACTAACCATGAAGCTAGTGCTGCCAATGCCGCCCCGACTATCCAAAAAACCGCTGAAAAGATCACCCAATAAGAAGATAAATAACCAATCAACTGAATCATGCCCCACAGAGCAGTTAAAATGGCTAAACCAGAAAATACGGCAGCAAGTGTTCCTGCAAATAATTTAGGAAATGCTGGCTTGAGTGCAGGTGCCAAGGAAGAGTCTGTCATCATATGAGATAACTTTAAATCAGACATGCTTATCTCTCTTTATTTTCATAAAAAAAGCGGTACTTAAAATAAAATCTCGCTTCAATTGACCAGCAAGAATTGCCATTTTCGGCTTTAAAAAAGCAGGAATAAGAAAATCATATAAAAAGTATTTTTTTAAAAACTTTAATTGCATCAAAAACTTCCTAACCACCCTATCAAAATATTTTTAGATCATTTTCTAGACTGTAAAAATTAATATGGATTTGTCTAAATCATCTTGGTTGATATGACTAAAAGCCAACTGTACGTTTAGAAGCACCTTGTAAATCAAAAATAACGTCGTCAATTAAGCTATCAATCTGACGTGTATCTCGGTGATGTGCCGTAGTAATTAAATGAGCCATATTTCCAGAGGTTGCCAGATAATGCTTTTTCCAGATGTGCTCAGAAGGACACGGAAATACCACAGTAATTGAATTCGGATTTCGCCAAGCAGGAATGCCCACTGCCTGAAAGCGATCAACCGCGTACTGGGCCATTTTTAGGCAATGCTGAATTCTCTGTCGTCTTTGTAAATTAGTTTGGCTACGTATTGCCGCCCACATCAGCAAGACGGTATGACCATTACGAGAACCGCTAATGGTTTGATCACGTGTAGAGATATAGTCAACATCTACTGATATACGCTCTACATTTTGGCGTTTGGCCACAACAATGCCACACGGAATCGGTGAGCCAATCATTTTATGACCAGACACACAGATTGAGTCGATACCATGAGCAAAGGAAAACGCTTGAGGATGATCAACAAAAGGTAAAATCATGCCACTTAAGGCAGCGTCGGCATGAATATAATAATCTCGGCGCATGATTCCGATTTGCGCTAAGCGCTCTTGAATCATTTCAATATCATCAATTGCACCGGTCATGGTCGTACCAATATTTGCAAAAATAATGGGGTGACTTTCTTTATTGGTTTTTATTTTATGGATTAAATCATCATAGTCGATTTCACCATTATCCAATGATTCGATCACACAAGATTTCATCTGCAATAATTTGGCGATTTTTCCCACCGAATAATGCGTATCTTTTGAGTAATATAATGTGGAATCAGGAAATAGCTCACGCGCCAGATAGCAGCCAAACATATTACCTTCTGTGCCACCATTGGTTACGTATCCCCAGCTTTCTTCAAAGGGAATTTGAAAAATTTCAGCAAAATACGCCATCACATCTTTTTCAAAATCAAAAGAATTCAATGCGTAATTACTATAGTCTTTCCAATCACCACAATTATTAATAGAGAATTTGAAAAAACGGAATAAAGCAGAATAATCAAAATCTGCAGATTCAGGATATCCAATATTGAAGTATTGATGTTTTAAACAATAATTCCAGAACGTCTCTATTCTCTCTTGATCAGCAGGCGATAAAATCATTTTTTGCTCCGTTAATATGACGATTACAAGTCGTCTAAGGAGTCGCTATCAAAGATATAAATTTTATGTATAAATTTAGCGACCAGGATTTGTCGTATGCCTTATGATGGCAACCCTCTACCCTGCAATCCTTTGCCGTGCATCAACCAATGACCACCAATTTGATAAGGTGGGTGTGCGTCCTAATTCTTCAAAACTAATATTGATTCCCTGCGCTTTGAGTTCCGAAGAAAACTGCATAATTCGTAATGAGTCCAATCCATAAAGAATCAGGTTCTCTTCTGGATCTAATTCATCTTCTTCAATAAGCTGCTGGACCTTTTGCTCTAACCAAGGTCGTGTAATGCCTGTTGCCACCTGCCCCACTACAGATTCGGTATCCACAACTTGACCGCAACGTGAAGATACATATTTCAAAGCTAAGCGATGTTCTTCTTCTGAAAAATCGGCAACTGCATCCCCAACCAAAAAGGGTTGTATGTCACTCATAAAGGCTTCAATTGCCGTAACCATACAACCGATATGGGCATAGACACCGCCAATAATGAGCTGATCACGATTCCAGTTTTGCATTCTTTCAAGCAAATCCGAACGTTTAAACGCGCTATAACGCCATTTCGTTAAGACAATGTCATGTTCAGCAGGAGAAAGTTGATCAATAATTTTTTGCTGATCAATTGTTGAGGCTGGCAAACCCGGTCCCCACATCGCATTCAGTAATGCGCGATCTTCCGCTGGTTGTTCATAAGGCTGTGCGGTATAGACAACTGGAACATTGTTCTGATGTGCCCAACTTCTTAGTTGAACTAAATGATTAACAACCGTTTTAATTAATTCACTTTCAGCATCGTAAAAATTTAAAAAGTAGCGCTGCATATCATGAATTAATAAAACTGCTCGAGAAGGATCTAATTGCCAGTCTGTTTTATTATTTGGATAACTCTCTCTTTCGGGCATGAGATAAGTAGAAATTTTTGAAATAGCCATATGCTGCTCAATATTTATTAAGATGTTGTAGATGTATTTAAAATGCTGCGAAGTTGTTTTTTGTCCACCTTACCGACTGCGGTCAGTGGCAAACTTTCGATTAATTTGATCTGGTCTGGAAGTTTGTATTGTGCAATGCCTAACTCCATGAGATGTCGTCTGAGCACAACAGCTTTAAGTTCAGGATTTCGAGAAACAATAAAGGCACAACTCTTTTCACCAAATTGTTCATCAACAATTGCGACCAAAGCTGCGTGCATAACTTCCGGATGTAGAAGAATAAGTTTTTCTATTTCTTCCGAAGCAATCTTTTCACCACCACGGTTAATCTGGTCTTTAATTCTTCCTACTACACGTAAATTACCATCCGAAGTACGCTGCACGAGATCGCCTGAATAGTAATAGTTGTCCTCATCAAAGACCTGTGAATTATGTTCAGGGCTTTGGTAATAACCACAGAAGGTATAAGGACCACGAGTCGCAAGCATTCCTATTTCACCTTCCGGAACTTCTTTATACTGTTCATCCACAATTTTGATTTCATCATCAGAACTGATAGGACGCCCTTGGGTCGTAAATATTTGCTCATCGGAGTCATCGAGTCTGGTGTAATTGACCAAGCCTTCGGCCATTCCAAATACTTGTTGTAATTTACAATTGAGAACTTCAGGAACTTGACGGGCTAAAGATTCAGGGAAACTTGCTCCTCCCACTTGAAGCAACTTTAAAGACTGAATTTGATCTTTATATTGCGTGGCTTTTTCTAGCCACATAATGACAGCACTCGGCACTAAAGATGCCATATTGACTTGATGTTTTTGAATAATAGAAAAACAATTGAGCGGTTCAGGATTTGGTGCCATCACAACACATCCACCTGCATGTAAAACGCCTAATGCACCGGGTGAACTCAACATAAAGTTATGAGGAGCTGGTAGAGCGCACAATAACCGGGTATTTGAGTTTAAACCGCAAATCTCGGCACTGGCCCGCACACTATAGTCATAGTCATTATGCGTGCGTGGAATAAGTTTTGGTGTTCCCGTACTTCCACCTGACAACTGAAAGAAAGCAACTTCATCAGCAGGTGTAGATGAAAAATCGACTAAGGTCTTTGCTGGTGTTTCAATCCAGTCTAATAGTCCGAAATCGGTAGCTTGATGATTGAGCATCAAAATAATTTCAGGACTGAAATTTACTTCATGAAGTGAGTCAATAAATTGATTATTGCTAAAGACTTCATGCTGACGCGAACCAATTAAAAGCTTAGGTTTAATCTGTTTAATAAAGGCATTTAGTTCATATTGGCGATGGCTATATAGCGCATTAAGCACAACCACGCCTGCTTTAAGCAAGGCAAAAAAGACAATATAAAACTCTGCAACATTGGGAAGTTGTACTAAAGCAGTATCACCCTTGCCCAAGCCTTTTTCAGCTAGTCGAGTAGCTAAATTTGTTGATAGCCGGTCCAGCTCGATATAACTCAACTGACGCTCACCACAAATAATTGCCGGCGAATGCGGATGCGATTGAACCCCTACCGTTAAAATGCGCGTCAAAGGTTGGTTACTCCAATAACCTTTATTTCGATAGTGTTGCGCTCTCTCGGGAGACCAGCGAACAAACTCAATCAACTGTTTTTTCATGACATTCTAAATATTCAATTTAATTTAATGGTTATCAAGCTATTGATTCTTGGTAAATTTTCTTACATATCGGCATAAATATTTAATTTGAATACCGACAAAAGAAAACTCTTAAGACGGACAAGCTATATATTCACAGCAAAATTGGAAATGATTAACAAATGCAACTGGTAATCATTTTCATTTGTTTGTATGATGCTGAAACAAGATTAATTTGTCAACCGAGTTATCGTTCAATGTGTGAATTAACTTCGATGCAAGCGGCCTGCTGGTTTGGTCGCTCTGGCAACGCAACTTTAGGTGGGGTTGCTGCCCATCTCTATGCAGAATTTGACGGTCAATTTATTGATCTACAAAAATTACATTTAGCACTTCAACGACTTTATAAAGAACACCCTATTTTGAGATTAAGTTTGAGTGCCGATGGCATCGCAAACATCATGGCTGAGAAGGCTCAACAGATATTAGAAGTCGATGATTTTTCAAAGCTTAACGATCATCAAATTGAGCAAATGCTCATGCAAAAACGGGAACAATGGACCCATCAAAAACTTGATTTAAGTCAGGGCCAGACTGCAAGATTTTCTATAAGTGTTCTTAAAAATAATATTTTTCGTTTTCATGTAGATACGGACATGATTGCTATAGATCCGTCCAGCTTCTTGAATTTAATGGAAGATCTTTCTTTGTTTTATGAAGACCCAGAAATATCATTCTCCCGTCCGCCTAATTTTTTTGACTGGTATCAAAAAATACGGACAGACCCTGACCTAAAAAAATTAAACCAACGAGACCGCTTATGGTGGAAACAACGTCTGCCTCATATTAGCCCTGCTCCGTCTCTACCTTTCATTCATCAAGAATTCAAAACAGCAAAAAGTGATCGTTTAAGTACGTGGTTATCGCCAAAAGAACGAACAGCATTACAACAACTTGCTAGAAAACAACGCATTACTGTAACCAACCTGATATTAGGTCTATTTACCTATACGCTTGGTCATGCAACCAAAGATCACAGCTTCCGATTAAATATTCCTACTTTTTGGCGTGAGCCGGTTTTAAAAAATGTCGAAGGCACTATTGGTGATTTTGCTAATTTAGTCATCCTTGATGTCGATATGAATGAGATGACTACCTTAGCCGCATTCTGCAAACAAATAGCAAATCAAATGCTTGAGTTATTAGAGCATTCACATTATTCGGGTGTGAATGTTCTACGTGACCTGTCCCGTTATCATGGTAGTGCACAGATTGCTCCCGTGGTATTTACAGCGGCGCTCGACTTAGAAAATGATAATTTACTTTCCGAACGTGTCCGCCGTATTTTTGGCTCAATGAATTGGGTCATTTCACAAGGGCCGCAAGTTGCACTTGATGCTCAAGTTGCTCATGTAGATGACGGTATTTTAGTTAATTGGGACATCCGTTTAGATGCTCTACCCAAAGAATGGATCACGAATTTATTTGAATCTTTCATTCATTTACTTAAAAATCTTGCCGCACATCCTGAGCAACTTAATACACAAATTATAAACTCAGCACAAAATACCTCGTCAGATCGTACGTCTCAAAAATCATTAAATGCATTACAGCAAGCCTACCTATTAGGCCGAACTCAAGCCCTTCCTTTAGGTGGTGTTGCCATGCAAGAGTTTAGGCAGTATCACGGCAAAATGGATATTGTTTTATTAAGACAACGATTGGCAGAAATGGTACGGCGGCATGACAGCTTACGAACCTATATTGATAAAAATAGGTTAATACAATATGTAAGCGATCAAGTGAGTGTCAATTTAAAAGAAATAGACCTAACTACATGGGAACCTGAACGTGCTTCTCACCACATCGAATCCTATAAAAATAGTTATACGCATGAGCTATTTGATTTAAATCAGTCGCCTTGGAATATCACCGTATTTTTATTAAAAAATAATCTATTAACAATTTTTGTCCGCTTTGATGCATTAATTTTAGATGGCCGATCTATAGCTTCACTTATGTTAGAGCTATTTGATGGACAACAACATGATATCCAAACACAAATAGAAAAAAATGAAGTTGAAAATAGCGTATCTGTTCATCAGACAGATATGGCTTACTGGGAAAGAAAATTTTCTAAATTATCGGCTATTCCTACGCTTCCGTGGAAAACACCCTTACAGCATTTACCGACTTCACGTTACCAACGTAACAGTTTGGTTATAGAAAAAGATCAATTTAAACAGTTGTCTAAAATTGGCGCAAAACATTCACTGTTTAAAAACTCAATCATCATGGCGCTTATTTTGGAAGTGCTATCTCATTGGAGCACGGATAAATCTCTATGCGTTGCTGTTCCTACACTTCCCCTCTATGCCGGACCATTTTCAAATAGCTCTACGTTTATTGCAGTTGAGTGGAAAGCTTTAGATCAATTTGCTGAACAAGCAAACCGCTTGCAAACTGAAGTTTTAGAGGGTTTACAGCATCTTTCATTTTCAGGCGTTGATCTCGCTCGACTATTATTTGAAAAAGTTGGCACTGCTCCAGTATTGCCGATTGTAATTACAAATGGTTTGTCATGGCCTGTATTATCTGAATCTCATCCTATTCAGCAACTAGATGGCCTTACTCAAACACCTCAAGTTGCAATTGATATTCGCTTTAGCACAAGAAATGACGGCGCTTTGATTTTCGATATTGATTATGCCCAAGAAGCATTCCCACCCCACATGATTGAAGATTTCTTGAATGCACTACAATTGGCAATCAAGCAAATTATTGGTTCAGAAATATTCAATTTTGATCTCAGTAATTTTTTCAGTGAGCTTCAAAATAAACGTCTATATTTTAAAAATAATGAGTCCGATCATTCATCTATACCACTTGAAAATAATGCTAAACAGCAAAATCAACTACTCGACATTTATTTAGAAGTGATAGGTCACCCGCCGAATATGGAAGTGGACAACTCAACTCATTTTACTCATCTCGGGTTGCGTCCACATCATTTAAAGGTCGTTTCAAAACGTATTAATGAAACATACGCGATTCAGCTCTCACCTGTTCAACTTATTCAATGCCGCAATATTGCTGATGTAGAGAAACTACTAACACCACATTAATTCGTATTTTGAACTTTCATCATTTTGGAAACAGATAAAGTATAAACATGAAAAAAATAGATATTACCGGAATTGGTATTGGGCCATTCAACTTAGGTTTAGCTGCTCTTTTGTCTCATCATCCCGAAATCAAAAGCGTATTTTTAGAACGTAAACCAGAATTTCGATGGCATGAAGGGTTGCTATTGCAAGGTACGACATTACAAGTTCCTTTCTTTGCCGACTTGGTTACTATGGCCAATCCTTGCCATCCCTTAGGCTATATTAATTATTTACATCAACATGATCGCTTGCATCAGTTTTATTATTACGACAGTTTTTTAATTCCACGCCGTGAATATGACCATTATTGCCGTTGGGCTTCAAAACAATTACCCGATTGTCGATTTGGAGAAAACGTAAGCCATGTGGAATATGACGCCAAGCTGGATAAATTTATTATAGAAAGTGAATCAGCCTCAGGCGAAAAACAAAAATATATAAGCCAAAATCTGGCGATTGGTATTGGAACTAAACCTCGAATTCCTAAATGGCTGGAAACATGCAAACACCCTTTAGTAAAACATTCTGCGGAGTTTGCAAAAATTCAGGAACAACTCAAACAGTGTAAACAGGTCACGGTTATTGGCTCGGGCCAGAGTGCGGCAGAATGTGTACTTGCTTTATTTAATTCACTTACCCCAGAACAAGTAAAAGCAGGTGCATCTATTCGTTGGATCACACGTTCTGCCGGCTTTCACCCAATGGAATATTCTAAACTTGGGCAAGAGTGCTTTACCCCTGCATATATGCAATATTTCCAAAGCCTGCCTAGAGATAAACGCCGCGATATTGCTGCTAGTCAGGGCCTGATCTATAAAGGAATTAGTTTCTCGACCATTGGTGATATATATGATGTGCTTTATGAGCGTTCAGTGGGTGGTGAAAAATCCGGTTTAAGCCTATACACAAGCTGTGAGGTTGAATCGGTTGAAGAACTTGAATCGGGTTCTCTGCTTTTAACTTGTTTGCATACCCAACTCGATCAACGTTGCGAATTAGAAACTGATGCCCTTGTCGCAGCTACAGGCTATGTTCATGATTGGCCTGAATGGTTCCAAAATATGAAGGGTTCTATTTTAGCTGTTGATGATAAAAATGATTGTATTGTTCAAGAAGACTTTACGGCTTTACGTTGTGATCAAGGACAAGGTCGAATTTTCATTCAAAATGCCGAGATTTTTCAGCAAGGTGTAGGTTCTCCTGACTTAGGGATTGGAGCAACCCGAAATTCAGTCATTATTAATCAATTACTGGGGCGTAATGCTTATCGAATTCCTAAACAGTCTTCTTTCCAACATTATGGTTTGCCAAAATAAAAAAACGCTTAATAAAAAAACTGCCAAATCAAATTTGGCAGTTTTTTTATATGTTCTTTTTAGATCAAATTAAAAATCAATTGTGGCAGATAATAAATAAGTACGTGGTGCACCAAGCATTAAACTTGTAAATTGAGGCATTGACCAATATGACTTATTGGTGAGGTTATCAATATTCCCGCGAATAGTGACAGGAAATTGAGCTATTTTCGTATTATAACGTGCGCCAATTCCGTACACTTCACGTCCAGGCACTGAGGTTGAATTATCATTATAAATATATTGTTTAGACGCAGCTGTCGCATTGGCAGTCAAAGTTAAGCCCGGGATATACGACACATCACCTTCAATACCAAGCTTAGCTTGCACTTTTGGAACACCGGCAACAACATTTCCTAACTCGCTTGCAATTCTGGTTTTTGTAATTTTAGGATCAATATAAGTTAATCCTCCCATTACACGAATATTGTCAACAGGTGAACCATAAAAGCCCCATTCAACTCCGCGATTACGTTGTTCTCCATCAGCGCCATAAATAGATTTGATTTTTTCATCGGTACTTTTAATTACATACGAATTTCTAGATTTGATCTGAAATACACTAAACGTATTGGTGAAGTTACCGCTGTCAATTTTAATTCCGGTTTCCATCTGTTTAGTTTTAAAAGGAGAAAATATTTGCCCCTCATTTTCGTAGTTTTGTCCTGTAGGTACGGTTCCCCCTGAGCTTAATCCTTCAATATAGTTTGCATATAATGAAACATGATCATTTGCTTTTACCAAAATTGCAGCTGCAGGTGTAATAGCGTTTTTATCATAACGACCGTTAATATTTCGGACGCCCTGCCCATTTAAACTTTCGGTGACAATATTTTGATAACGCAGTCCTAAGGTTAATTGGACTTGATCTTGAAGAACCGACATCGTATCGGCTAAGCCAACACTTGTTAAATTTTCTTTATTACTAAAAATAGATGCAATAGGAACGCGGTTCGGTTTACTTCCCCAATTCGGATTATAAATATTAGTTACACGATCTCCCTCAGGAAATCCTTGTCTAATACCAGCTTCGTCATCCGTTTCGCGGTAATGTGTTGCATTGAATGCCAGAGCATGTTTTACAGCACCTGTATCAAATTTACCACGTAAACCCACTTCAGCAGATTTACGTTCATATTTGAAACCTAAATGTGCAATATTAAACTTTATATCTCCCGCTTCATTTTGTATTTCAGTTTTAGCAGCACCTAAAGTGTTATATTCTGTTTTACTCATACCTGCCGTTGCATACGCCATCCACTTATCATTTAAGTCATACTCGCCTCGGATCATACCTCCCGTATCACGCGTGTTATAGACCGTCCACGTTGGGTTCAATAAAGTATCGGGATTTGGCGCTTTGGGTAAATTGACACCCGGTAAAATGGTTAAACCACGATTTATACCGTCAGCATGGTCACGGCTAGTATATAAATCGGCTGAAAGTCGTGCATTGTCACCTCTCCAATCTAAACCAAGTGAAAATAGATGAGTGGTTTTTTCTTGCTCTTTAATCGGTCCTTCACCATCTCGATATACACTATTGAACCGCACACCAAACTCTTTGTTTTCACCAAAACGGCGTCCAATATCCAGATGGCCTCCGAATTGTGAATCCGACATATACGTCGTTGTAAAACGAGTTAAGGGATCATCTCCTGCACGTTTCGGAACCAAGTTAACTGTTCCCCCTAAAGTTGAACCTGGAGGCATTCCATTTAACATTGCTGAAGGGCCTTTTAACACGTCAATACGTTCAAACATTTCCGGTGAAGCGCGGTATAAAGGAGCAATACCATATAATCCGCCCATAGAAGTATCGCGGCCAGCAGCCACAGAACTTGATCTAAATCCACGAATGGCATAACTTTCTGCAATTACGCCGTAAGCGCCAGTTGAAAAAATAGATGGATCCGTTTTTGCAATCACATCGGTGATATCTTTCGCTTGCTGATCTGCAATATATTTTTCTGTATACGCAATGGTATTAAACGGGGTTTCCATAGCGGTTTTATTACCTAAAAAGCCAACTGAGCTTTTCGACGAAACCTGCCCTCCCGCATAAGTATCATCTTGTTCAGCTTTTACGGTAATTGCGGGTAAAGCTGCTACATTTGTTTGAGCAGCCTGTTGTTGTTCTAGAGTTTTTGTTGAATTATCAATAACAGCAGCATAGGTATTTGATGCACATAGTACAAATACGGTGCCTAATGCATAGCCTAATCGAAGGGCCATTTGTGCAGATGCAACGCCATTTAATACAAAAGAACGGTGATTAATTCTTTGATCATTCCCAGTTTTAAAATTACGGTTATAGCTAACGTTGTTCATTGAAAGACCTTTAATGTTTTGATTCATTTTTTATTAACTATCTGCTTAAAATTCATAGCAAAATAGTGAAAATTTATGCTGTAAAATTTAACTAAGTGATGTGCCCAAAAATTTATTGATAGCCTTTTTTCACATCTTCCATCACTATTTTGAGTGAGGTTGGGCTTGCAGCCGTGGTGTACCACGCATCGGCATCGACAAAAATGACACGACCGTTTTTCCATGCTTTGGTTTGACGTAATAATGGATTTTCAACACTGGCAGCATTAATGTTTGAGCGATGTTCCATCACAGCAGTTCGGTCCACAATATAAAGAATGTCGGGATCCGCTTTTTTGATGAATTCACTCGAAATAGGTTGCCCATGTAGACTTGTATCCACCACTCCACTTGCAGGCTTTACCCCAAAGGCATTAAAAATAAAGCCATAGCGTGACTGAATACCAAAATTACTAAATGCCCCATTGTTATGAAGAACGACTAACGCTCTTTCTGGGCGATTGGCCGTTACGGCTTGTACTTGTTTCACTTGTTCATCAAGTTCAGAAACTTTCTGGCGAGCTAAATCTTCTTTATTAAAGATTTTTCCTAAGGTCATCATATGGTCTTTAACCAGACCAATATGATTACTCTCGCTGTTGTTGAAGTTAATATCGTAATGAATGGTCGGGGCAATTTTGGACAGTTCCTGATACTGATTAACGTGTAATGGCGTCATCAAAATCAAGTCTGGTTTTAATGCATATATCCTTTCCATATTGGGCTGTACAATTGCACCCAAATCCTGAATTTGTGCATCTTTTTTATATTTTTCCAAAAAGTGTGGAACATAATCTTTTGGCATTCCCATAATCGGGACATTGAGTTGATCTAGAAAGTCAGCTTCATTCATATCAAGTACAGCAACGCGTTGCGGTAAATGATCTATCACCGTAGTTCCAAGCGCATGTTTCACCGTAATCGGTTCTGCTAGCTTCTGAGAAGCTTGAGTGGTATCTGCAACTTTTTGATCACATGCTTGTAGAGTGACAGCTGCCGCTATGATGAGGGCTACTCCCCCATACTTTTTCTTCCAGTTCATATGTATTCAAGCTCCAGATGAGTTGAAGTAATTACACATACAGCCACGCTCACTGTATGTAATTTCAAAATCAAGCTCGTACAGATCATTTAATTGCGCCTCTGTAATCACTTGTTCCGTTAACCCACTGAAATGAAGCTTGCCGTTCTTGAGCGCGACAATATGGTCCGAGTAATTCGTGGCGAAATTGATGTCATGAATGACTAAAATCACAGTGCGCCCTTGTTCATCACATAAGCGTCTGAGTGCACGCATAATTTGAACGGCATGTTTCATATCAAGGTTATTTAAGGGTTCATCTAATAAAAGTACGTCTGTTTGCTGGGCGATCGTCATCGCCAAAAAGGCCATTTGCCTTTGACCGCCACTAATCTCATCTATGTAAGATTTGCGCAGTGGTTCTAAAGAAAGAAACTCAATCGCTTCATCAACCACCTGACGATCTTGCTCGGTTAAAACACCACGGCTATAAGGAAAGCGTCCAAATGACACCAGCTCTTCTACGGTTAAGCGCAAATTGAAGCCGGGTGCTTGACGTAAAGTCGCGACATGCTTGGCATAAACAGCGGTTTTAATATCCGCAATATTTTGATGATTAAGAAAAATCTCTCCTTTATCCGGCTCAATTAAACGTGCCATCATCATGAGCAAAGTCGATTTTCCGGCTCCATTTGGGCCAATGAGTGACGTCACCTGACCTGTAGGAAATTCAACATTTACGTCAGTCAGTATTGGCTTATTTCCATATGACTTATTGATATTCTTGACATGAATCATGCAACACCTCGGGTACGAACCGTCAGCGCAAGGAAATAAATGCCACATACGAGGTTGACCAGAATGCTGACGGTCGTTTTGTAATTAAAAACGTGCTCAACTAAAATTTGAGCAGCAATAAATATGGCAATCGTGATGGCACAGCCCATGGGCAGCGTTAATTTATGCTTATAACTTCTTGCTAGTGCATAAGTAATATTGGCAATGAATACGCCCATAAATACTGTCGGGCCAATCAGGCTGGTAGATACCGCAACCAAAATAGCGATCAGGGCTAAATAGAAACTGACATAGCGGTGATGATCAATGCCTAATGAAATGGCTTGCTCACGTCCTAAAACCAGAACATCCAGAATAGGGAGCGCTTTTCTACCGAGGAATAGAACAATGACTACGGCTAAGCTGGCATACAATAAAGTTTCTGGGTGAGAGCGATTAAACGAAGCATAGCTAAGGCCTTGGAAAACAGAAAATTCACCAGGATTAATTTTGAGTTGAATAAATTGAGTAACCGTCCCGACGACCATCGTAAGGACTAAGCCTAAAAGCAACAGGAGAAAGACATCATTTCTGCCATATGGCAATAACCACTTATGGATTACCCATGAATAAAGCAGCATTAAAACGATAGAGATAAAGAAATTACCATTTACCCCTAACTGGCTTAATCCATGTGTCCCCCAAAAAAACAACAACAAAACTTGCCATAAGAGATAAATCGCTTCATAGCCCATAATGGAAGGGGTCAAAATACGATTACCAACCAATGTCTGAAAAACAATTGAGGAAAAAGCAACGCAAATACCAGCTATCACAATCGTGGCAAGACGCAAAAGTCGGTTAGGAATGACGTAATCAAAATCTAACCCTGAGTTTAAAAATAAAAAACATACTGCTAGGCAGATGACAATCAGATAAATCATCCATAACTTTGTAATACGCATTATCTGAACTCCCTCAAAATGAGGATGAGGAAAATAATTCCCCCCACACCACCTGCGGTAAGTCCAATTGGCACTTCAAATGGGTAAATGATTGAGCGGCCAAGAATGTCGCAAACCAGTAATAGAGATGCCCCACCCAAAGCCACAATGGGCAAGGTTTTAGCTAAGTTTTCTCCGTATTTCAGTGCGACCAAATTGGGGACCACGAGCCCCACAAAAGGAATAGCACCAACCGTAATTACTGTGGTCGAAACTGTAATAGCAACCAGTATCAAACCAATCGCGGCTATAGCTGCATAACTGAGACCTAAGCTAGAAGCCATCTCTTCACCCATACCAATCACGGTAAAGCGGTGTGCGAAAAGATAAGTTAGGACAACAATCGGAAAAATAATGTAAATAACTTCATAGTGGCCTTGGACAATTTTTGAAAAATCTCCTAAAAGCCACCCTTGCATACTTTGTAAAATATTAAAGCGATAGGCATAAAACTCAGCTAAGGCACTCAGTACACTGCCGTACATCAAGCCAATAACCGGTACTAAAACCGTATTTCTAAAACGGATCCGGCGAATAATTGCGATATAAATTAAGCTAGCAATAAAACAAAAAATGATCGCAAATATCATCTTGCTCAGCGTGCTGGTTACCGGAACTAAAGTTAATGACACTAAAATTCCCAGTTTGGCAGCATCTAAACCACCCGAAGTTTCCGGTTCAACAAACTTGTTACGCACAATATGCTGCAAGATGACGCCACATACCGCCAACCCGATACCGGTAAGCACAATAGTAATTAAACGAGGAATACGGCTGGCTGTAAGAGTGAGCCAACTCTCATGAGAAAAAGAAAATAAGGTAGACCACTGTATTTGTTCAGCCCCGAGCAATAATGAGCAAATACATAAAATGATAAAAATACAGAATAAGCCAAATCGCATCAGTGGCGTGCCCCACTTGAGCGTAATAAAGCCGATGCAAATTGCAAATTTAATCCCATCAAACCAAAGCGAGGGAAAATTTGTTCAACATTTGATGGGCTTATTAACCTTTCATGATTGAATATTCTCATGAAAATTCCTCAATTTTATCGAGACAACAGAATCAGTTCCTTTTGAATAGGCAAAATCACAGTCCTATTCCGAGGAGCGTTTTTTCATCTTTAAATTATTTTTTCCCAACCAATTTCGAATTAAATAAATATTAATCAATAACTTATTATTTATTTTCTATTTTAAAAATTCGTCATTCTCAATTGGTACCATCTACTTGCAAATAATAATCTTGATGTAAATGAGAATCAATTATAGTATGTTTAAAGGTAAAATGTAACCCTACTGTTACATCAGTACAGTTCATGTGGACATCAACTCATTAGAAAAAGGTCAATTTTTGCAAACAAGCAAATCTATAACATTATGAATTATATGAAATTTAGTCTAATGTAAAAAATTTGCGAAATAAAAATTGATGAAAATAGCCATTTGATAAACCAGGATTCATTTATGTTGGAACAATTTTCCAAATCGCCCACTCTCCTTTCGGTTACTGATTACGAAGAACATATCTGGATGTTGCAATTACAACAGCCTGAACAAGTTAACCGACGTTTTAATCTATGGAAACTTAATCAAGATTTAGACATTCAACTGCTCATTAAAGCAATTCAAGACATTATTAAAACTACACCTGACTTAAATGTTCGCTATACATTTAGTGACGAAGGTGATTTATACAAGTATCCATTTGATGACCATTCAGCTTGCCTAGAAGTAAAAAAGAGCAATGCAGAACACGTATTTGAGCAGGTCGCTACCTTAAAAGCACAAGCATGGAACGCAGAATTTCATCCCCCTTTTTTTACAAGTCTCATAGAAACAGAGCAAGACTATTTTCTTATTTTAGCGCTCCACCCGATTCTTGATGAAAGCTATCAAAAGTCAGATTTCATTCAGGCTATACAAAATCGATATCAACAATATTCACCACATAATATGCCATTGGTGCTGACAGAAATTGATATATCAAATCAACTCGATGCAAATTCTACAAAAGCGTCAGAACAATCTAACCAAAATTATGTGTCAGAAATTATTTTAGAAGAGTTTCGAAATACGCTCGCTGAACCCGAAATGAGTCAGCATGATGACTTTTTTGATTTTGGCGGCCATTCACTATTAGCAACGCGAATTATTGGAAACCTACTTAATAAACATGGAATTGAGATTCAATTTAATGATTTCTTTAAATCTCCATCTGCGGCTGACTTAGCCCAATATGCTTTCGTTAAATCTGCAAAAACTGAAAAAACCACCTTACAAAGTGTAGATAAAGCCCCGCTTACTTTAGCTCAAGATTTCCTGTGGCAAGCTTATTCTGCGTTCGATTTTAGCCCAATTTATAACTTACCATTTGCCGTAGAATTCCTTGAAGAAATTAATGAAGATGTTTTCTTTCAGGCGTTTACAGATATTGTGGAGCGCCATGCAGGCTTACGTACTATTTTTAATAGCGCCAATGGTCAAACCTATCAACAGGTTATTCCTACGTCTGAACTTAAACAATTCAAATGGTTTTGGAACAGTGCCGAAAGTCACGATGCAACGCTTGCAAGTGAAGCTTCATATAAATTTGATTTAACCCGTGAACTTCCCTTAAGAATTCGTTTAATTCGAAATGCCAAAGGTCGCCAAACTCTATCGTTTTTAGTTCATCACATGGTGATTGATGAATGGTCTTTAAATACCATTATGGCTGACCTTGCGCATGCTTATCTTGCTCGCTCAAATGCTCAAGCACCGAGCTGGAAGGCACCTGCCCAATCTATTCTTGATTTTTCTTTACGCCAGCAAAAACAAGGTATCAATCAAGACCATCTAAATTATTGGACTAACCTGCTAACAGGGGCAACCAAAGGTCTAAGCCTTCCTGTTTCGGAACATGAATTAAATGCTGAAAAGGAAAAACCTCCAGTCCAATGGCTCGAACTTAAATTTGCACCGGAAATGCATGACAAGCTTCTCGCATTTTCGAGACAACACAGCTCTTCTATTTTCACGGTTCTCTATACTGCTATCGCCCATGCATTACAGCAACAAGGTAATTTAAAAGATATTGTGATTGGTACTTCTGCCTCTGGACGAACTGATCCTGAGTTTTTTGATACGGTGGGTTACTTTACGACCATGGTGGCGCATCGCACACAGTTTAGCCCTTCAGATTCATTCCAATCATTGCTCCACAATATCAGCACAATGATTAATACCTCGATGGCCTATGCAGATATTCCAATCAACCATATACAAAATGCGTTAGGGATGAGCGCAGATGAAGGGCTGTTATTTGATGTGTTTATTCATATCCATTCAAATAATGCTTTAAACGGCGCGCTCAAAACACCTCAAGGACAAGACCTTCCTTATCGTCAGATTTTGCCGGAACGTGATGAATCCATGTTCGGGTTACATTTTGAAATTATGGAAAATGTGATTGATGGACAGCATCAGTTAAGCATGATTATTACGTATCAGGCTCACCGCTTCCCGACTGCAACAGTGAAAAGTATTTGCGAAAAAATTAAGGCAACATTAGCTCAAATCTAGTTGCCCTAAAACCAACTATGTGCTTAAAAGCAAACAACTCAACTCCGCTTTTAAGCACATTTCAATGTTTCTATTTTATTTGCTGCTCTACTTTATTCACCACATCCTGAATTGTTTTGCAGCTAACTAACGTATAAAAGTCAATTTGTGTATTGAGCTTTTGAGAAAGTTTCTGAGCAATACTCATGAGTTGTTTCGGACGAATTCCTATATCTAATATTTCACTTCTATAAAAAATATCCATTTTTTCAGCTTGGCTGTCAGCTATGCATTCACGGAAAACCGATAAAACCGAATCCCCCACCTCAGCGACTGCTGACGATGCTTTAGAAGAGTTTGCAGACAACGCAGAAGTTACGTAAATTTTCCCCTGAGCGATTTCTTGCACAGCTTTACGATCAATTTTTCCATTTCGAGTGAGAGGTATGGTTTCGACGGCCAAATATTTCGAAGGAATATGTGAACTCGGCAAATGTATTTTTAAGAAGTTCTTTAATTCGGGGCTATTTAGGCGAGTAGTTTTATATTTATTTTCTAGGGTGTAAACAGCGACTAACTCTTGAGTTTCAGTTGTTGGGTGTACACAACTGATCACCACACAGTTATGGATATACGGGTTCTTCATCAAAGCATTTTCAACCTCGGCCGCAGAGATTCTCACGCCTTTTATCTTTAAATAACCTTCCTCACGTCCCGCAAAAATAATATTTCCATCTTCCCTAAAATATCCTTGATCACTCATGCGAAAAGCAGTTTGAGTTTCATTTTCGCTCACTTGAATATCAACGAAATCTTTATAATTAATTTCCCCATCAAGTAAATAACCATTAGATAAATTCAGGCCGGCCATATACATCGTACCGACCTCGCCCATTTGGCAAGGCTTTAGATTTTCATCCAAAATAAAATAACGGTTATTTTCTAAAGCTTTTCCATACGGAATAATTTCCTGATCTTGCTCATTTATTTCATGCCATATACTCCAAATTGTGGTCTCGGTAGGTCCACCTAATGAAAATAAACGAGCGTTAGGTAATTGTTGTCTTAACTTCGCTATAAGTGAAGGCTTGATATAGTCGCCGCCTTGGGCAATTAAACGCAAAGATTGTAATTGTTCTTTTTGAGCTACACTGAACAGCATATCGACAATGGCAGGGACACTGCTCCAAATCGTAACCTTGCAACGATCTACTAAATTGGCCCAGACAACAGCATTTTTACTTTGCTCAAAAGATGGAACCACCAAAGTTGCACCCACTGCCATTGAAGCAAATACATCAAATACCGACATATCATGATGAAACGGTGTTACCGCCATAATCACATCGTCAGCAGTAATTTCCCATTCCGAGATCGTCTGTTGTAGCGTGTTTTCTGTGGCTTGATTATTTAGGACCACACATTTTGGAGTCCCTGTACTTCCCGAAGTATATAAATAATAAGCCGGACGTCGGTTAATTTCGGCATTTAAGCTCGGTTCATACTCAGTTGTGGCCGATAAAATTTCGTTAATATTTAGGTTTTGCACACCTGCAATGGATGAGTCACTCACCACAACATCTGCCCGACTATTCGTCAATAAATAGTTCAGTCGCGACGGCGGAGAATCCATATCTACAGGTAGCCAAATGATGCCAGTGAGCGCACATGCTAAAGCTGTATAAATATACTCAGGACTTTTTCTCAGGCAAATTGCCACCACCGACCCTGTCGCCAAGTCTTGCTTTCTTAGCGCATACATAACTTTGGCGACTTGAGTCCCTACCTCAGCATAACTAATGCTACGACCTTCAAAAATGAGTGCTGTTCGATTGGAATTTTTATCAAAAATATTTTCATAAATTCGCTTTAAGAAATTTTCTACGTTGTTATTTTTATCATTCATTTGCCCTAAATTTTGACTCAAATCTTTTAACATTTATCTTGGTCCTCACCCTATTCTTTATGCAATACCACCCAACCTAATATTCAAAAACAAAGTTATAAAAATGTCGTCTTTATCGATGTTTGTTTGAATAATAGATACCCCAGCACAATAATATAAATGATAATCATTTACAATTGCTATTAAGAGAAATATCAATTTCTTTCTTTTAAAAGCCATTAATAAAAAATGATAAATATCAAAATAATAAAAAAATTTTTGCTATTCGATTTAATCGTTTAGTGAACTAATTCTATCATCTAAAACACACAATTAATAATGATTATTATTTACATTAAGAGCTAACTTGGTTATCGTAGCTCATAGAGAGGTTACATCTATATCAATTATCGCGCTCTATAGTAATCATTAAGCTTGGGTTATATATATGACAAAAATTGCAGAAAAATCGAAACAAGAATATGGCGACTTACTAAAAGAAAAAGACCATTTACAAGATATGGAACAGCTTGAGATG
The DNA here is from genome assembly GCF_044778325.1 of Acinetobacter sp. BD54. Lineage (NCBI taxonomy): Bacteria > Pseudomonadati > Pseudomonadota > Gammaproteobacteria > Moraxellales > Moraxellaceae > Acinetobacter > Acinetobacter sp. BD54. Next base: position 333,496 of record NZ_JANJEP010000005.1, on the reverse strand, counting down.
ACTCTTGTCTCGATTCAGACGCCGTATCCTTCTATTGTAAGAATTCAAGGAAAAATCAACACATTACAACCAGAGCTTTGGCAAGCTCCCAATTTGGCAATCCGCTTAATTGTGAACAATCCGCCAGAGGGACAACCCATTTCACGCGTCTATACGGTCCGTTCATTTAACCCTGTAAATACTCAAATCGAAATTGATTTTGTTAAACATGAAGATTTAAGCCCAGCAATGGAATGGCTTAATTCAGCTCAAGTGGGTACAAAAATCGGGCTTATTGGCCCCCGCCCTCATTTTATTCCCAACTTCACAGACAAAAAGCATGTGGTCATGTTTGCCGACGATACGGCTGTACCTGCGTTATATTCAATACTCAAGCAATGGGAACTCGGCATAAGTGCAGATATTTTCATTGAAAGTTTTGAAAAAGACATTGCTAGCCAATTACCCGAACTTGAGCATGTCAAAATTCATTCGTTCCATAAAGAACATCACACGTCACAGAAAGGCCTTCTTTTAAAGGCAGCATTTGTGCTAGAACATTACGAAAATATTACGATTTGGGCGGCTTGCGAACGCAACGAAGCAAGAGCCTTACGTCAATTTTTTCTAGAAGATCAACAGTTAAATAAAAATGACGTGCGTATTGCCGGCTATTGGAGAGACGGCGTATCTAGCTCAGAGTTAGACAAACTGCGTGCTCAACATTATCAGGAACATATTCAGCAAGGTAAGACCTTGAACGAATATGATGACCTCGATTTGGCAAATTAAGTTTCTTTTACATACAAATAGGCACTGGCTCTGGATATACCTAAATGTTGGGCAACCGTTTCCACAGCCTTTTTAATTTCTAGTAAGCCATTATTCTTGAGTTCTTGTATTAATTGCTTTCTCTCATTGAGTTTTAGCATACGCGGTGTAGTGGCATGTTTTGAAGCAAACTGATCGATATATTTTCGAATTGCTTCCGTGCCATTCGGTTCCAAGTTTTCAATAATGCTGTCAGTCTCAATTTTAGTGAAATGCTCTAAAGCGCTTTGCATCCCTCTAAATAAGGTTAAATCAATATTCATACATAAAGCAGCTACGTACTGGCCCTCTTCATCTTTAATACCGATCGAGGTGCTTTTTGCAGGGCGGCCATCTGCAAACTGGTTAGCATAGTTTGTAATAAGGTTTGGAAACTCCGGAGACATAATTCTTGCCAGCCCCAACTCAGTTGCCGGATCTCCAACTTTTCGGCCAGATAAATTATTGTGTATTGAGAGTATGGCATGCTCAGGATTGGTTAAGTCATGGACAACCACTTCACAAAAAGGCGCTAGTGTTTCACTTAACCCTTTCGCGATGGTATCGAGTTGAGTGAGTAAATGTTTATCACGATTGCCCAATGTATTTCTCCTAATGACTTAATACTGTTTCAAACCCTAGAGGGAAGTACACAAACAGTAATTTAGACTTTTTATCTAATTTTAAACTTAATGTAAATCAAAATCTTATATCTCATTGTTATCAAATTAAAAAATAAATTAGACATTTTGTCTAAATATATATATTTTATCTAAACAAGGTCAATAGATTGTGCTTTCCTTGGCAATACGAAATCTTGCATCCGAAAATATTGAATAGAATCAGGTTTAATTATGAACAATTTAACCCTTCCAAATTATGAAGATGTCGCAGCCGCTGCTGAACGTATAAAAGATTTTATAAATAAAACCCCTGTTTTAACTTCACGTACGGTGAACAATGAATTTGAAGCAGAAGTGTTCTTTAAATGTGAAAATTTTCAGCGTGTAGGCGCTTTCAAATTTCGTGGTGCCATGAATGCACTTTTGCAATTTAATGAGACTCAAAAGAAAGCAGGTGTAGTTGCTTTTTCTTCGGGAAATCATGCACAAGCCATTGCGCTTTCATCAAAAATTCTTGGTATTCCTGCAACCATTATCATGCCTAAAGATGCACCTGCTGCAAAAATGGCAGCAACGCGAGAATACGGCGGCAATATTGTTGAATTTGACCGTTATACGGAAGATCGGGAAAAAATTGGAAAAGAGATTGCCGAAAAAAATGGTCTAACATTAATTCCGTCTTATGACCATCCGCATGTGATAGCAGGTCAAGGTACGGCTGCTAAAGAGTTATTTGAAGAAGTCGGTGATTTAGATTACCTGTTTGTATGTTTAGGTGGTGGCGGTTTGTTGGCAGGTTCTGCCCTGTCTGCTCGCCAGCTTTCTCCAAACTGTAAAATATATGGCGTTGAACCTGCGCTAGGAAATGATGGACAAATGTCTTTTAGAAAAGGAGAAATTGTTCATATTGATACCCCACCAACCATTGCCGATGGCGCGCAAACTCAATATTTAGGCAAATTGACCTTTCCTATTATTCAACAAAAAGTTGATGACATTTTGACGGTCACAGACGAAGAACTCATTAATGCTATGAAGTTCTTTGCTGAAAGAATGAAGATGGTGGTTGAACCGACTGGATGTCTTGGATTTGCGGCTGCCCGTAACTTAAAAGATGAGTTAAAAGGCAAACGTATCGGCATTATTATTAGTGGTGGCAACGTCGATATTTCTAAATATGCGGAGTTTTTATCTGCCTAATCAAACTCAATTTCTCTCTATAATTTCCTTTAAAGCCTTATAGGTAGGCATTTATATGTAATGTCTTTTAAAAAAAGCCTGCTTTATACAGGCTTTTTATATCTAAAATTTAAAACGAATATTTATAAAAATCTTAATCATCTTAAAAATGCAACAATATGTTGCATCTACTCTATTTTTAGCTTTACCCCACAGGTTTAACATATCCCTCAAGAGATAAATAATAATTGAGGAGATCGAGTCATGAATGCTTATTTGCATCGTAGTGAAGATCGTGGTCATGTTAAAGCAGGTTGGTTAGAGTCTTATCATAGCTTTTCGTTTGGTAGCTGGTATAACCCTAAATATATGGGGGTAAGTGCACTTCGAGTCATTAATGATGACCGAATCGATGCCCACAACGGTTTCGGTACTCACTCGCATGACAATATGGAAATTTTAACCTGTGTGCTTGATGGTGCAATTTCACACCGTGATACCATGGGAAATGAAGGCCAGATTAAAGCAGGTGAATGGCAACTTATGAGTGCAGGTACAGGTGTTGCTCATAGTGAGATTAATAACACCGATACGCCAGTGCACTTATTACAAATCTGGATTATTCCCGATGTAAAAGAAGCCGAGCCAAATTATCAGCAAATTAGTTTGGACCCACGTAATCAACCTAACGAATGGCATTTGATTGCAGGCCCTGACGCAAATGCACCAATGCATATTCGCCAAGATGCAGAGGTAAAATCTGCGGTACTTGAAAAAGGTCGTGAACTGCCAGTTGAGACTTCAAAACGAGTAAATTACGTTCATGTAATTTCAGGTGAAGTTCGTATTGGTGAGTACGAAGTGAAAGCGGGTGATGCTCTGGTCTTTGAAGATAATGCCGTGATTCATGCAAATGAAGACAGCCAATTTATCTGGTTTGATTTACCTTAAACTGCTTAAAAGCCCTTTTATATGAAAGGGCTTTTTAGTCACTGCTACCGCCCCCATCACATCCGCCTGAGTCGGAAAATGATGAGCAATCATTTGATGAATGAGAACTATAGTAACTGTTATCGTGAATATGGTGGTGTTGTGGATGTGTTGAAGCTGAATAATCATGCTCACCCGATGGTGAATAATTTTTTGAATTTCTGAGTAATGCGATTAAGCAAATGATTCCAATACTAGAAAAAATGGCAATAAATATCACAATAAATAACTTCAAATAACGTCCTCCCTCATACAGCTATAGAGATCATTGTTGTTTTTCTCTTTCATTATTTAAAGGAGCCATGCTGAATAAACAAGTTATTTTTTGATAAATACAGCATACAGCCCCCTTTCTTATGACTCGTATTTAGCTGCTACTGACGCAACCCTAAACTTTTCATTTGCATGTAGTTAGCCCTCTTAAAAAACACTCAAACACACTCTCCCGCTCGCTTACCCCACCAGAGCTTAAAAGCTGAATGATTGTGCCTTCCACCATATATAAAAATAGTTTGGCATCGGTAAAAGAGACATCGGGTTTAAGCAATCTAAGTTGGCTATAAATCTCATTTTTTAGCCATGTTCTATAGCGCACTGCGGATTGATAAGCGTTGGGATAGCTATTTTTAATTTCAAAAACGGCTTTAAATAATAAGTAATACGGCCCTTCTACATCGGTATGTAAATCATAAAGTTTTTTGAGTTTATCGATTGCGGAAGTACAAATCATACTCAACCATTGCGACTACTTGTTCTTGGAGCTTTTCTTTTTGCACCATGAGGCAGATTTCAATAAGCCTTTCTTTAGAGTGAAAGTAATTATAAAAAGTCGCTTTTGTAATCTCTGATTCTCTCACTATTCTGTCGACGCCAATAAGGTGAAACCCACGGTGATGAAACAGATCAATCGCTTTATTTACAACATATAAGGCACGTGTTGGGAGAACTACATTTCGCATAATTTTACCGTTATAAATTCTTGTTGTTTGTAAATGAGATACTTTTTTGGGAGAAAAAAAGGCACAGCAAAACCTATAAAGACTATGCTTGGCACATCTCAAGTTTTATTGTTGCTAAGTTTTTGGTTGTGACGATTTAAAGCCTGAAAGCGCTAATAGCCCTCAAACTGCTTTAAAGTTTATGTGGTGTCGTTATAGCTTTTGGCATTGAGAGCCAAGAAATAATGGATGTGCAAAGCCAACTCCTTTTTATTGGGAGTTCTGCCAAGGCATTAAAATTATGGTGGCAGAACGAGAAAGGGTTAGCAGACTGGTGAAAGATATAACCAGCACACCCGTAGGTGTCCCTCTCCCGTCCTACCGCTACGGGAGGAGACTAGGAGTTTACACATAAGAGTATCCCTCAGATAGGAATAACTCTGATGCGATCTTTCATCACGGTCTGCTAAAACCGACTGGCAATGTGGCCAGCAGGCAAAGGATAAGCTTCACATTTATTGCAGTCAAGCACACAAAATGACATTTGCTTTAAAATAGATCATTAAAAAAGTAAGGCTAAATAATGAGTAAGTTATTGTTTAAGAGGGGTTTATAAAGGTGGGGTTAGGGTAATAGTTTTATAGGGTAAAGTTTTGGAGGTGTAACCTTTTAAAAAGTTTAAAGGTTACAGGATTCTGGGCTTACAAAGACTGATAGAACTTTCCTAATTTTCATTAAAAATTCAATCATATTCAGATTTACTATTAGAGTGAAATTTTACTAGAGAAATAGCTCCATATATATTCTCTATGATCAATCTCATCATTTATAAGCGACTGGATAATAGAACTATCAATGATATATATAAGTAATCTCGCTTCTTCAATAGAAGCATTGCTTTTAATATTTAATAATATTTCTAGTATTATATTAATTAACCATTCTCTATACTTAATAACTACTCGATGAGCTTGAGGATATATTTTTTGTATTTCGAATATAGCCTTAAATATTAAATGGTAGTGACTTTTTAAATCAGCATGCAAAAAATAAATTTCTTTTAACTTATCTAAATTTTGGCTTTTTAAGTTTGCACTTAAGATTGAACTTACTTGTTGCATTAAAGTTTCCTGATGAAACTCAAGACACAGCTCAATTAGTTTCTCTTTACTTTTGAAGTGTTTATAAAAAGTCATCTTGCTAACATTTGACTCTTTAGAGATACGGTCTACTCCAACATTATGAAATCCATGTTGATCAAAAAGATATCTTGAAGTATGGATAATCATTGATGAACTAAAGGGAATTTCCATATTTGACATAAATAAGCCGCACTATAAAAAGATTGAAAAAAATATATGCAAGAACTTCATATATTCCATATTTATAATTATAAAATATAAAAAACACAAAAGTCAGCCAAACAATGTTTGTTTTTCATTAATCTACATTTTAGAATTATTATACAAGTACCTTAAATATAAAACATACATCCTTATTATTTATTTAATTTTCATTAATTTAAATTTAACTCAATATTAACCCATGACTTTTTCTCATGCATTCATGCAAATTAATCCTTTGAAAATAAGCTAACCACCACCTAATTTAAATATAACGTTCACTATACCTCCTTTCTATATGAGCAAAGCCCAAGACATTCTCAATACTGCCGAGAGACTTTTTGACTATCAAGGCTTTCATGCAACTGGAATTGATCAGATTGTTCGTGAAGCTGAGGTAACTCCACGAACTCTTTATCGACACTTTCACTCAAAGGAAAAATTGATTTTAAAAGTCCTTGAGGAAAGAGAATTACGCTTTTTTAGAAAGCTACAGCAATGCATTGAGAATAAAGAAAACTCTATTCCAAATTGGGTAGCCGTTTTTAATGAGTTGGAAAACTGGTTCACAGAAGAAAGTGACAGAGGATGTTTATTTTTACGTGCTCTAGCTGAGTATCGTCATAAAGAGACTGAAATAGTGCAGACCGTGCTTATTCATAAACAACGCACACTAGATTTTTTAATGGGCCAATTTGCTAAAACTTCATCTGATCATTTTAAAGATAGAGCTGAAAGTTTGATGCTCATCATTGAAGGTGCCGTTGCCTTAGCTCCTGTAATCGGTGGTAAAGCAGCAATTCAAAGAGCCAGTAAGTTAGCCCATCAATTATTACAACCTACAACCCACCCACTACTTCACTAGGAGAAACATATGGTACTGCCTACTAAAATGCATGCTGTGCTATTAAAGGGACACGGTGGTCTTGACCAGCTTGAATATCGTACTGATGTAACAGTTCCTACCCCAGCAGATGATGAAGTTTTAATTCAAGTTTCTGCAGCTGGTGTAAACAATACAGATATTAATACTCGTATTGGTTGGTACTCGAAGACAAATGAACAAGCTACAAATACAGGTGGTGCTAATGGTCTTGAAAGTATTAGCGATGATGATGCATCTTGGTCAGGTACACCTCTTAAATTCCCATTTATTCAAGGTGCGGATTGCTGCGGAAAAATCGTTGCAGTCGGTAAAAATGTAGATCCATCTCGTATTGGTGAACGAGTCATTGTCCGCACTATGTTACGTGCTTACGTTGATTATCGTCCTTATGAGTGCTGGACTTTCGGTAGTGAATGTAACGGCGGTTTTGCTCAATTTGCTACAGTTAAATCTGCCGAAGCTTACAAAATCAATTCAGATTGGACAGATGAAGAATTAGCTTCTATTCCCTGCTCTTATTCAACAGCTGAAAATATGCTACACCGAATTGGATTAGGTGCAGAAACTGTATTAATTACAGGTGCATCTGGTGGTGTAGGTTCTGCAGCAGTACAACTTGCAAAACGCCGTGGTGCTCAAGTTATTGCTCTTTGCTCATTATCTAAAGCTGATGAAGTATTAGCTTGTGGTGCAGATCGTGTAATTGACCGTAATGCTGACTTAGTTAAAGAGTTAGGTAAAGAATCAATTGATGTAGTCATTGATTTAATTGGTGGACCACAATGGCCTTCTTTATTAGAAGTCTTACGTAATGGTGGGCGCTATGCAAATGCTGGGGCAATCGCTGGTCCTATTTCGCAGATCGATCTACGTACAGTGTATTTGAATGATTTGACTTTAATGGGCTGTACATTCCAAGAAGATGAAGTGTTTACCAACCTCATTTCATATATCGAGAAAAATGAAATTCGTCCTTTAGTGGCTAAGACTTATCCCCTCAATGAAATCGCTAAAGCTCAAGAAGAGTTTCTGAGCAAGAAACATCTGGGCAAGCTCGTTTTGACTGTTCCATCAGTTGAGGCATAGATCAGATTTAAGTGAATGGTGTTACTTATGCTTCTTTCTAATCAATAAGGAAGTCATCAGTAACACCAAGAATAAATAGTCTTAAAGACAAGGATATATTCATGAAAATTAAGCGTATTGAGCTCTATCAAATCGATCTACCTTACTCTGGTGGTGTATATCATCTTTCGGGTGGCCGTGAATATCGTAGCTTCGATGCTTCCATCGTAAAAATTATTGCTGATAATGGTTTAGAAGGCTGGGGAGAAAGTACCCCTTTCGGTTCAACATATATTGCATCTCACGCATTAGGTGCACGTGCCGGTATTGCTGAAATTGCTCCTCATTTATTAGGTAAAGATCCACGTCAAGTCGATCGTATTAATGAAACCATGGATAATGCTCTTGTTGGGCATAACCATGCCAAATCAGCACTTGATTTGGCGTGTTGGGACCTATTTGGTAAATCGGTAAATTTACCAGTATGCGAATTATTAGGTGGTTCAACTGGTCGTAGACTACCTGTAATTTCTTCTATTCATGCCGACACCCCTGATGCAATGCGTGAAAATGTGGCTAAACATCGTGAACTGGGTTATTTAGGCCATTCAGTGAAAATTGGTGCAGTCGATAGCGAAGGTGGGCCAGTCCTAGATGCTGAACGTATTAAAGCAAGTTTGGCTGATCAAAAACCAGGTGAGTTTTTTATTGTGGATGCGAATGGTGGCCTTACACCAGAAATGGCATTAAGAATTTTCCGTTTACTCCCGAAAGGTCTCGACTTTGTTTTAGAAGCACCATGTAAAACATGGCGTGAAACCAAATCATTACGTCAACGTTGTGATATCCCTTTCTCTCTTGATGAACTGATCCAGCAAGATGAAGATTTAATCCATGCAATTACTGAAGATCTCATTGATGGAGTAGGTTTAAAAATCTCCAAAGCTGGGGGATTAACTCATTCACGCCGACATCGTGATATTGGTCTTGCAGCTGGTCTTTCTCTAAGTGTTCAAGAAACTGTAGGTTCAGATATTCCATTTGCAGCAATTGCTCATCTTGGAGCAACTATTCCTGAGAGAAATCTACGATGTCTTTTAGATACAAGAGGGATGGTAAGCATACACACAGCAGAATTTGATGCACCGATTGTTGATGGCGGTGTGATGGTCCCTAACAAACCTGGTCTTGGTATTACTGTTGATGAAGATTTATTGGGTTCACCAGTCGCTGTTTGGGGTGACTAAACAGGATTTTCATTTAAATAAGGCAAGCTCAAGAAACTATACATTTATGACTGTTTTTAAAAATTAAAACAGTCATTCCTGTGTACGTTTTAAGCCAAATTTTAAGACTTCAAAGTTATCTAGACATTCATTTTTAATGAGTGTTATTCCCTTCTATTGTCTTAAATATACCTACTCAATAGAAAAATGACGCTCAAGGACTAACAAAGATGGCGCGAAAAGGATGAAGTATGAGGAGCCACTTTATTCAAAAGTACTCCTCAATCGCCCATAAAAACTAAAGCAAGTACATATGTACAAAAAAGGAAGAAACACAAGGAGCGTATCATGAATCAACAACAAGTGGTTTCCCCACCTCAGTTAATTTCCCAAGATCAAATAGCACGTCGCTTTATGACAAAACTCGCTTGGCTCATGGCAGGCGGGATGTTTATTGATGGATTTGTTTTAGGTTATTTAGGTGCATTAATGCCCTCTATTACAGCCGATTTGCATTTATCAACTACATGGCAAGGCTTAATTGGAGCCGCCTCACTCATTGGAATTTTCTTTGGCGCTCCAATTGGTGGATATTTTTCAGATCGCTTTGGTCGTAAACCACTATTCATGATCGATCTTTTTATCTTCTTCATATGCTCAATTGGACAATTCTTTGCATCTGATCCCTACACACTTTTTATAGCTCGTCTGTTAATGGGAGTGGCGATTGGAATTGAATATGCAGTAGGTTGGCCGATGCTTGCAGAATTTGCTCCAGCTCGCCTAAGAGGTAAATTATTGATTTTGACTGAAACCTCTTGGTTTATTGGATATCTTGTCTCGTATACCCTAAGTTTTATTATGATTGAGAATCACATTGCAAGTTGGAATGTGATTCTAGGAATCAGTGCAATTCCCTCTTTAATCGTTTTATTAATGCGTAGTGGTATTCCAGAATCTCCTCGCTGGCTCATGAGTAAAGGCCGTAAAGAAGAAGCTTCTAGAATTGCACATAAGTATTTTACTGAAGAAGATAAGAACGATATTTTAAATCAGAAGCATGCCAACGTTGGACATAAGACAAGCTTCTTTGATTTGTTTAAAAGTAAAAATATCAAAGGCACCACTTTAGTTTCTATATATTTTATTGGTACTTCTGCACCTTATTTCGCAATTGGTGTATTTATTCCAATGATTTTAGAAAAATTAGGTTTGCAAGATGGTATTAAAGGAGGATTGTTCCTCAACACATTTGCTGTATTTGGAACACTTGCAGCTGTATTGTTAATTGAAAGAGTGTCGCGCCGTAAAATGGCAATTCTTCCAATCCTTGTGTGTACTATTGCGTTAGTCGTTGTGGCTTTAGCAGCAAATCATCCCACATGGATTCTGATTGGTTTCTTAGTTTTCGCATTTGCTAATGCTATTACTGCAGGGATGATTTCAGTTCTCCCCGGAGAAGTGTTACGCCCAGAAATAAGTTGTTCAGGTACAGGTTTTGCAGCAGCAATGTCCCGTATAGGCGCTGCTATAGGTGTGTTTTTGATGCCTATGTTTGTTGCAGCACATGGAGCAGCATTAGCAGTTTGGATCGCTGCTGGGGTGTGCTTAATAGCAACAGTAATTACCTACCTATTTATGCCTGAAACCAAGGGTAAATCAATGAGTGAAATTTTTCATTAACTCAAACTTTCTGAATAAAAAGCAAAATACTTTCTCTTAAAAAAGAGAGTATTTTGCTTTGAGTCTTTATTTTAAATTGCTCATCAAGAGCAGAAATCGCCTGAATATATGATTAAAACTCATCATATCTTGAAAATATATCCATTGAAGCGAACCGTACATTTCACCTATCTTGAGCATGTTTTAGTCAGGGAGAATACAGATGAAACAGTGGAATTATTCAAATGCTAGAGCACAACTTACCATGATTATGGATCAAGCTGTTGCTGGTCATCCTGTAGAAATTACTCGCAGAGGCAGGGAATCTGCAGTAATTATCAGCAAAGCTTCTTATGAGGCTTACAAGAAAGCCGAATACGATGTTGCTTACTATAAAATTTCAGCTTCTAAAGAAAATTCAGAAGCTTAAATCATCTCCAAAAATTCTCTTTATTCATGCAGCAAGGTTCCATGAAGCTCAATATTTCTTTAATTCAAATTGGTGCCTTGTTTGCATTTATCTCTGCATTTCTTTTTAGCAGTAAAGCTATTTTCATTAAACAGGCATATAGCCTTACTCCATCATTAGATGCCATTACCCTAATGGCTATCCGTATGGGAATTGCTCTACCCTTCTTTTTACTTATCTGTTGGTTTTGTCGCCATCAAAATCGGAATATCAAGCTAATAGATTTTCTATATCTACTTTCTGTTGGCTTGTTAGGTTATTACATTTCTAGTTGGCTCGATTTCTATGGACTCATGTTTATTACCGCGTCACTAGAGCGAATTATTTTATTCTTATACCCAACTATGACCGTTTTAGCGTCTAGTTTTATCCTCAAGCAAAAATTAAGTTCAAAAACGATATTTGCACTTGTCTTAAGTTACGGTGGTACAGTCATTGTTATGCTACAAGAGCAAAAAACGCTTCCGGATCAACATAACTTCTGGTTTGGAGCAAGCTTAGTATTTGCTAGTGCAGTTGCTTTTGCTTGCTACCTCTTACTTACCCCACCATTAATTAAAAAATTTGGTTCATGGAACTTAACGGGACTATCTTTATCTGCAGCTTGTATTGGCACACTTATACATTTTCTAATGGTAACCAGTCATCCTGTACAACTACTTAGCTCTTTACCTGTACAAGTTATTTGGTACGGAATCTGTTTAGGTTTATTTGTTACAGTTCTACCCACACTCTTATTAATATTGAGTATAGAGTATGTAGGTGCAACACAATCAGCTATTATTTCATCTATTAGCCCAATTGTTACTATTATTTTTTCAGTCTTTCTTTTAAACGAGCATTTAAATACAATCCAGTGGCTAGGGTGTTTTCTTAATATTTTTGGTGTAATGCTCATTACACTTAAAAGAAAGTAAAAATAATAATTATTTTATAAAAATTTATTTTAAATATTTTCATTATTTATTTTCAATGATGATAAAAAGTCATTAACTCATGATTATTTATCGTGCTCGACTAACTATTAAAATACCTATTTAAAAATTATGATTAATTTTTTAATCGGGTCTATCGTATGAGCCGCCAAATCTCAACTTTAATCGGTGTTTCAGCTTTATTACTTTGGTCCACTTTAGTTGGCTTACTTAGGCTTTCTACAGAAAGTTTTGGTCCTATCTATACAGTGACTTATGTATATACCATCAGTGCTATTATTTTATTCTTAACATATGGTCTGCCCGATTTAAAAAAGGTTTCAAAAAAATTTCTTATTTTATCTAGCTTGCTTTTTGTCGTTTTTGAACTGTGCTTTGCCTTTTCAATTACTCTAGCAAATTCATCAGAAAAATCGATTGAAATGAATATTATTTTTAATATGTGGCCGACTTTAATTATTATTATGTTGGCAGTATTAAAAGAAGAAAAAGTAAACTTATTAACTATATTAGGAGTAATCGTAAGTTTTGCAGGGATAGTTGTAATCAACTATCATCCAAATCTAAACTTTATTGATAACTTTTCAAAAAATCCGATTAGTTACTTGCTCATTTTTTTAGCTGCTATTCTTTGGGCCGTTTATTGTATTTATACCAAAAAGCAAAGCAATGGAACTAATGCTGTATCACTTTATTTTATCTTAACTGCTATAGCTTTATGGATTCTTACTATCTCTACTCAAGGATTCCACCTACCCCATGTTCAAGGTATTAATGGCTATATATTCGTCTTAATTAATGCTGTTTTTTTCTCTATGGGTTATCTAGCTTGGAATATTGGTATTATCAAAGGGAACATGCCCGTTTTAATTATGCTTTCTTATTTTTCTCCAATTTTCTCATCGGCATTCTCAGCTTTTGTTTTGAACTCCAATTTAACAATCAATTTTTGGTACGGTGCATTAACGGTTACTTTAGGATCGTTAATCTGCTGGTACTCAATTCGAAAAAACCATGTTCAACATAACCAAGCGAAATTAGCTTCCTAATTTCTTAGTCACAGCCATCGTATATGGCTGTGACGTTTACGCTTATCAAACTTTATCAATCAAACGTGTAACACCATTTACAATCATGTCGACTGCGATTGTTCCAATTAATAAAGCAGCTAACCTCCCTACAATATCAAAATAACGATCAATATATTTGGCATGGCTATAACGTAAGTGATCATGAGAAAATTTCATTGCTATCAAAACACTACAGCTCACAAATAGTACTAAGGCGATCACTATAGCCGCCTCTAAAAGAGACATACTCATGCCTGTAACTACAGCTGCACTAATTGTTCCAGGACCAATCATAAATGGCATAGCTACTGTGCCAGCCAAATGTTCAGGTGCTCCTCGCATTTCTCCAATAGTATCGGCACCCTGAAATACATACCGATATCCAATCACCAGAAAAATCAGGCCACCAAAAATTAGAAATGATTCAAACCTTACATTTAAGTACCTATTAAAAATTGCTTCACCACCCCATGCAAATAAAAGAAATACCACATATGCAATGAGGCTTCCTTGAATCAAAGCCTTATTAAATACTCTGGTTTCTGTATGACGGATTAGCCCAATCATATAGATACTCATGAGGAATGGATTAAGTAATGAGAAAAATAAAATAAATGTACTAATAAATGGTGAAGACATTTTTATTATTCCTAAACGACTTCAGGAAGCTTTTAAACTTCCTGAAAATTGATAAATGAAAAACCTGTACAAACTTTTAGAAGCTATAAATCAACATTAGATTGAGGAGTTTGTTCCACTTCCCATCATCACCTGCTGCAAGAGAACTACCATTGCCGCCAACAAACGGATCGTTTTTACTCATCACATATTCGGTATATAAAGAAATATTTTTATAGTCCCACGCCACTCCAACAATGTTGCGCTGAGAGTCATCAAATCCATTTTCTTTCTTGTTAAAACCACTAAAAACAACATACGGCGTAACATTGAGCGAATCTTTAACATTCTTAAAAACATAGCTCGTATCAACAGTATAGAAATATCCTTTGTTCGCAATGTCATATTCGCCATCAAAAGAACCGAAAGTTGAGCTAGCTGGACTTAATGCATCTTTATTACTAATCGATTGTCGCCCTCCAGTAAGCACGACATTCAGATTTTTATAGTTAATACGGTTAAATAGAGCCCAAGTGTTTCGATTTCCATCAACAGAAGTTTTTTTATTCTCAATGTCTGAATACCAATAACTTCCCCCCACCGATACTTTGAGATCATCTGTACTTAAAAACTTAAGATCTTGATCGACACGTGCCATCCACATGTTTTTTTCATTCAGGTTTGTTTTGAGTTGATCAGATGAGGTAACAACATTAGCCGTATAACGTGCTGAGTCTTTACTACTTCCGTGGTAGTTACCACCATCAGTTGCAAAATAAGCCAAATCTACTTTAGTAGCAGACGGTAATTCAAAGTGATAGTTCGCACCTAAATTGGAAGCATCTTGCAAACCCATTGTGTTGTTAATACCAGCATAAAAGCTGCTATCCCAAAAACGACCTGGACCGAAAGGAATGGGTTGCACACCTACAGTAATATGATCTGTCGCGTTTAAATGGTAGCCAGCATAGCCATAAACTAAAGTCGAGAAATCACAGAATTTATCGTATTGATAACAACGATATTCGACTTTTCCAAACCAGTCGGGTGACTCATAACCTAGCCTTAAAATAGCTGCATCAAATTTTATTTTCTGATCTGATGCAGACTCGCCGTAATCCTTATCTTGATAATTCCCACGTAAAGCACCTGAAATTGTTAAAGCACCCGTATCACTTTTAGGATCTCCAAAAGTTACTCCGGCAAAAGCAGGTAACGCCATTCCAACTGAAATTAACCCAAATCCAAGTGTTAAATAGACCTTGCTCATTTACAAATCCTTGTTTAAATGAAGATTTGCAGAAAACCTTTCCTGTCCTCTGCTTATTTTTTTCAGACAACACTTCCCTGTTCAGGAGAAGCTCCTGAAATTTAAAATTTTCGTTAATTTGTATTAGCCCTAATTCAAAGCTACGTTCTCATAAGAATAAAAACGACCCACATTATTTTTTCCTGAACAATATGGGTCGTTTCTTTTATGCAATTCCGTGCAGCTCTTTCCAGTTACCTGGATGTACTACGTAACCAAATACCGCATGTCCACCATAAATTAGCTCGGTTCCTTCAGGAATCCACAACATTTGTCCTGGACGAACTTCATATTTTTGACCGTTAGCAGTAAGCTCAAAACAGCCTTCAATTACAAAAATGACTTCGTCATAAAGTAATTTCCAACTTACCTCTGCCCCTTCCCAACGTGCAAAACCAATACCCATATTTGGGGAAACATCAGCTCCTAATGCTCTTGCAACATAAGCCGTACCATCTGGTGTTTCGCCACGTAAATTGAAATTAAGTTGAGCGCTATCAACTAACTTTACTTCTTTCATCTATTTCTCCCGCTTACAATTCACTACGACTGCGCCATTTTTCAAATCTGATACGTGTTCTAACACCTAAACCTAAGAACGGTTCTGGTGGATTTAAACTAGGCATACCAGTTACATACTGAATATCTTTTAAAGCTTGGGAATCTGAGCCAACAACGAGATCAGCCAATAACGTTCCTGAAATTGTGCCCCATGCTGCTCCTACACCATTGTCGCAAGCACTCGCATAAACGCCGTCTTCTAACTCCCCAAAGAAGTTAGTGAAATTACGAGAAATCGCATAAACACCACCCCATGTATGGGTAAATGGAACATTAGCTAAATTCGGATAACGAGCTAAAAATGCCTTGCGATGATCTTCTTGTATCCAACGACGATTATCATCACTTACATTTGCACCGTATTTTGGGACATGCTTATAAGTGTTACGGATTAGAATACGGCGATCAGCTGTCATTCTTAACGTTGTCCCAGCATGATCAGCTGGAGTAAGCCCCCAATCTAACTCACCCTGATAAACTTTCATCTCTTGGTCAGTTAATGGACGCGTCCAGCTCGCAAAGGTCATAACTGGTAATAAACGGTTCTTCAAATAACCAAATTCACGAGTAAAAATACTAGTTGCCAGCAATACTTTCGGTGTTGTGATTGACCCATGGTCACCCTGTAATAGCCATTGGTTATTACTTTTTTGCAAACTACGAATTGGTGATTGCTCTAATAACTCCACATTGTCTGGTAAGTGGTCACCCATACCGCGCACTAAAGCTGCTGGTTGCATCAAATATGAACCAGGAGTAAAAATCGCACGACTATAAAAATCTGTCCCTAAAACTTTTTTAAGTTCTGCTTTTTCAACCCAACGATATGGTTCACCTAAATCTTTCATTAGATGCTCAAAATGATTGAGATGTGCTTCACCACGCTCACCTACAGCACCTTGATATTTACCAGCTGCAGACCATTGGCAATCAATGTTATAGCGCTCTACTAGGCCTTGTAATTGAGCAATTGCTGAACGATTCAGACTTAATAACTTTTGCTTATGAGAAGGGTCAGGATGCGATAATGCAAACTTATGTGGTAAATCAATTACAAACCCTGAGTTACGACCAGAAGCACCTTCAGCTACACGTTGTGCATCAACTAGAATAATACGGGCATGCGGTTTGAGTTCAGCTAATCTTCGAGCTGCTGCCAATCCTGCAAAGCCTGCTCCAATAATGGCATAGTCAGCTTTTTGTAGACCTATTAACTTTTTAGCAGGACCGGCTGGAGGCAATGCTGCATACCACCCACAAGTATTATCATCATTTGGTAAAGCAATCATTTTGTTATTCCTTTAACTTAAACTGTGGATGGGCACGAATTTAATTTCTCAAGCCATTCAGTACGATGGTGTTGTAATTGACGACCGAGTAAGGCAAAGCCTATTAATTTATCTTGCTCATTGTAAAAACCAGCCGCCAACTCCCCATCGTGCTCTTCCACTCTCCACTCACCTGTTCCCATTGCTGGCAATACAGAAAGTGGCAAAATTGGGGTTTTTACTAAAACTGGGGTCGCTTTCAGATCTGCGTCAGTTGATTGACCTAAAAGATTATTAACTAAAGCAGGTAGTGCTTGAGTGATTGGATTGATATATGGTGCCCATTGTCCGTTCACTTCTGCACAGTCACCTAAAGCAAAAATTGAAGGATCACTACTACGATGATCCAGACCAGTACAGATACCACGTGCTGTCTCTAGACCTGCTTCTTGAGCAAGAGCAATATTTGGTCTTAAACCTACTGCACTTAATACCAAATCAGTTTCAATTATTTGGCCATCTTTTAGTGTTAATTGATAACAACCATTTGCAGATTGAATAGAGCGGATACTATTTTGTAATTTCCACTCTACTCCTAACTGGCTAAGCGCCTTTTGTAGAGCATGGCCTAAAGGTTCTGGAATAAGACGTTCCATTGCCCATTTACCAAGTCCGACGACAGTAACTTTAATCCCATGTGCAGCTAAATCATTAGCAAATTCACAGCCGATGAGACCATCACCAAGAATGGTGACATGTTTTTTATCTGCCAATTGCTGACGGAAACGACGGTAATCTGCTAAATCATTTACGCTTAATGTTGCAGACGAATCACCTTCAATAGGTATAACAATTGGCGTGGCACCAGTGGCTATCACCAATTTTCCATAAGGGCAATCACCAATAGTGGTTTGAAGCTTTTTATTGGCGCGGTCAATATGAGTCACTTTCGTGTGTGGATAAACACGTATATTTAAACGTTGCTCCCAACTAAGAGCAGATTCACGAACTAGACTATCTCCGTCTTTACCTAATGCTAGTGCATTAGATAAAGCTGGTTTGCTATATAAAGCGCCATCATCAGCAGTAAATACGGTAATAGACAAGTCTGGAGATTGTGCACGTAAATTCGAAGCTACATGATAGCCAGCATGACCACTACCAATAATCACAACTGGTTCAATAACTGCAGCGGCTGCTACTTGAGGGATTTCATCTTCTTCAATATCGGTGATATCGAGCATTTCAAAATCGGATTTACCAACCTGACATTCTGGACACATCCAGTCATCTGGGATGTCTTCCCATTTTGTCCCTGGTGCTATCCCATCATCAGGCCAGCCTTTAGCTTCATCATAGATCCAGCCACAGACAATACATAACCACTTTCTCATCTTGTCTATTTCCCTTATTTCTTACAAATTACACGCTATGTTTCAAACGGATACCGATATTACGAGTTTGAACATAACTGTAGATGGCTTCCTGCCCTTTTTCGCGACCAAAACCAGATAAGCCCACACCACCAAATGGTGTTTCAATACCACCAGCAAACCATTCGTTAATAAAGACTTGGCCAGCAATAAGTCGGTTTGCTACTCGAAGTGTTTGATTCAGATTTTCACCAAATACACCTGCAACAAGTCCAAAGTCCGTACCATTTGCGATTGCAACGGCCTGGTCTTCGTCATCGAATGGCATGATCACCATTACAGGTCCAAAAACTTCTTCTTGAGCAATAGACATATCGGCTGTTGCTTCGATAATAGTAGGTAGTACAAAGTAACCTTCTAAATCTGCTGCTTTCCCGCCTGTTAAAACATTGGCACCTTCTTCACGTGCCTTATCAATCATGGCAAGAATTTGTTGTTGCTGATCTTTAGATACAACTGGAGTAAGTTCGGCATTACTTTCGCCAATACCTACAGTTAGGCTCTCAGCAAGATTCACAACAGCTGCTTTAACTTCTTCATAGCGGCTGCGGTGCACTAATAAGCGAGACATCGCTGAGCAAACTTGGCCAGAGTTATAGAAAATTCCTACTTTAACGCTACGCAGTAATTGCTCAAGATCAACATCAGCAAAAGCAATTGCAGCTGACTTACCACCTAACTCCATAACTGAAGGTGTTGCACGTTCAGCCGCATCTTTCAAAATGCGTTGGCCTGTTGGTACTGAACCGGTAAATACGATTTGATTCGTATCTTGATGTTTAACCAGATGAGTACCAACTTCTGAACCTTTACCACAAAGTAAGTTCACTGCACCTTGGGGAAAACCAGCTTTCTCAATAGCTTTGATGAGTAAAACCATTCCTAAAGGTGAAACTTCAGGTGACTTAATTACAACCGCATTACCAGCCGCTAAAGCAGGTGCTAATGAACGTGCACAGATCGAAACAGGAAAGTTCCAAGGTACGATTTGAACCGATACACCCATTGGAATATATGAGGTGAAGTCGACATAATCTTTACCTAAAGGTACCGAGATACCTTCAACTTTATCTGCCATACCTGCGTAGTATTCAAAATAGCGAGCGGCTTCATCGAACTCTTCACGTGCAGTATCAATATTTTTGCCATTTTCACGACATAGGATTAATGCACCCTCTTCAGCAACTTCACGAATCGCTTCTGCAGCTTTTAACATCCATGCGGTGCGCTTCGCAGGACGCACATCTGTTAAAGCTCCGCTATTCACACATCGACGTGCTGCAGCCATTGCAGCATCTGCATCTTCAATACTTGCACGAGCCACTGTTGCAAAAGCTTTGTCAGTTGCTGGATTGATAACTTCCAATTGGCGAGAAGCATCTCGCCATTGGCCATCAACGTAGTTGAGGTAATGTTGCATTTTATGCCTCCAAAGCTTTTTTAGCTTGAGTCGCCAACCATTTTTGGAAGAAGTGAGTTGGTAAATCCATCTCTGGAGAGAAAACTCCGCCACCAAAACCAGGTGAATGACGACCTTTTTGCATGGTTTCTACTGCAAACACATCTTCAGCAAATACAACTTTCCATGATTCTAAAGTTGCTTCACGGCATGCATCATATTTAGGGTCTAGTGACTCATCACCAACGTAATACAGGCGTAATTTTTCAATTGTTTGTTCTGGAGCAATTGGATCAATCATCATTGCAAATGCGTGATCAGCTTGAATACCTAACAATACGTTCGGGAATACAGCGACATATTCTGCATGACGCAATTGATCTTCTGGCCAACTTGGGAATTTTGGTAAATGCGTACCCGCTGTAGCTGACAAGTTATATTTATAACTGCCCTGACCAGCAAATCGATCTTCGAACATAATGTTGTAATGATCTTCAAGTTTTGAATACGTATTTAATGCTGGGTGTACCCATGGTAAGTGATAAGCTTCGCAATAGTTTTCAACTGTAAGTTTCCAGTTACTTTTTACAGGTAACTCAAAAGTTGAACCTACTTTACTGCTACGAATAAGCTCTAAACCGTTTTCACCCAAGAAAGGCTTCCAACGTTCAACTAGTGGTGCAATATGCTCTTCAAAAGTTGGTGCATCACCAGATATATTGACGAAAACCATATCCATCCAGATTGCTGAACGGAGAGCTTTTAAACCATGTTTTTCACATTTAAAGCGTTCATCTTTATGTTGGTTAATTCCGCCAACATGTGGAGTACCTTTTAAGTTACCGTTTAGGTCATAACTCCAAGAGTGGTATTGGCAACGAATCACACCCTCAATAGTGCCTTCTTCTTGCACTAAAATCATACCGCGATGGCTACAAACGTTATGGAAAACATGAAGTTCCCCTTCTCGGTTGCGCATCATTACCAAAGGCATACCCATGAAATTAACAGGCTTCACATAGCTCTTTTTAGGCAAATCTGATGCAAAACCTACGCACACCCATGTTTTGCTTAAAATATTGTCACGTTCAAAATTAAAATATTCGTTACTGGTATATGCTAAATTTGGCATACCATTTGATTCAGTAATAGGATTCAAAACGTTATCGACTTGCTGAACCGTAATTAATTGCTGGCTAACTCGACTATTCATCTGATGATCTCCATATATTTAAAACTAACGCAGAACTCCCTGCGTTGAGATGATTTGCACACTCTGCTATTTCTTTACAGATTGTGTTAAATATCGATTCGTCCGACAAACGACTTTTTAGCTAGGCATATATGAGTTTTTCTCATGCGTAAATAAGCGGATTTAGCCACTACGATTTTTATAAAAATAATTGTTATCTATGACTAAAACTCACTAGTCAGTGAGAATAAATCAGTTGAGCTATCTTCTCCCACCTCACTACCCTGTAATATTAGTATTAAGCAGCTAATCGTTTTTTTAGCTGTTGGAAACGCATCCAAGGAGTAGTTATGCGTACAACAACAGGAGTCATGAAAGGGCTTAATCCGACTGTTACTATTGTCTCGAAGTTATTACTCTTCATTTTTATCGCTTTTTGCATTTTTAAGGAAAAACAGGCAGGTGAATATTTTCAGCTGATATCAAATACCTTATTACAAAATGCAAAATGGTATCTTCTTCTTTTAGCAACTTTCTTATTAGGATTTATCATCTATTTATGTATGAGCCGTTATGGCCATATCCGTTTAGGAAAGGATGACGAAAAACCCGAGTATAGTAATATTGCTTGGATCTGCATGCTCTTTTCATGTGGGATGGGTATTGGCCTAATGTTTTGGTCAGTAGCAGAACCAATCAGCCACTATGCAAGTAATCCGTTTACCAAAGGACTTTCAGATGAATCTGCCCGGATGGCGATGCAACTGACATTCTTTCATTGGGGATTACATCCATGGGGCTTATTCTGTTTAGTTGCAGTCGCTTTAGGATATTTTGCTTATCGTAAAAACTTACCTTTTGCCATGCGCTCAATTTTATATCCTTTAATAGGTAATAAAATTTATGGACCGGTAGGTAATATCGTCGACATCATAACCATCGTAATTACTGCTTTCGGTATTTCACAATCACTAAGTATGGGAATACTTGAATTAAATACCGGACTTAACCATACATTTGGCATTAGTGTAGATGTCAAAATTCAGCTCGTACTGGTAGTCATTCTTTGCGCCTTAGCTACCATTTCTTTGTTATCGGCAATTAGTAAAGGATTCAAGATCATTGCTGAAGGCAATATGATCATTTCTTATTTATTGGTCTTTATCATTATTTTCATTGGCTCAACTCACTATATTTTAAATACCTTCTTTGAAGGAATAGGTGATTATTTACAAAACATTGTAGGTATGAGTTTATGGAGTGATGCACAAAAAGATTCAGGTTGGCAAAATTGGTGGACTGCATACTATTGGCCTTGGTGGATGACTTGGGCACCTTTTGTTGGTCTTTTCATTGCACGTATTTCTCGTGGCCGCACGATTCGTGAAGTCATTCTAGGTTCACTTGCAGCCCCCACACTTTTGACCTTCCTGTGGATTGCTGCATTTGGTGGAGCTGCACTTAAAATTGAAAAAGCAAATCATCAACCAGCTGCTCAAGAAGTTGTTGTGACCACTTCTCATATAACCCCTCCTCCAGTAGCACCCGCTCATGAAATGACTATTGCAGAAGCAACTAAAAAGGAACCAGCACGAGCTGTGTTTGTATTTTTTGATCATCTTGCTTCTAGTCATAACACAAAAGTATTCTTGAGTGCTCTGCTCTGTCTATTACTAGCTATTCACGTCATTACGCTAGTTAACTCAGGCACACTTGTACTCTGCTTTTTGGATTCCAATGGTGCTACCAATCCATCTGTAGCTATCAGGTTAATCTGGAGCATAATCATTCCATTGATAGGCGGAGGGCTACTATTAACTGGTGGACTATCAGCTATTCAAACGGCTTGTGTCATTGCTGGTTTCCCGATATCAATTCTTTTAGGAATTACCTGTATTTCACTGATTAAAAGCTTAAGGGAAGATCCATTAGCTTGGGTCATGATGCCAGAACATGTTCGTCCTGATTCTTGTAAAACTGAGCAAAAACCAGTTGAGAAACCTAAAGAGAAAAGCTTAACGGAAGTAGATAATCAATATGTAACTGAAACTTAAAATCTGGTTTTAAAAAAATAGGGATGATTAAATCCCTATTTTCATTATTACATTTTTCTAAATTTTTATTAATTATTTGAGTTAATAAATAATTAATCTTGCCTCATTAAAAATAAATCAATCTATGACAAAAACTCAGTCATTAGTGAGAATAAATCGGTTGAGTAAGCTCCCTCCTCATAACTACCCTGTATTAATCGTATCCAACAGCTAAAAATTTCGCTATTTGCACCTCTATAGCAAATCAGTTGGACACCACCTGAACTTTTCTGAAGTATTGGAATGTGCTTCTAAGTAAATCAGGAACATACAAAATTAATGATACATAGGGAACGTATCCATGACTAATTCGCAAATGACTATTCAAGGTCAGAAAGCACGTCGTTTTATTATCAAATTCGCTTGGCTCATGGCTGGCGGAATGTTTATTGACGGTTTTGTTCTAGGCTATATTGGCGCATTAATGCCCTCCATCACAGCGGATTTACAGTTATCAACTACATGGCAAGGTTTAATTGGGGCAGCCTCACTCATCGGTATATTTTTTGGTAGTCCAATTGGTGGATATCTAGCAGACCGTTTTGGTCGAAAACCAATGTTTACACTAGATCTTTTCATTTTTCTGATCTGCTCAGTTCTTCAAGTTTTTGCATCAGACCCTTACACACTCTTCATTGCCCGACTCTTTATGGGTGTCGCGATTGGTATAGAATATGCTGTTGGTTGGCCAATGTTGGCTGAGTTTGCCCCTGCGCGCATACGGGGTAAATTATTGGCACTCACCGAAACTTCATGGTTTGTCGGTTATTTAGCTTCTTATACCATTAGCTATATTATGATTGAGGAACAAATAGGAAACTGGAATATTATTTTAGGACTCAGTGCCATTCCATCTTTAATCGTTTTAATTTTACGTTTGGGAATGCCTGAATCACCTCGTTGGTTAATGTCCAAAGGGCGTAAAACAGAAGCAACGAAAATTGCTAAAGAATATCTTTCTGAAGAAGATCATCAGGACGTTTTAAATCAACGTCATGATAATGTCGGACAAAACACTAACTTTTTGGATTTATTTAAAGGCAAGAATCTTAAAGGCACAATTTTATTAACAACCTATTACTTTGGAATGGCTGTTCCTTATTATGCCTTGGGTACATTTATTCCGATGATTTTAGAAAAACTCGGAATGCATGATGGTATTTTAGGAGGGTTATTCCTAAATACTTTTGCCGTGTTAGGTACAATTGCAGCCGTTATATTAATAGAACGTATATCACGCCGTAATGTCGCAATCATGCCTTTTGTCCTTTCAACCATTGCCCTTTTAGTAATTGCCCTCTCAGATGACAGTTCAAACCTGATTATTATTGGCTTCTTGGTATATGCCTTTGTCAGTGCTGGGGCAGCCTGTGTTCTTTCTGTGATTCCAAGTGAAGTTTTACGCCCAGAAGTCAGTGCTATGGGTACAGGTTTCGCCACTGCCTTTTCACGTATTGGTGCGGCCATTGGCGTATTCTTGATGCCACAACTCATTTTAGAACATGGTGCATCCCTTGCTGTATGGCTTGCCACAGGAATATGCCTAATTACAACAGTCGTGACCTATCTGTTTATGCCTGAAACTAAGGGTAAATCAATGTCAGAAATTTTCCATTAAATCTATTTAAAAACTGAGAAAGAAAAGGAAATCGCATGACAAATAAACGACCTCATGAAAATCGTATTGGTAATCGTCACCCTGAACATTTAAATATGCATCAGATTGGACCAGGTGATTTAGCTACATCTGAATGGCAGCAAGCAGGCCTCACTCTTCCTAACCTTGATCGAATGCATCAGTATCGTTTAGACCGTATATGTGCTCTACTGAAGCAACAAGGATTAGCTGGAATATTGTTATATGACCCGATCAATATCCGCTATGCTACAGGCACAACTAATATGCAAGTATGGTTATTACATAACGCTGGTCGATACACCTATGTTTCTGCAGAGGGACAAGTAGTACTTTGGGAGTTTGACCACTGCGATTTCTTAGCTGACCATTCAAAAGTAATTACTGAAGTCCGTCCTTGTATATCTTGGTTCTATTTCTGTGCCGGGAATCGTATTGATGAACAAGTAAAAAAATGGGCACATGAAATTAATGATGTAATTTTACAATACGGTAAAGGTAATAAAAAAATTGCTATTGATAAATGTAATGATGAAGGAATTAAAGAGTTAGAACATTTTGGTCTAAGCATTGTTAATGGCGAAGAAATTATGGAACTTGCCCGTGCAATTAAGGGTGAAGATGAAATCAAGGCTATGCGGTGTGCTGTACATGCAACGGATAAAGCTATAAAAGTTATGCATGACCATCTTGAACCTGGAGTCTCAGAACAACGTTTGTGGTCATATTTACATGCTGAGAATATTGCGCGTGGGGGGGAGTGGATTGAAACACGTTTACTTTCATCAGGGCCACGATGTAACCCTTGGTACCAAGAATGTAGTGGTAGAGTTATTCAAAATGGTGACCTGGTCGGGTTCGATACGGATATGATTGGTGCTTATGGTGTTTGTGTAGACACTTCACGTACTTGGTTATGCGGAGACAAAGCTCCTACTTCTGAACAAAAAAATATTTATCAAATGGCATATGACCAAATTCAATTTAATACTGAATTATTGAAAGTTGGCACAACCTATAAAGAACTCACCCATAACGCTCTACAATACGATCCAAATGAGTATAACCATTATTCATTCCTATATCACGGCGTTGGTTTATGTGATGAAGCACCTGGCATTTATTTTAAAGAAGCTTGGGAAAGCTATGGCTATGATGGCGTATTAGAACCAGGAATGGTGATGTGTGTAGAAAGTTATGTAGGACATAAAGCTGGTGGACCAGGTGTTAAATTGGAAAATCAAGTCCTAATTACTGAAAATGGCCCTGAAGTATTAACACTCTATCCTTTTGAATCAAGGTTACTATCACTTTAATTTTTATAAATTTAAAAATAGGGATGACCTCATCCCTATTCTCTCTCCTTATACCCATAAACATGGAAAATATGTATGTCACTTTTATTTCAACCAATTCAATTTGGTCGTCTAAAATTGGATAATCGAATTATTATTGCTCCTATGTGCCAATATTCTTCTGAAGATGGAGATTTAAGTTTTTGGCATGAGCAACAATGGGCAAGTTATGCTTTATCAGGCGCGGGATTATGTATTATTGAAGCAACAGCAATAAGACCTGATGGCCGAATAAGCTATGCTGATTTAGGGCTTTGGAATGATAAACACTGTAAACAAATGAAAACTTTGTTATCTAAAATTAAAACTATATCTCCTGCTCCCTTTGCAATTCAATTAGCCCATGCGGGACGCAAAGCATCTTGCGATACACCTTGGGGAAATAAAAAAGGACAATATCATCCTGAAGAATCTAACGGTTGGCAAACACTTGGTCCAAGTGAAATTCCCTTCCAAGATTCAGAGAATCCTCCTCTTGCACTCTCTATAAATGAAATTAAAGAATTAATTAACGATTTTGCTATGGCTGCACAACGATCGGTAGAAGCTGGTTTCGAGCTAATTGAGCTTCATGCTGCTCACGGTTATTTATTGCACCAATTCTTATCACCACTTTCTAATCAGCGCTGTGATGAATATGGAGGAAGTTTTGAGAACCGAATGCGACTTACTTTAGAAGTGTTTGAAGCTATAAAAAATGTAATTCCAGAAGGCTTTCCGATAGGCGTGAGAATTTCTGCTACAGATTGGGTACAAGGAGGATGGGACCTTGAATCGAGTATTAAATTATCTAAAGCTCTAGAAAAAATAGGAGTGGCTTATATTCATGTAAGCACAGGTGGTTTACATATTGATCAGAAAATTGAAGTATTTCCTGAATATCAAGTACCACATGCCTATGAAATTAAAAAAGCAGTTAACGTTCCTGTTATTGCTGTAGGACTAATTACTGATGCTCAACAAGCTGAAAGAATCCTACAAGCTCAGCAAGCCGATGCTATAGGTATTGCTCGCGGTATTCTCTATGATCCAAGATGGCCTTGGCATGCCGCTGCGGAGTTAAATGAAACTATTGCAATCGCTCCACAATACTTTCGCTTTCAACCTCGTGGTTCAAATCATCTTTTTAAAGCTTATTCTAATAAAGCAGACTAGAAGACTTTTAGAGAATGGGCATTTCCTCCATTCTCTAAAATTAATAATTTATACCTAATTCAAACCCTTTTGCCCAACTTGTCCTGGTAACTGATCTAGCAGCCAACTGCGGAAATGCTTAACACTAGAAGGGATCACTCCCCTATCTGCTGGTTCTAGCATACTGAAATTTGCTTGAGTACGAAGAACGGTATCAACCGGTCTAACTAAAGCTCCACTTTGTAAATAATCATCCACGAGTGAACCCCACGCTAAAGCCACACCCTGACCATTAATTGCCGCCTGTAAAAGCATTGGATAGTTATTGATATTCACCCTATTTTTTGGTTTTACAATAGGATAATTTACTGCTTCAAACCACTCAGACCAAGTAATCCAATCCTTTTGAGCATCATCTAAGTATAATAAGGCTTTTCCAAAAATCTCTTCTGGAGAACTATCTTCTTTAAATTGAGCAAGATAATTTGGACTACAAACAGGAAAAACCTCTTCAGGAAATAAAGTAGTAACTCTCATACCTGCTGGAGGAACACGGCAATAAAATAATGCCAAATCGAAATCCATTTTGTGCAAATCTGAAATATTGTCTGTCGTTAAAATTCTTAAATCAACGCCCTCATTATTCTGTTGAAAAGCAGCCACTTTCGGTAGTAACCAAAGAGCAGCCATAGCATTGGTCGTAGCCACAGTTATTTGATGCTCTCCTTGCCATTTCTTGATTTCAGCAGTAGCCTGAGCAACGTCTAATAAAGCACTATAGATCGTTTGATAGTATTGGAGTCCGGTAGGAGTTAGGGAAATATTTCGATTAGCTCTTAAGAATAATTCCTTACCTAGGTATTCTTCGAGCTGTCGAATTTGTCGACTGATAGCGCCTTGAGTAACATTCAATTCATTTGCAGCTTTTGTAAAACTGAGGTGGCGTGCGGCTGCCTCGAATACAATTAAGCTGTTCATTGGCGGCAATGGCTTAATTTTCATGGACACTCCTAATTTGTCCCATTTCCTAAAAACTCTTTTCCAACTCGAGTTCTTTTATCCAGCTATTTACTACGAAAATTGTCTTTTGAACATACTAATAGCGAATAAACCAGATATTCTCGTCATAAATGGCTTGAATTTCTTCAATTATGATCCATTTCTCAGGAAAGCCCTAAAATCTCATAAATATAATTTAATAAAAAGTGAGTAAAAGTATTCAATCTATGAGTTTTTCTCATGCAATATAAATAAATTTCATAGCTTCCCCAATAAAGATATAAACGCAAATCATTTATTTATTCTGTGCATTTATATTTTATAGGATTAAAAATAGATTTCTCTTTTCAATACAAAAATTTGTCTAATCCCTAACTTTTATATAAACCAATAAAAAAGTCCTAAATCATTATAATTTAGGGCTTTTTTAAGTCATATAAAGCGATTCGAGTTTATAGGACTTTAAATCTTGATAGGCATATCCACCACCGAAACAAACAAACCATTGATAATTATATAATTAATAAAAAAATCATATTAGTGATACACGCCATGATAAAAAATATTTCTACTAGTTTTGATGTGGCTTTGCATCAAGACCTATCTTCGCACTTTAATTTAAGAATCAGCGAAATTTTAGAGGTTACAGATTCCTGAGTTTAGAAGCTAGGTTATTTTCCAAATTACCAATATCTTCATTAAAATTTTATTCTTGTTCTTCTCTTAAATTTCGATATTGTTTCGGAGTCTGATTGGTCCAACGTTTAAATGCTCGAGTAAAATGAGTGACCTCTGAATAGCCCAATTTTTCTGAAATATAAGAAATACTATATTCATGATGATTTAATAATTTTTTTGCATGACGCTCTCGGACCTGATCTAACAAAATTTGAAAAGTAACCCCTTCTTTTGCTAACTGACGTTGCAACGTTCTTTCAGTTAAATGCAATTTTTCGGCAACATCTTTCATTTTAAAGAAGCCTTCTACTTCATCAAAAAGTAACTCACGTACTAAAGCCGTAAGTGGGTGTTTTTCTCCGCGTTTAGCAGCTAACTTGTTTAAATCATGTTTACACTGTTCACGAGCTAAACGTGCCGCCAATGGGTCAGCCATAATTAATGGTAGTGCCAAAAAATTTTCCGAAAAAACCAAACGGTTGAATGGCTGATTAAATTGAATCTCACATGGCAATAATTCTTGAACTTGTTCCAAGAAAGCAGGTTCAGGGTAATTTAATTCGGCTTTTATTTCTAATTTTTGTCCGGTAATGGCATTCGACATTTGAGCAAAGCCCACCATCAAAAATGTCATCCCTACAATACCCATTTTAAAGTTTGTCATGGGTTGATCTAAATATAAAAATGCTAAATCGTTTTCTATTTCAAGACGTGGTTTTAACGCTGGACAACGTAGTCCAATGAACTGTTCCATGACATTTAAAGCTTCACCCAAATTTTGTGAAACCATTGCAGCAAGACCAACCGAACCATGACAAGACACGGTCATTTGCAGGCCAAGATAAATACCTAATGCAGGCTCATTGGTCAGTTCGACTGCTCTATTTAGAAGATTATTAAAAATATTGAAATCTAAATACCAAAAGGGTTCCAACAGTTGCTCAATAGAAACTCCACTTCCTTCTAAGAGTTCTTCAGGAGATACATTTAGCTTTTGGACGACATCCGCCATAAGGCTGACATAGGTTCCAGGTAAAGACGGATTCACAATATGCTCTCTTTATTTTTCTCAATAAAATGTCGTGAAATGGTCAAAACTGTCATTTCAAGAACTATGACACATATTTCAGATTCGGCATAGTACCTCTTACTAAGTTGCCGCATTTTTATCCATTTTGTACAGGATAAAAATCTAATAAAGATTGGTGAAATATGAAAGCTCTGGTTACTGGTGGTGCT
Source organism: Acinetobacter sp. BD54 (assembly GCF_044778325.1). Classification (NCBI taxonomy): domain Bacteria; kingdom Pseudomonadati; phylum Pseudomonadota; class Gammaproteobacteria; order Moraxellales; family Moraxellaceae; genus Acinetobacter; species Acinetobacter sp. BD54. Next base: position 303,407 of record NZ_JANJEP010000005.1, on the reverse strand, counting down.
GGTTTTATTGGTTCCCACATTGTACGTACTTTACTCAATGAGAATTATGAAGTACGTGTACTGCATTTACCTCAAGAAAAATTAACCAATTTAGAAGGGTTAGATGTTGAGTTAATTGCGGGCGACATTACCGACCCAGCAAAAATGGATGAAGCAGTATCTGGTTGTGATTTGGTTTTTCATACGGCCGCAATTTATGCCTTATGGCTTCCGAAGCCTGAGCTTATGCGTAAAGTCAATGTTGAAGGAACACGAACCGTGCTCAATGCTGCAAAAAAGGCTGGTGTTAAACGTGTTGTTTACACCAGTACAGGCGCATGTTTTGCAGGTCAACCAAAAGGCATTCAGGCTACCGAAACAAGTCCATTTGCTTTAGGCGCGACTGGAGATGCATACGTTTTAACAAAATTTGAAGCACATCAGGTTGCCTTACAGTTTGCCGCGGGTGGCTTAGATATTGTGATTGTCTGCCCGACAGGTCCAATTGGCCCTCAAGATATTGCCCCAACCCCAACAGGAAAACTTTTACTCACCATCGCTACCATGCCTGCCCTTGCTGTACCGGGTGCAATTAACAACATGGTTGATGTACGCGATGTAGCAAAAGGCCATGTTTTGGCCGCACAAAAAGGTAAAAGTGGCGAGACCTATATTTTAGGTAATAAAGATCTTGATGGCGTAGCGATGGCAAAAACAGTTCATCAGCTCTTGGGCATCTGGCGCCCAGTAATGACCATTCCAAGTGTAGTTGAAGGCGTCTCATCTCAGCTTGCGGGCCATGCAGCTTTGTGGGTAACAGAGCATATTACTCATAAAGCTCCCCTTGTGACCCCTTCGGCAGCCAAAATCGGTCAGCTTGGCACCTCATTTAATTGTACAAAAGCCATTCAAGAGCTTGGACTTCCTCAAACGCCCATTGAAATTGCAGTACGTGATGCATTGCAGTGGTTTGCAGCCAATGGTTACGTCAAATCTCGTAGCTTGATCAAAAAAATTGAGTCAATTTCGATCTGATTTAAGTAGGCAGGATTCTACTATGAGCACATTTATTGATCATCATATTGTTGCACGGAAAGTACAGTTTGATTTTTCTCAAACACCTCGGCATTGGGTTCCAAACGATGTGTTAACGACACATGTGCTGAACAGCATGCACGTTCTTTTACCTGCTGTTGAGCACTGGTTTTGTCGTCTTGCAAACAAAACGTTGCCCTATGTTGAAGATAAAAACCTGAAAGCAGATATCCGTGGTTTTATTGCCCAAGAAGCGGCCCACGCCAATGCACATAAAGGTGCAGAGATTTATTTTCAGACCCATGGCATAGATCCAACACCTTTTAAAGATTTTTTAAACTGGTTCTTTAAAGATGGCTTTATGGGCGATACTCCTTTTGGAATTTATGGCCCTTTTAAGCGCTATCCAAAACAGTGGCTCGCTTTTCGTATGGGCATTATTGCAGGGCTTGAACACTATTTTTGTTTCTTTGGTACATGGGCTTTAGATGCAGAAGGTCTAGAAGGTGCAGATCCAGCCATGCTAGATATTGTACGCTGGCACGGTGCCGAAGAAGTTGAGCATCGCACAGTTGGCTATGATGCTTATCGAGCTTTAGCTGGAGACGGCGTTAAGGGCTATTTAGGTAGACAGCTCAGCATGGGGTTTGCTTTTGCTGCAATGGTTGGGTTCTGGCTCGGTTCAACGGTCTATCTTTGTCATCTCGATGGAACCAAAGAAGCCCAAAAAATTGCTAAAAAAAATCCATTGGCTTTAGTTTGGTTATTTCAAAAAACTGCAAAGAAAAAGAAAAGCTTACCTGATCTCGGCATGATTTTGACTGCATTAAAAGGATGGAGCAAATTGAGCTATCACCCTGAACATGATGGTGATGTCGAAAAAGCTTTAGCTTATTTAGCTCAGTCCCCAGCAGCTCAATTAGCCGCAGAGGCTTATGCCAAAGCGCTTTCTTCAAAAATGAAAAGCTGAGCAGTGCCATGATTCAAGTCGAGCAATTAACGTTAAACCGTGATGGACTCACTTTGCATGGGACTTTATATGGTGAAGCTGATGCCTCTTTGGTGGTACTTATACATGGTTTTCCCGACACACCGCATAGTTGGGACCACGTATACCCTTTACTCGTAAAAGTAGGCTATCAAGTTTTTGTCCCTTGGTTGCGTGGTTACACCCAAGATTCTGTAAATCGACAGGCACATTACGGTCTCGCCTCTGCTCTAGCAGATTTAGCAGCTTGGTTAGAGCTTTTAAAAGCAAAAGGACGCTTAAAAAATAAAGCTCACCTCGTAGGACATGACTGGGGAGCTGCACTTGCAATGAGCTTTGCAAGTGGGCAATCCGAAGCTTTGCATAGCATGAGTTTGTTGGCCGTTCCTCCTATTCCAAATCTTAAGGATATTGTTAAAGCCATACCTGATTTCCCGCGTCAGCTCTACATGTCTTCTTATATGTTGCTCATGCAATCAAGATTTGCTGAACAGGTACTATCTCGTAATAACGCAGGTTTTGTAGAAAAAATCTGGCGTAAATGGTCACCTACTTGGAATTTTACTGAGTCAGATTTTTCACCTACCCGCGCGGCTTTTCAAAATCCAGATATTGCTTGGGCAGCTACCCGCTATTACCACAACTTATTTGCAGTTTTAAATTCGGACAATCTCAAAGCAAATCGGCATTTATTAAGCCCAGTCACCACACCCACACTGGCTTTAGCTGGTTTGGACGATGGTTGTATGAATATACGGCTACATCAAGCTTTAGCCCAAACATCTTATTTCCCACAAGGAATTGAGAGTGTCTACGTTCCCGGCTGCGGTCATTTTTTACAAGCTGAACAACCCAACATTATCGCTCAGTACTTAATTCAACATTTTCAGAAGACTGATCGCTCCACTTAAGGCTGCACGCAACTCTATCAGCCAAGTCATTTATACTTTATTTCAGGATTTTTCTATGAATAAATTAGTCAAACCCTCTACCCCAACTCAACTTGTAGATGTACTTATTATTGGAGCTGGTCCCTCAGGTTTAAGTACTTGCATCAAGTTAAAAGAGCAAGGAATTAAAAACGTTGTCATTTTAGATATGGCTAGCCGTATTGGTGGCACATGGGCATTAAATGATTACCCGGGCCTATTTTGTGACGTACCGAGTGAAATGTATTCTCTTGGATTTGCTCCAAATCCAAACTGGTCGCGAACCTATGCGCCTCAAGCCGAAATTCGACAATATTTAGAAGATGTGGCTTATAAGTTTGAGATTGTGAATCAGATTAAACTTAACACCGAAGTCACTCATGCCGAATGGAATAATGGCCTAAATCGCTGGCTCATTAGCACACGTGATGGTAAAAAATATAGTGCAAAAATCTTTGTACCTGCGACAGGTTTTATTGGTGAAGCAAAAATGCCGAGCTTCCCGGGTCAAGAAAAGTTTAAAGGTACTATGTTTCACTCAGGTAAGTGGAATCATGAGCATGATTTAACAGGTGAAAAAGTAGCTGTGATCGGTAGCGGCGCTTCAGCTATTCAGTTTTTACCAGCCATTCAGCCTAAAGTTGGCCATCTTTATAGTTTCCAACGTACGCCTTCATGGGTTTTACCAAAACCGGACTTTGCCGTTCCAAATATTGTAAAAGTTACATTTAAGAAAGCGCCAATTTTAGAAAAAATTATTCGTGAAAGTGCGCTGTGGAGCCTAGAACCTTCACTTCCAATTTTCATGAATGAAAACATCATGCGAAAACTGCATGCCTTAGGAAAGTTAAACATCTTTTTAGGTGTTAAAGACCCAGAAATGCGTAAGGCATTAACACCTACACATACCTTAGGTTGTAAGCGTCCAATGTTTTCTAATAACTGGTATACCGCTTTAGCCAAACCGAATGTGACTGTCCTCTTTCAGGGCTTGTCACATATCACTGAAAATGGTGTAGTCGGTGAAGATGGGAAAGAAATTAAAGTAGATACCATTATTTTCGGTACTGGCTATGCGGTCGCAGAACCTGCGATTTATAAAATTATTAAAGGTGCAGCAGGCCGTAGTTTAAGCGAGGTATGGCAGCGTCAACCGCGTGCATATATGGGGATGTCAATTCATGGTTTCCCTAATATGTTTATGATGCTAGGTCCAAACTCTCAAAACACCGTGGGTTCAGTGATGTGGACCGCTGAGCAACAATCCGTTTATATCGCAAAAATGGTGAAATTAATACAGCAGCAACGTCTGGACCGTATTGAAGTCAAAGCAGATGTTCAAAAACGTTTTAATGACCGTATAGATAAGCGATTGGCTAAAATGCCGGTAAGACCAGATGTTTGTAAAAGCTATTATCTAGATGATGCGGGTCGTAACCATATTATTTGGCCCGAGTTTGGTTTTGTGATTAAACATAAGCTGCATCACGTCAATTTGAAAGACTACGACGCCACAACTAAAGTAATTAAAGTGGTCGCTTAATAAACCCATTCAATCTAAGTAAAAAAAAGATCAAGATACCGAAGTATCTTGATCTTTTAATAAGTACGAATTAAAAACCAAATAATGAAGCAAGCCAGTTAAAGAAACTAAAAACAACATTATCGGTAGTTTGAGGATCAGTTGTCGGCTGTGAAGTTGTTGGTGGATTTGTTACCGGCGGTTGAGTCGTTGGCTCTACTGACGGCGGTGTAGTTGGTGGTGTTACTGCTCCAGTTTGGTTTCCGGCTGCTGGCCATTTCACCAATACATCATTGATTTGATGAGTATACTGACAGATTACAGCACCGTATTTATCAGTACCCGCAATACCGTTATTAATACCAATTAAAGTATTATCATCTGACAGCCAAGGTCCACCAGAATCCCCAGCATTCATAGAAGCGGTTGCCTTATAGTAAATCCCTCGTGCTAAGGGTGAAGGACCTACATCTCGAATATTGACATATGAAGTGCCATATAAATTTTCAGGTAAGGCCGCACCCGTACTACTACGACCTAAATAAGCCGTTACATCACCACGCCCAATATTTTGCCTTGCTTCAGTTTGACTACATGCGGCTGGAATTTTGGCTACGGTTGCACCGCTATTATTATCAATAGGATGAGATAGGCGTATTAAAGCGATATCTACATCAGGAATCTCAACCCAGCCTTCATCTTTCTTAAAAGATGCTGCTTGAACTTGAGATAAAAAACTCGCCCCATATTTCACCGTCCCACCAAGCGTATAGCCTTGATTCGCACTATCACCCCAAACTGCCGCCGTACAATGTGCCGCCGTTAAAACTACATCATTGCGAATTAATACTCCTCCACAAGTATTACCTGATGTCTGTGAGAAAAAAAGGAAAGGTTTGGTGACGGTAAATTCTAGTTTTACAAAAGAACTTGAGTTATCTGCTGCCATGACTGAAGAACTATATATAACTAATGCTAGAGCATTAATTAGTCCCCCAATATTCTTTTTATACATGTTTATCTCCTTCAAATCTTTAGAAGTAATTAGGGTGTTATGACTGTTTTTTGATAAATATTTCACAGGACTGTGATGATTTATCAGCCAGAGATTAACCACTTAACTTCTTGAGGAGAACTTCATTTCACGACATAACTGACCATTTCACGACAATATAAAATCATATTAATTTCTATTTATTTTTCATAAAGTTAATCTATAAAAAATAATCAAAATTTAAGTTTTTTACTGCTTTTAATTTAGTTATCGATAACCTAATAAGTCTTTATCGAGTTGATTAAACTGTTCTTCTAAAAAATCCAGCAGCCTTTTAATGGCAGGTAATAACCCTTTTCTAGAAGCATAAGCCGCATGGACAATACCGCTGGTAGGTTTCCATTCAGGTAAAACCACAATCAGTTCTTTACGCAAAATATATTCGTGAGCCATCATAATCGGTAAAGGAGCAATACCTAAGCCATGAATAACAGCCTGTAATACCCCGGTCATGTCATTCACAATTAAATCAGGGTCATGCTGGAAATGAGTTGTTCCATGCTCCTGATGATGAAGTACCCACACACTTTGTTGTTCTGCATTACCAAGCCCAATAGTTCTGAACTGATGCAATTCATCTAAAGTTTGAGGTATCGGCTGCTTAGACAAAACACGAGGGTGCGCAACTAAACACTGATCACTGGTCACAAATTTTTTCATGACCAGACCACTATCTTTGAGTGGCGGATAGCGAACACGAAAAGCAATATCAATTCCTTCATTTAAGACATCAACATTTCGGTTGGTCACATCAATATAAATTTTTATTTTTGGGAATTGCAGCATAAATTTAGTCAGAAACTCGCCCATGTGATGATGCAATAACGCAGGCGGACAAGACACCCGAATCGTTCCGCGGGGCTCTGACTGGTTTAAATCAATAAATTCTTGGGCATTTTCAGCATCGATCAAAATCGCGTGACAGTATTGATAATATTGTTGGCCAAGTTCAGTCACACTAAATTGTCTAGTGGAACGATGCAATAAACGTACACCGAGTCTTTCTTCTAAAAGTGCAACTCTTCGGCTGAGTTTAGATTTTGGAATATCGAGTGCTCTAGCGGCAGCAGAATAACCACCATATTCAACAATTTTTGCAAAGTAATATAGATCGTTTAAATCCTGCATTTCCTACCTCTTATTGTTCAAATAATAGAACACTAAAATCAAATTTCGGCAGCTTCTAGGCTCATATTTTCGTTATATCTTAATTAAACAAGAAGTGAATAACTATACAAAAACAGCTATCCCCCTGTTTTATTTAGTCATCCTTCCGACTTTAAATTTATCGAAATAAAGTGGAGCATAAAATGAGTACACCAGCAAATTTTAACGGTCAAGCACCCGTAATCGACCCAAATAATGTTGCAATGCTACTAATCGACCATCAAAGTGGCTTATTTCAAACTGTAAAAGATCTTACTGTTCCTGAGTTACGTGCAAATGTGGTTACTTTGGCTAAAGTTGCAACACTATGTAATGTGCCAGTGATTACCACTGCTTCTGTTCCTCAAGGTCCAAATGGTCCTTTAATTCCAGAAATTCACCAGTTTGCTCCTCATGCACAATATGTTGCCCGTAAAGGTCAAATTAATGCTTGGGATAACCCTGACTTTGTTGAAGCAGTCAAAGCAACAGGTAAAAAACAACTGATTATTGCCGGTACTATTACCAGCGTATGTATGGCTTTCCCAAGTATCAGTGCAGTTGCTGAAGGTTTCCAAGTCTTTGCAGTCATTGACGCATCTGGAACATATTCAAAAATGGCTCAAGAAATTACATTAGCTCGAGTTGTTCAAGCTGGCGTGGTGCCAATTGATACAGCGGCTGTGTGTTCGGAGCTACAAAAAACATGGCATCGTAGTGATGCAGCAGACTTTGCAGCTGCCTATAGTGCAATTTTCCCACCATACCAAATGCTCATCGAAAGCTATCAAAAAGCGCAAGATGTTGTTAAAAACAATGAAATGCTAGATTCTGAAAGAACCTAATTCATCAGTTTTTCAGCTTAAATGTCCAATCTCTTACGATTGGACATTTAAAATAAATCTATTAAAACCCAAGCTGTGCTTTAGTGCGCTCTTCCAAAGCTTTTGAGTCGTGTTGTTCTGGATGAAAATCTAATTTGTAATAGTCCAAATAATCTTTCCATAAAGTACTTAAAAAACCATTCCTTCCAAGAATTAATGCATTAAATTCTTTTAAGTGGAGTAACTTCCATGCGGAAAAGTGAGTTATGCCCAAATACACCGTACCCGCTGCCATTATTCCTGCCATATATAAAGTCACAAATGGCATCACAAGAAGCCGAATGAAATTGCCCCCAGAGACATCTTGATATAAATCGAAGGCCACACTTTTATGTTCGCTTTCTTCTACCGCATGCCATAACCAGATATTTTTTAAAGTTTCATTACTCGATAAACGCTCCTGCAAATCGGAACGTCTCATAATCTGCCGTGCAATAATGGCTGTAAAATGTTCAGCAGCCGAAGTAATTGCTAATTGCTGGGTTGGTGTGAAATATTTTTTCAGCCTAGCCATTAACCATTCCACATTGGCTGAAACAGGCTCGGTATCAAGTCCAGATGACTGTATAAGTTGGTTCAGATGTTCATGTTCTTTGGCATGCATCGCCTCTTGTCCAATAAAGGCTGCAATATCTTTTTGAAGTCTTTCTGTTTTAGCCTGATTTTGTAAGTTTCTTACACTATGTACAAAAAATCGCTCACCCGCAGGAAACATGGCAGACAAGGTTGCCAGCCAGTACTCTCCCCAAGGGTTATCCTTAAATAAAGTAGGTTCAGACTGATTAAAATTAAAACTCATATGGCGCACAGGAAAGTGAGCACCGCGATCAAAGACTTTAGCTAGAATTCCCATTTTTTATTCCTTCATTCTTTCATTGAATACAATTCAATGGATTTATTTTTCTATCGGTTTTGAGCTACATAAATGTACGACATCTAAATAGCTAGGCGGTTTAGGCACCTTGCCACGGCTATATAACAACTTATGCAATTTGGGAAGGCGATAATAAGGAGCGGAAGCCATCAAATGATGTTCCATATGAAAATTTACACGTATAGGCGCCACAGTCATACGGGCAATCCAACCAGCAGAAGTAGTACGAGTATTACGAAGCGTATCGGGTACAAGCTCTAAACACGCATGCTCTGCCATTGCACGAATACGTACAAATACAGTAAAAGGGATGGCATAAGCTATTATCCAAATCAGAAATAACCAACCATGCCCCGTCACAGCAAGGATGAGATATAACCCAAGATTAGTCACAAAGGTTGGCCAGAAGTCCTTGATAAAGTTGGTAACGTAACGATGCCATGGCCAACCACGCGTATCTGCCCGCTCACCTGTTGCATCAGACCACTTCAGTACGCCAGCACTCATCAAAATTCGGCCAATAAAGAACTTGATCCCTGTTAGCCCAACCAAATCACGACCAAATTTTCGAATTAAAGATTTTTTAGTCACAGGTAAAGCTTCATATATTGGGCGATCAGGATCAAAACTTGCTGTTGTATTCGCATGATGCACCATATGGTGGGCACGAAATTTATGTACATCATTCCAAATAAATTTGGCCGATGCCCAATTAGCGAATACGTCATTCATCCAGCGGCTTTTAAAGAGTGTATGGTGTGCCGCCTCGTGCATTACAATCGCCAATGCCAAATGGCGCCCCCCTAAAACCACTGTTCCTATGCATACAACAGGAACTGCGAAATACCAAGGTAAGTAGTCAATTGCCAGAGCCATGACTGTAAATGCTAAGCCAATGATTAACCATACAGAGAAAATGCACCATAATCCCCATAGATTTGAGCGCTGAGAAAATTGGCTAATCTCCTCTCGACTAAGAAAGTCGCTTATACGAGTTTGTTTATCCGTAATCATCACTCGCCCTGCTCTACACTATTTAATGGGTGTTGATTGGTTTGACGATTAGACAACATATGAATAACTTGCGCATAAGTTGGCGGCTCTGGAACATGGCCACGTTCTCGTAACATCTGATGCATTTTTGGCAACTTAAAGAAAGGCACCGCCGCCATTAAATGATGTTCCATGTGATAGTTCACTCGAATGGGAGCAACAAAGGCCCGAGCCAACCATCCTGCTTTTGTAGTACGAGTATTCGTTAAAGCACTATTGCTTACTTGAGTACCAGCATGCTCAGCCATAGATCGAATACGAATAAAAAGTGGAAATGGGGTTAAATAAGCAAGAGGCCAAAGTAAATATAATTCTGGACGACCAAAAGCCCATAAAATGCCAAAGATGGAAGCATTAGCAATAATTGCCTTACTACTATTTTTAAGAAATACCTTTGGATAGTCATGCCACTGACGGTTTTCACGCGGTAGCCAAGTTAAGTCATTCGCAACCGTCCATTTCAAAACTTCAGCATCCATCAAAATACGGCCCACAGTAAATTTAAAACCTGTAATACCAACTAAATCACGTAAAAATTTACGAGTTAAAGACGTTTTCGTGGTTGGAAAGCCTGCGACTAATGTTAAGTCAGGATCTTCTGGTGTTGATGTTTTGGCATGATGACGTGTGTGGTGAACCCGATATTTATGTACGTCATTCCAGATTGGGCGTGCACATAACCAATCGACCAGATAATCATTCATCCATTTTGTTTTAAACAAGCTATTGTGTGATGCGTCATGCATCAATATTGCCAAGGCTAATTGGCGTCCAGCCAATACAGCCAATGCTGCTAAACAAATCAGCAATTTACCCCACCAAGGTAAATAACTCCAAGTTAGTCCAACACCTGCAAAAGTTGCTCCAATTACGGCCCACGTAGAACCTACTGCCCACAAACCATGTATATCCGAAGGCTCAGTAAGCTCTTTAATTTCTTCACGACTAAATAACTCAGTCACACTCACACGCGTATTCATCTTTTTTTTCTCCTAAGCGGGATTGAGAAGACTTAATTCATTTCACAAATTAAACTTTATTATAAAATATGAAATATTTCTATTATTTTTATAAAATTTATTTTTTGTAATATTAAAATTAAAAAAAGAAAACTTAAGGATATGTTTTTCATATCCTTATTCATTTGTAATCAAATAAAACTAACTTAACTGAACAGACTTAAGTAACTAATTTATTAGAATATTAAAGAGATTTCTTATAATTTTGATTGGTTCATTTCTTTAATAACATTAGGTATACCGTCTCTATGAAATGCTTCAAATGGTATTGATTTTTCATGATCAATCAATGGAAAGAAAGGTGAAACTAAAGATGCTCCCCCATCAATTCTGACGTTCATCCCTGTTATAAAAGAAGCTGCTGGCGACAGTAAAAAACACATTAAAGCTGAGACTTCTGATTCTGTAGCCATTCGTTTTAAAGGGATTTTTGAAGACACTGTAGGGATCATGGCCTTCATGCCATCTTTATAAGAGTCAAGACCTGAGGCCATTACCCATCCTGGTGCAACAGCATTAACTCTTACCCCAGCTCTAGCCCATTCGAGTGCTGAAGTTTTAGTAAGGTTATCGATACCAGCACGAGCAGCTCCAGAGTGTCCCATACTCGGTAAACCGCTCCACATATCTATTGTCATATTCACAATACTACCGCCCGTTTTCACCATACTTTGATTAAAAACTTCTCTCATCATAAGAAAAGTACCCAGCAAGTTATTGCGGATTACACTATCAAAAGCATTAGCAGACATAGTTTCAAGAAATGCAGGGAATTGACCACCTGCGTTATTGACTAATCCATTAATCTGGCCGAACTCTTCAACAATAGAACTAACTGTTTGTTTTACTTTCTCTTCATCACGATTATCACATACTCGATAAGATGCCTTACCTCCATCTTCAATAATTTCTTGTTTTACTTGTTGTAGTTTTTCTTCGGTCCTACCTGTAAGAATGACTTGCGCACCTAAGGAAGCCAGTTCATGAGCAGTACACCGGCCAATACCCGAACCGCCTCCAGTTACTATAATTATCTGATCTTTAAAAATATCCTTTGCTAAAGCTGATTGATATAAAGGCATATCCATACTCCTGTAATCATGCTCTTCTATTAATTAAGAATTTTAGGAGTTACATCCGCAACGGCGGGTAATTCTAAATTTAATAAGCTCGTTGCGGCTGTACCAAAAGTTAGTTCATGTAACTGTTTCCATAATCTTTGCCCCACTTCATCTAACTTTTTAACATCTGCAGTAAATTGCTCCCTTGCCTCAACATTTACAAAAGGTTCAGGGAGTAAAGGATCATTCATTAATAAAGAAATTGTCTGGCGGCCCAGCAATAACGATTCTCTTGCAGCATCCTCAAGGCCTAAAGCGGGTACTCGACTGAGCCAATGCTGAATAATATGGCTATATTTTTCATAATTTTTATTTAAGTTTTCGGTTTGCCATAAATCTTTAATCATCCCTGTCGTAATCTGATCAAAGGAATTGATATGGCACATCTTGGCTCCTGACTCCAAGCCTATAGATTTCATATGCTCTAGCATGTCTTCCAAAGAAATAACCAAGTTATCTGGTCGAATATATACACTTGGTTCAAGTTCACGAAATCCGTATTTTTTAAGTGCTCTTTCTCTTCTTTTTAAAGCTGTACGGTCAACACGCCCCAATGTTCCTGTAAGAACACATAAATACTTTTGATTCCAAGCTTTTGTTTCTTTTAAACCTGCTCTTCGGTTTAACATTACATCTGCCCATTCAAGAGATTGCTCACTTAACTGATAAAATCCTCTTTCAGCAGAAACAATGACCCCTTCACTAGCTAAACGAGTGACAGCAACTCTTATTCCGTTTTCACTAATTCCAAACAGCTTTGCAGCAAGGATCATTTCTTTAATTGAAATTATTTTACCTTCTGAAGCCAGTAACAGATCTGTAATTAAAGTACGTGCATTAATTTTCTGTGTAGTCATCTCATTTCCAGATCGAAAAATTTAAAATTTGTGAGCGCTCTAAACATCAGAATAAAGCTTACCACAATATTACATTTTTTTATTTTTATTTTTATTAATGAAATAAATCACTCATCAAAGCCTTACGAAAAACGTTCTAGGAGAAATCTAATTTTTTAATTATAAAAAAGATGCTTAAGCCATCTCACTTAAGCATCTTTTTAAAGTTAGTTAGCCAGTTACATACCATTCATTTAGACAAGGATCTGATGGTTGTCCCATAAAGTATTTAAAGTAGTGTTGACATTATTTAAGGTTAAAAATGAGGTACTGTTATAAACGGTCCCTGCACCATCTCGGTCAATACTTAAAATACTGTTATTTCCATTGAGGTCTAATGAGAGATAAGAAAAAATAGAGTTTACAGTGCCGCCATTGGCATAATTAATGAGCAGTTCACTAATATCAATTTTGTCGGCTTCACTGTCGGTTAAGGTATTGCCTACTTTAAAGTCTTTCCAAACGTCAGCTCCGTTACCACCCGTTACATCGTTTGTATTTAATAGTTTATATAAAGCAGTGTCAGAGCCTAAACCACCAATCAAGGTATCGTTATCTTTTCCACCATTTAAAATGTCATTACCCGCACCACCATTTAGAACGTCATTATTGGTACCACCGCTTAAAATGTTATTACCACTGTTCCCAACAATCGTATTTCCATTTCCATTACCCGTTCCATCAATGTTGTCTGTTCCCAACAGATTCAAATTATTTAGCGCGTTTCCGCTATCTAACGCATAACTCACAGTTGAGTTAACGGTCTCAAATCCTTCGTTAATCTTCTCGATAATGACATCATTTACGTTATCAACATAATAGATGTCATCACCCAAACCTCCAATCAACGTATCAATCCCAATTCCGCCATCTAAAGTGTCATTGCCAGCCCCACCATCTAAGGTGTCGTTTCCAGCTCCACCATTCAATGTGTCATTTCCGGCATATCCATTTAAAATGTTATTACCTGCATTACCAATGATGACATTATTCAGCGCATTTCCATTGCCGTTTAAATTATCCGCGCCATTTAAAGTGAGGTTTTCTAGGTTATCTCCTAAGGTATAATTTATATCGGAGATTACTTTATCATTCCCCTCACTAGTATTCTCCACAATGCTATCGCCTACATTGTCTACATAATAAGTATCGTCACCCGTTCCACCAATCAGGCTATCTGCACCTTTTCCTCCATCAAGTGTGTCATTTCCGGCACCGCCCAATAGAACATCGTCTCCCCAATTTCCTTTTAAAGTGTCGTTGCCAGCGCCACCTTCAAGTCGGTTAGATAAATTGTTCCCAACTAAAATATCATCGTAAGCGCCTCCAATTGCATTTTCGATTTGAGTGCCAAGATTAATGCTTAGTTGGTTTGCACTTGATATATGAGGAGATTTTTCACCAATATAACTCCAGCCGCCCTGATTAAGATCGATAGTAGCGGCTTGTGTAGCGTTACTTGCATTGATTGTATCTACGCCTGCACCATCCCATATTAAAACGCCTTTAGTGCTATCAAACACATAGCTATCATTACCTGCACGCGCGGAACTATTCACCCCATATATCGCTTGCAAAGCAGCAACATCAAACGGCGCAAAAGAGCCATCATATGACATACCAGTACGGTCATAGGACATGACTGACCATTTACGCGTATCTTCTTCATCTGAGAAACTGCTAATGGTGGAACCTTCAAAAGTATGACGTAACCCTAAAGCATGCCCCAACTCATGCGGATAACTCGCAGTTACCCAAGTACCCGCTGGGTCAAACCAAAAATCAGGGCCAAACGCCACATCTGAACCAACAAAAGCTCCGCTTGGATATTGTGCATAAGCCGTAGCCGCAGTGCTATTGCGGTATGCAGCAACAGTATTAAGCTGCGATGCATTGTCCGTTAAAGTAAAAGTTAATGCTGAAAACTCAGAAGCTTTCTGATAAACCTGAGTCATAAAGTCTTGCTGAGCTTGGCTAAAAGGACTCCACCATGCAGGTGCTTGACCATTTGCATCGAGTAGGTAATCAGGTGCGGTTGAAGGGAAAATATACTTAAAGTCTGGATTACTATTTGTTGTGGCAACAAGCGCGCGTACCCAGTAATTCACTCCAACCGTCGGATCTAGTTGGGCACGATCAATCGTCACGCCATCGGCAAACTGAATACTAAAGTTTTTATTATTGCTGGCAAGATAACCAGTTAACTTAACAATATCACTATCGCTGTACTGGATATTTAAAGTTGTTTTATCAAAACTGTATTGAACATCGGTAGATTTCACATCTGTAAACACAATTGTGTTATTGCCTGAGTAATCTCCATTAATTGTGTCTATCCCATCTCCTAAAGAAAAACGGTAAGTGTCGTCACCTTCGCGCCCATTTAACGTGTCATTACCTTTACCTCCAGTGATCACATCATTTGGAAGAGTACCCGAAAAGTTATCGGCGTTATCTGTCCCATTCCACGTTGCAGTTTTTCCTGTTAGAAACTGCTGATAGGTTTGGACCACGCCATCTGAAAGAATGTAGTTGTTAATGTAGGCTTTTAACGTGATGCTATCCGTTGCTGAATAATTAATGACTAACTCATTATTAGCGTTAGTTGTGAATGTAATATCTTTTGCAGAAACATCGGTAATTTGGATAGTATTTTTACCCGAATAATCGTTAATGGTATCGTTACCATCTCCTTTGCTAAATTGATAAGTATCATCACCACTTCCTGATGCTAACCAATCGTTTCCAGTTCCACCTACAGTTAAGTCATTACCTGTTCCACCATATAACCTATCATCGCCAGCACCACCATTTAACGTATCGTTCCCCGCGTTTCCGTTTAAAGTGTCATTACCTTCAAGACCATTGATAATGTCATTGGATGCAAAGCCATTAATCGTTTCATTGCCTTTGGTACCAGTGAGTGTAATTGTTTTATTTGTAAGTAATTGATCGAGTGTGGCGGTTGTACCATCTAAAAATTTAAAGTTACTTACATTCCCTTCAATTAATACTGCATCAGTATCAGAGTATTTGACTTCTAAATTACTTCCATTGCCTTGTATAGATAGGTCTGCCAAATTACTCGCCATAAACTGAATCGTGTTATTTCCACTATAGTCAGTGACTTTATCTATTCCGTCCCCTTTGCTGAATTGATAAATATCGTCTCCTACTCCACCAAATAGACGATCATTTCCCGCACCACTACTTATTTGATCGACTGAATTTGTGCCTACAATCCACTCACTGTTTGCAGTAGAAATGTTTAGACCATTACCCCCACTTGTAAATAAAACCTGTTTTTCGACCCCATCACTGAAAATCATGCGAGCTTTAGCAAGAGAATTAAAATTAAGTGAATAGTAAGTTCCTGAATAATTAGTGACATATAAGACATTATTTATATATTCAATTTGCCTAATATCATTTGAAGTAAAATTATCGAACTTTAGCCATAAACCGTTTTGATCATTGCCATAAGTTACCATTGAAGTTTCCTTTTTTTTGTTATTGGAAAAGGAAATATTATTTAATTCTTCTTAATAGAAGAACTTCTTTGGACGACAAAAATTACCATTTAGCGACATATTTTGTTTTAAGCTCTTAACAATCAAAAAAGATTTAAACACTTCTTCTTAATACTTAAATCAAATCCCTCGATTATCTAAAGCAATAAAAAAGCCCTAAACCATATAGTTTAGGGCTTTTTCAGTCATATAAAGCTATTCGAGTTTATATGACTTTAAATCTTGGTAGGCATATCCAGACTCGAACTGGAGACCTCTACGATGTCAACGTAGCGCTCTAACCAACTGAGCTATACGCCTAAGATGGAAAGCATCATATTCATTTTTCAAAAGCAAAACAAGTGATTTACCAGTGAAAAAAATACAAATGAGCAGACTTTGAGCAAACTCTTTTTCATTTCCCAAAAAGTAAAACGGTACATGGTTCAACCACATACCGTCTTTGTTTAGCCAAATATCAAGGTCAACTTAACAAGGGCACTTCTTCAAAGTACCACCTGCAGATGGGTATCTTGCATCAACACAATGTCGATAGAAAGTTTGTGCATCCATAGGTGTTAAATCTGGATGATGGGCTTTCATATGCTCCAGATACGTTTGATAGTCCGGCACACCAACCATGAGTCGGAAGCTTTGCTGTAAACGCTGCCATAAGGTTGCGATACGTGACCAGTTCTTTGGAGAGAGTAATATCTCTTTTTGCGAAAGCACGGTCATTTTGATGATTTTCGCAATAATGACAGTACCATTTTTTGCAAATTTAAAATTCATCTTTATTCTCCTCGAGTGGTAACCACTTCAGGATCGGTATATACCGCAGGCGCTTCATTTACAGTCGGTGTTGGACTTGCTAAAGCACGACGAACAATACCAATTGAGGCAATAATCATGACAATCGATACAATCATAAAGAAGCCACAAAGTGCAGCATTAATCTGGTTCGACATCACAATAGTTTGCATTTCAGCAATGGTTTTTGCAGGCTTAAGAATTTCACCGCGAGCAATCGCATCGGAGAATTTATGTGCTTGAGCCAAGAAACCGATTTTCGGGTTTTCGTGGAAAATCTTCTGCCACCCTGCTGTCATACAAGTAATGAACAAGAAAATGGTTGGAATGATCGTCACCCACACATACTTCTCTTTTTTCATTTTGAACAGAATCACTGTACCCAAAATAAGTGCCATCGAAGCCAGCATTTGGTTACCTACACCAAATAGAGGCCATAATGAGTTGACGCCGCCAAGTGGGTCAATCACACCTTGATAGACGAAGAAGCCCCATCCACCTACCGCAACGGCCGTACCTAACAAGTTACCAAAGAATGAACCTGAAGATTTAACCGCCGGAATAACAATACCAACCGTGTCTTGCACCATAAAACGACAAGCACGTGTTCCTGCATCTACCGCAGTTAAAATGAACAATGCTTCAAATAAAATCGCAAAGTGATACCAGAATGCCATCATGGCGCGACTGTTAAAGATTTCAGAAATGATATGAGCCATACCAATAGCAAAGGTAGGCGCACCACCTGTACGTGAAAGAATTGAGCTTTCACCCACTTCTTGAGCTAACACCGTCAACATTTCAGGCGTAACAACAAAGCCTAAATTACGTACAGCTTCCGCTGCAGATTCTACGGTTGTACCGAGCACTGCTGCTGGCGCATTAATCGCAAAGTACACACCTGGATCTAATACTGTCGCACAGATCATCGCCATGATCCCGACAAAAGATTCCATAAGCATACCGCCGTAACCGATCATGCGGATATTAACTTCATTATCAACAAGTTTTGGTGTCGTGCCACTCGATACCAGCGCATGGAAACCTGAAATGGCACCACAGGCAATGGTAATAAATAAGAACGGGAATAAGCTACCTGAGAAAACCGGACCTGTACCGTCAATAAAATGGGTAACAGCAGGCATTTTAAGGTCAGGCAATGCAATCACAATACCGACTGCCAAACCAAGAATAACCCCGATTTTAAGGAAAGTAGATAAATAATCACGTGGTGCTAATAGCAACCAAACTGGTAGTACCGATGCGATAAAACCATAAATGATGAGACACCAAGTGAGCTGTGTTCCAGTTAAAGTGAAGAATTCACCCCAATATGGATCTGCGGCAACATGTCCACCATATACAATTGCCAGCATCATTAAAACGAAGCCAATAATTGAAACTTCTGCAATACGTCCCGGACGAATAAAGCGCATGTAAACGCCCATGAATAATGCAATTGGAATAGTAGCTGCGATACTAAAGACACCCCACGGACTATGTGCAAGTGCTTTCACAACAACTAAAGCCAATACCGCAAGGATAATAATCATTACCCCAAGTGCGCCCAACATGACCACAATACCGGCAAAAGGACCAAGCTCCTGCTTTGCCATTTCACCCAGTGAACGGCCATCACGGCGTGTTGATATAAATAAAACTAGAAAGTCTTGTACCGCACCCGCCAGAACCACACCAACCAATAACCAGATGGTGCCCGGTAAAAAGCCCATTTGTGCAGCCAAAATCGGCCCGACTAATGGCCCTGCGCCGGCAATCGCGGCAAAGTGGTGTCCAAACAGTACATACTTATTTGTTGGCACATAGTCTAAGCCATCGGCTAAACGATGTGCAGGAGTTAACCGTCTCGGGTTTAATTCAAATACTTTAGTTGCAATAAATAGACTATAAAATCGATATGCGATGCTATACACACATGCAGCTGCCAGTACCAACCATACTGCATTAACATGTTCACCACGACTTAGCGCCAGCATCCCGAAAGAAATAGCACCTATAATTGCTACTAGGCTCCAGACCAATTTGGAGGGAAGCGTAGATTTCGCTTGCATTGTGTCCATTCTTAACCTCTCAATAAATAATTACAGCAGTTTTATATTGTTATGTACTGTTCTCTGCTCAATCCTTGTGACTCTACTCCTCCTTTGTTCTTTTTCCTCTTATACTTTCGCATAAAAAAAGGGATGATTGACATCATCCCTTCGATAATAGTTTATTTTTTAACTATTATGCACGCTCTAAATACTCACCAGTACGAGTATCTACACGAACGCTTTCTTCTTGCTGAACAAATAACGGAACACGAACAACCGCACCTGTTTCAAGCTTAGCTGGCTTACCGCCACCGCCAGAAGTATCACCACGTACGCCCGGATCAGTTTCAACAACTTTCAATACAACGAAGTTAGGTGCATTTACGTTTAAAGGAACGCCGTTGAATAACATGATTGTACATGTTTCATTTGAGTCGTCTTTTAACCATTTAGCAGCATCACCCATTGCAGTTTTGTCAGCTGCAATTTGTTCGAAGCTTTCTGGGTCCATGAAGTGCCACATCTCGCCATCGTTGTATAGGTAGTTCATTTCTACTTCTACGATGTCAGCAGCTTCTAAAGTATCACCAGATTTAAAAGTTTTTTCTAAAACTTTACCAGTTTTAAGGTTACGTAATTTTACACGGTTGAACGCTTGGCCTTTACCCGGTTTTACGTATTCGTTTTCCATGATTGAACATGGGTTACTATCAAGCATGACCTTAAGGCCTGGCTTGAAATCATTTGTAGAATAATTGGCCATGACTGGCACACTCCAAACTTAACAAGTCAACTATGCGATATAATGCGCTGTTGCATTATCTTAATCGTGTCGCATGATAAACTATTTACACCAAGAGCAAAACTGGCAATCACAACTCAGTGACCTTATTACCGATCCTTTAGAGTTGTTGAACCTGCTCGAGTTATCCACTGATCAGCTATTATCAGGGGCGATTCTGGCTTCTGAAAAGTTTAAATTGCGTGTTCCGCGTGCGTTCGTCGGAAAAATGAACGCTAAAGATCCTCTTGATCCGATTTTACTCCAAGTGTTGCCGCATCATTTAGAACTTGAGGAACATCCTGAGTTTGTCACAGACCCTTTAGGTGAAGAAGCAGCCAATCAGTTACCGGGTGTTTTACATAAATATAAATCTCGTTTTTTACTGACTTTGACCGGTGCATGTGCGGTCCATTGCCGTTACTGCTTCCGCCGTCACTTTCCTTATCAGGAAAATTTACCTAAAAATGAAGATTGGCTAAACATTAAAAATTATATCGAGTCGAACCCCGATATTAACGAAGTGATTTTAAGCGGAGGTGACCCTCTTACGCTTTCTAACCGTAAATTAGCGCTTTGGTTAGAACGTTTATCATCTCTCAAACAAGTGAAGATTCTGAGAATTCATTCACGCGTTCCAATTGTCATTCCAAACCGTATCGACGAAGAGCTTATTTCTTTATTAAAAAACAGTAGGCTGCGTATTATTCTGGTGGTACACTCAAACCATGCTTCTGAACTCGATGACTTTACTTGTTCAAAATTGTTGCAGCTATCTGAACACCACATTACTGTTCTAAATCAGGCAGTATTGCTTAAAGGGGTGAATGATTCTGCTCAAACTTTAACTGATTTAAGTTATCGTCTATTTGAAGCTCGCGTTATGCCATATTACTTACATGTATTAGATAAAGTAAAAGGCGCACAACATTTTGATTTAATACCATCTGAAATAGATGCGATATATCAAGACGTGTTAGCGAGCCTACCAGGATATTTGGTTCCTAAACTCGTCAGGGAAATTGCGGGCGAAAAGAATAAAACACCGCTTTTTGGGGCTACAACTTTTTGAGTTATATAATAAGTGATGATGAATAATGCGCTTTCGGACATTTTTCACAATCAAACCGCACTTACTCGTGAACGGTTAAGCTTTTGTGAAGCCAACATTAAAGATCTTAATGAGTGGGTCACTACCCTTTCTATTATGCAATTGGGTGATACTTCAAAAGCGCTATTTACAGCAATTTTGGAGCTGAATGAGTTAAATTGTAGTGAAACCTTACGCTTTGACTTAATTCAGACACTTCACCCAACCATTAATAATGTGTTGGCGAGTTTAGAAAAAAACTTCTTTAACCAAGGTGTCATTAGTACCGACCGTAACGAGCACATTATTGAGCTGGCCATGCTTCTGCGCTGTTATTTTGCCAGTATTTATTTAAATATTGCGCAAACAAGCCACGAACAGCTACAAAAGCAGAAGTTTTCTTTGTTCTCTTTTAAACAAAAGAAAAATTTACAAACCGCACGAATTCTGGCGACATTCCACGCATTGCAGCAGTTGACCAATCTTTTATATCAACAGCATATGCTCTATAGCGAACCTGTAAAAGGTCAATGGTTAATTGCTCACCAGCTTTACGAAACAGCGGTTCAATACAAATATCACTTAACCAATATTAATCATATTCAAGGTGTACAGCATCCGCTAGCCAATATTACGCAGGCTTATGCGCAGCTTATTTTATTAGATATTTTTAACACCAATCAGATTCGCCAGTCAGAAATTCAGGCCTTGTTTCAATGTAGTTTTGATTGGGCACGCATGATTCAGATCTTGCCGAAAGACACTGCTTCAACAAAGTATGTGGTGGACCCAACTAAAGATCATCCGCCTGTATATAACAAAAAACAAAGCTCAAACTTCAACCCAAGTATTTTTATTAGCACGCAAGCTTTGCTTGAGCATGTCACTGCCACCATGCATAAAAATGCTCAATATATGTCTAAAAATGAAAAGATTTATTTAAGTCCCGCATTAAAGTTTCACGTTCAAACGATTTTAGGCACCACAGCACAGCGCCGTCATGAGCGTTACGAATATAATGCAGCTTTACAAATCTGTTTTGGCTTAAGTACCGCACATTTTTATTTATCTAAAGCCAAAAACTTTGAAGAAACACTACAACTGAGTAATAACTATAATTTACAAAGTGAATCGAAAGTTTTATCCAATTTAGAGAAAAAAGAACAACAAACCTCGTCTTATCAACGCTTAAGCCGTGAGAGTAAAACCATTTATCAAACTACCGTGCTTGATATTAGTGTTAATGGCTATCGTATTAAATGGTCCGGCGAAGCACCTAAAAACTTAAGAACTGGCGAATATATTTTGGTGAAGGAAACGCTACATGGTCAGTGGCGTGGCGGTGTTATTCGCTGGATTAAGCAATCTACAGAAAAAAGTCTGGAACTGGGTTTAGAAATTCTTTCACAAGCCATGTTCCCTTGCGCTGTACATATTCAGGCAGAGCGGCATACGCGTAATTATCACCCTGCACTATTACTACAAACTCAAAACCTAGAAGAAATACAAAACACGCTTATTTTACCGGGGTCTCAAATTTTTAGAGAGCAACAAACAATTCATTTACGATTGGGGACAGAAGAAATCAAAGTGTATCTACTCAAAGCACAACTCATTACTCAAAGTTTTATTCAATTTCAATTTGAGCTTCTGAATGAGCAGCAACAGTACCTGCTTGATCAGTTCATGCTGAAAAAGAATAACACCGTGAATAGCCAAGATTTATGGGAAGCATTAAAGTGAGAAACTCTTTACTATCTAAAAGGTTAAAACGTACTGAAATACGTTTACTCATTATTGATGATAACCAGTTACGTTATAACCAAATTTTAAATTTATTATCGGGGAATGATTATCAAGTTAATGCCTTATTACTTGATGATTTAAAAAGTTTTGAAAAGCAGCTCAATACATCTTGGGATGTCATTATTTTTGGTCGCGCTTATGATTTGAAAATTGAACAAACTCTCTCCCTTGTTCAAGCCTCAGAACAGCCGCAGCTTCCAATATTACTTTTACAGCCAGACGACTACCAAGCGCAGCAATATCAAAGCTATATTCAAAAAGGAATTTATGATGTAGTCCCATTAGAACCGCTAGATTATTTCTATATTACGCTGGTTCGGGCACTGTCATACAGCCGCCTTTTACAGACGGAACAACGTCTTTTGGCCGAGCTTGATACCATTCATACGCATACGCAAACGCTGGTCGACAACAGCCATAAAGCAGTTGCTATTTTTCAAGAAGGCATCCACATTAAGGCAAATACCGAATATTTGAATCTTTTTGGTTTTCAACAAGAAGAAGACATTATCGGATTGCCGATTTTAGATGTCTTACAACCCAACGATTTAAATGTTTTTAAGCAGCGGTTTAAGAAAATTTCTTTAGGCCAGTTCGATCAAGCACGCTTTGAAATCCAGAGTCAGCATCAGGCTATTTCGGGTAATAATGCGCTAAAACTCGAGTTTATTCCAAGCCAAGAAGAAGATGCGGTACAACTCACCATCGACTATCAAGTTGATTTAACTACTCCAGCAAATAGTGCTCCGTCCGAAAAAAGTGTTGGGTTGAGTGCAGCTTGGCCGCAGATTAATCGTCATTTATCGACCCACCCTGCCCAAGCAAACGCAATTGTTTTATTTAGACTTGCCCAGTGTCCAGAACGAATTTTTCAACAGGGTTGGCAAACTTTAGGACAATATTTCAATCAGCTCCATGGTTTTTTAAAAGACCATGCACAGATGCCGATTTTCCAAGTCGACTTGGGTAGTTATGTGGGGATTTTACAAGCTGAGAATAATTCAGTTTTAAACTCACAGCTAACGAGTTTACAAACTTTGCAAAAAGAACATTTGTTAAAAGTAAATGAGCAAAACTTTTCAGTACAGTTAAAGCTTGGTTATGCTTTTCTCAACCAACCCTTAACTGAGAACTCTTTTAGCTCACTGCTGAACGAGGCTGAAAAACAGGATTTACCTCGGGTTACACCTCAACTTGAAGTAATGCCAACAGTAGAAAAAACGGTTTCACCGAGCATTGAAGCTGTTCCTCTTGATTTAACAATTGAACATTTTGACCATACGCCTCAGTCCTCTTTGCTCCAGCAATTAAGACAAAAACTAGCTCAGGGCGAAATACATCTGAAGTACCAGCAAATTTACGATAAGCATGACCAAGAAACTCATAACTATGAAGTGACAAGTGGTTTTATTGCTGGTGAACAATGGTATGACTTAAATGATTTAAGTGATCTTAAAGAAGATGCAGAACTTTCAATTCAGTTAGACCGCTGGATATTGGTAGAAGCGTGTAAACAGCTTCATAATTTCATTGCTCAGTATCCTAAAGCGAAACTCATTATTAACCTTAATATTGATATTTTGCTAAAAGATAAAACATTCCCTGAGCTGATTTCCAAACTACTGACTATTATCGGAAGTAAAATTGAAAGCCCACTGATTTTGCAATTTTCAGAACAAGCTCTTCAGCCTTATCTTCCAATTGCTCAACAACACATTGCTCGCTTACGCCAACATGGTGCGGAAATTTCAATTCGAGATTTTGCTTCTTCTATGTATAGCGACTCAATATTACAGCAGCTTGATATTCAACTTGTAAAATTACAGTCCAGCAAAACTGATCTATTAAGCTCAGACCAAGGGCTTAATAACTTACAAGAAAAAATATTGAACTATTTGACTGTAAAACCGATTGGAATTTTATTAGCTCACTTGAATGATATGAA
Source organism: Acinetobacter sp. BD54 (assembly GCF_044778325.1). Taxonomy (NCBI): domain Bacteria; kingdom Pseudomonadati; phylum Pseudomonadota; class Gammaproteobacteria; order Moraxellales; family Moraxellaceae; genus Acinetobacter; species Acinetobacter sp. BD54. Next base: position 278,912 of record NZ_JANJEP010000005.1, on the reverse strand, counting down.
CCTGTTTGCCAATGCATGGAATGTAGAAGCACGTTTTCTACAAGGTGATTATTTTCAGAAAAAACTTGACCGCTTAACAGACGTACAAGACCAATAATGGTCTTGTATATTAAAAACAAAAAACGGGCTTATGCCCGTTTTTTGTTTCGTTTTGAAGTATTAACGCTTGATAGAGCGAGACATACCAGCAAAACGTTGTTTGAATTTGTCGATACGACCACCAGTGTCTACATTCTTTTGTTTACCAGTGTAGAAAGGGTGGCAAGCTGAACATACGTCAAGGTAAATAGTTTCTTTACCTAAAGCAGAACGAGTTTCGATTACGTTACCGCAAGAACAAGTTGCAACTAATTTTTCATATTTTGGGTGAATATCGGCGCGCATCGTCGATTACTCCTAATTGAAGAAAGGCTTAAGCTGTCATCGCAATTGATCACTCTCAATTAAATTGAGGAAAGCTTTTACAAGCAGATCAACACCACAACAGACCATTCTTTTGGCCCACCGAAACCTCAAGGGTTAGAGCTAAGCACAACAAGTGGGCAGTATTATACGTCATATAAATTTTTTTTGCGAATTAATCTTGGGATTTAGCCAAGTAATTTGCAATGACCCCACAGACCATTAACTGGATTTGGTGAAAGATCATAATTGGTAAAACGATCATACCTAAAGGTTGGCCAATAAATAAGATTTGTGCCATAGGTACACCACTGGCCAAGGTCTTTTTTGAGCCACAAAAGAACACTGTAATTTGATCAGCTCGGTTAAAACCAAAAACGCGCGGTAAATAAAGTGCAAGCAGCATAATAATGGTGAGTAAAACAGAACAAGCAATGGTCAAAAGCAGTAAGGTTTTCCAACTCACCTGATGCCAAAGCCCCGCAACCACTGCCCCACTAAATGCACCATAGACCACCATCAAAATTGAACCTTGGTCAAATGCTTTTACAATACTTGGTACTTTTGCCATATATGGAAAAACATAGGGACGAAGTAATTGCCCTAAAACAAAAGGCACTAATAGCAACAAAGTAATTTGTATAATTGAAGATGTAGGATCAAATCCGTGCTGACTTTGTCCTAAAATAAAGAAACTGACTAAAACCGGCGTAATAAACATACCCACCAAGTTTGAGAAAGATGCACTACATACTGCCCCCGCTACATTCCCTTTTGCAACTGAAGTAAATGCAATAGAAGACTGAACAGTAGATGGCAAGAAACACATAAACAAAAAACCCCAATAGAGCTGCTGCCCTAATAGAGGTAAAAGAATAGGTTTAGCCAATAAACCAATAGCAGGAAAAATAAAGAATGTAATTGCAAATACCAGTAAGTGCATTTTCCAATGCAAAATACCTTCAATGACTGCCTCACGAGACAGCTTGGCACCATGCAAGAAAAATAAAATAGCAATCGCGACTGTAGTTAATGTATTGAAATACTGCGCAGCTTGACCACTGACTGGAAAAAAAGTTGCTAGTAGTACCATGCCAACCAACAAAATTGTAAATCGATCAAGTGCCAAGAACTTCAGCATGTTCACATCCTATGATTATTTTAGATAAAGAAAAGCCCAGTTGATAAATTGACCATTTGGTCAAGCCTTCATCATACTGGGCTATAAAAATAAAGCTAGACTTTTAAGACCTAAATCTTAAAGCGCCTGAGTCATTTATTTAATTATTTCTAGCATTTGCGTCTTGTTGAATAAGCTCGACTTTGTAGCCATCCGGATCTTCAACAAATGCAATCACCGTTACACCACCCTTCATTGGGCCAGCTTCACGAACGACTTTACCGCCACGTGCTTTGATTTCTTCACATGCTTTATAAGCATCTTCAACACCAATCGCAATGTGACCATAGCCATTTCCTAAATCATAACTTGAGGTATCCCAGTTATGAGTAAGTTCAAGCACGGTATTATTTTCTTCATCGCCATAACCAACAAATGCCAGTGTAAAGCGACCTTCTTCATAATCACGCTTACGAAGTAACTTCATCCCTAATACTTCGGTATAGAACTTTAAAGATTGTTCTAAATTGCCTACTCGCAACATTGTATGAAGCATTCGCATGTTTATTCACCTGCCTTTTCTATGTCATGTGTTTGATGATCTTTAAGCAGTTTTCCAACCCAAATAACTAAAATTAAGATTGGAATCCCGATCATTGTGGTCATCAAAAAGAAGTTTGGGTATCCAATATTACTCACTATGGTACCCGAATATCCACCTAAAAGTTTTGGGGTAAGGGTCATAAGTGAGCTAAAGATCGCATATTGAACAGCAGTAAATGACACACTGGTCAAACTTGAAAGGAACGCAATAAATGCCGCACCGGCTAAGCCTGAAGCCATATTATCAACAACAATGGCAAAATAAAGCCATAGTGAGCTATAAGGTTTAATGACTTTACCACTAATCTCAACTTCTTGACCTGATTGAGTATCAATGTACGGTAAAGGATCGATATTCACATCTAATTCAGGTTTTGGTACAGAATTTGAAGCGACTTCATAATGGTGAGCAATCGATAATATTTTTTGATTTCCATCGACAATTGAAGCAGTAAGTTGCTTACTTGGTGATGACAATAATTTTTGCATATCAATTGCTGCGTTAAACACGCCCTTTTGATCTGTCATTTTTGCATCAAAATTTTGTCCATCAAGATTCACCACAATCTTTTGAGTAGGTGATAAGGCTTTACCAAAATACTGCCCACGAATCACGACACTGCCTTCGGAAGAGTTAGCCGATATCTGATCACTTCCCATTAAAGGTAAAATTTGTAAAGGAACACTCTCAGAATGAGTTGTCACTAGAGGTTGAGCCCGAACGATAGTCTCGGCTTGTTGATCTTGCAAAGCATAACCAGCTTTTACATCAATTTGTTGGGTGCCATTAAAACTTGAGCTTGGCACTTTTAGCTTCCAATACCCCACTTCATCTGGCTTCACTTTATAAGGGTGATTCCCAATTTGGACATCCACCATATCAAGCGGTTTTCCAGATTTTACTAAGCCAATGAAAATGAGATTAGTAGAGCTTGCCAATACAGCACCAACGAACATCAGTTTCATGATGTTCATACGTTGAGCTAATAAGCCACCTAAGAAACCACCCACCAAACTGAAAATAACACCATAAACTTTTACGGCTTCAGCAATTTGTTCTTTGCTAAAGTTCAGATCTTGATAAAAGACATTAGAAATCACACCAGCAATAATGTCTGAAATACGGAAGAACCCAATCAAGAATAGAAGTACTAAGGCAAGTTTGACACCATAACGTTTAAAGAAATCCAGAATTGGGGCAATCCAAGTTTCCTTAGCCATTTGCTGGTTCACCACACCTATTTTTACTAATAGATAACCAGCTAGAATGGCAACGCCTGTCGCCGTTAAGAACCTTAAAGCTTCTAAACCAAATAAAGCAGCACTATCTTGAATATTGCCAGCTTTTGAAATTGCTTCGGTAACTTGGCCTGAGTAAATATAGGTTAATACAAATGAAATAACTGCAATAAAAAATACTAAAACCAGACGGTAATAATCACTTGATTTATAGTTTTTATATATACGATCAACTTTAGGTTCACGAACGAGTAAAGTTGTAATAATACCGACCAACATGACTGCTGCCATCGTTAAATAGGTCGTCTTCCAAGCCTCGTAAATATAATTTCCTTTTGCGGTCCCCAAATGCGCCGCTAAGAATAATGCACCAGCACCAGCTACAATCATACCGATCCGGTAACCCGCATTATAAGTTGATGCCAACACTGTCTGCATTTCAGTTTCAGCCAGCTCAATACGATAAGCATCAATCACAATATCTTGCGTTGCAGCCGAGAAGCCAAGTAAAACTGCGCCTGCTGCCATTTGAACAAGGTAACTGTGACCTAAAGCAGGGTCGGCAAAAGCCATTGTACATATCGCAAGTACGATTAAACACTGCGCAATAAGCAACCATGCACGTCTTCGGCCTAAAGCTTTAGTCAAAACTGGTACAGGTAACTCATCAATTAAAGGAGCCCAAACAAATTTAAAGGAATATCCTAAAGCCGCCCAACTGAAAAAAGTAACTGCACTTTTATCAATCCCTGCCTCACCTAACCATAAAGAGAGACTAGAGAAAATCAATAAAATGGGTATTCCGGCAGAAAAACCCAGAAATAGCATAATTAATGCACGACGGTCTAAAAATGCTTTAAACGCCGAGACCCAACCAGAGGTTTGTGTGGTCATTCGTTTTTTATTTTCCATAAATTATAAATGCGCCTATTCAATCGCTTCTTACAATTGCTTTCAAGATTCTTTATGCAATCAAGTTTTGTTTTGATGATAAAAACGGCAAGTTTGCTTGATATTTTATGCTAAACCTGTATACCTTTAATCTTCAACCTTCGTTTTCTTTTGCTGGATATCAACAGTGACACAAAAACTTGATCAAGTGACATCTTCAACTTTATCACTCGCTAAAACAAACACCACAAACGTCACAATAAATGCATTTCCTTCAGCTTTTGAGCAACCTGATATTAAAATGACTTTAGATAAAACAGCGTTAAAACCCGAACAACTTACGCATATTCCAAATTTTGAAAATATTCCAGCCTCAACAAAACGCATCAAGCCGCTCAACAACTTTTTAGGGCAAGACCGCGCCAAAGCTTCGGTAGAAGCTGGCATTTCCTTACCCTACTCTGGTTATAACATTTTTGCGGTAGGAACAGCAGGCTTAGGTAAACGCACCATGATTAAGCGTTTACTACAACAACATGCCAAAACAATGCCTACTCCAGATGATTGGGTATATGTTTATAACTTTAAACAGGCTCGTCAGCCCATTGCGCTACGCTTCCCTGCTGGACAAGGAATCAAGTTTCAACAAACTCTTCATCAAACTTGGCAAATTATTTTAAAGCAGCTTGAACGCCGTTTTAGCGCAGAGACTTATCATAACCGTATCGAGCGAATCCGTCAGGAAACTGGTGATGAACAGCAACAGGCACTTGTCGAATTAACAAAAGAAGGCGAAGAACTTGATCTAAAATTGATTTCTCGAAATGAGAAACATGGCTTTGTACCTGTACAGTTAAAAGATAATCAGGTTCAAGAACTGACTCAAACAGAAATTGACGCTTTAAATAGTAAACAGCGTGCTGAGATTGCAGCCAATATTCGCTATATGGATAAAAAGCTTGAGCGTCTTGGTCTGCATTTGGGCGACTTAGAAGATGACGCACGCGACAAAGTTTCTGTTTTAAATCGAGACATCGCCACTCAAGTGGTTATGCCACGCATGGACTTAATTTTAAATAAATATGGTCAAGTGAAAGGCCTTGAAGATTATTTAAAACAGTATGCTCAAGATATCATTGACAATGTTGAGTTAATTTTAGAACAAGAAGAAGATGACTTTGCTCCTGCTATGTTCAATCGCGTACCGGCGCGTTATCAAGCAAATGTGATTGTCTCAAATAAACCAAACAGTGGTGCGCCAGTTATTTTTGAAGATTTCCCAACGCACTACAACTTGCTGGGTCATGTAGAACAACTCACCCACAACGGTACAATTACTACAGATTTCACTCTTATTCGTCCCGGTGCCCTACATCAAGCCAATGGTGGTTTTTTAATGCTGGAGGCTGAACAACTACTCGAACAGCCTTATGCATGGCAAGGTTTAAAGCGTGCCTTAAAATCGGGCCAACTCAAGCTCTCTTCTCTTGAACATATGTTGACTTTAACCGGCAGTATCTCGATAGAGCCTGCTGCTATTCCACTTGATATTAAAGTGGTACTGATGGCAGAGCCTGAGATTTATTATGAAATTTTAGAAGTAGAACCAGAGCTTGGTAGCGTATTTAAAATTCGCGCAGATTTTACCGATACATTACAACGTAATGACGAAAATGAACAAGCTTATATGCAGCTGATTGCTGACTATGTACAAGCCGATAAACTGCTTCCATTTGACCGCAGTGCTCTAGCGGCATTACTGACAGACTCAAGCCGTCAGGCCGAAGACCAAAGCTCATTGTCGTTACATGCTTCAACGTTGGGTGATCTTATTCGTGAAGCGCATCATCATGCATTTAAAGCCAATGATAAGATGGTAACCGACCAGCACATTAACCTTGCCCTACAACACCGACAATATCGCTTAGGCTATTTAAGAGAACTTTACTGGCAAGATTTATCGCGTGGAACCCAGTTAATCGAAACTTCTGGCCATCGTTTAGGTCAAATTAATGCCCTCTCTGTCATTCACTATGCAGATGTTGAGTTTGGTTTACCTTCACGTTTAACTGCCTCGGTTTATCAAGGCGGTGGCGATATTCTTGATATTGAACGTAGTGTAGAACTAGGCGGTTCATTGCATGCCAAAGGCGTGTTACTCATGTCTAGCTTCTTAAAAGCTCACTTTGGCCGTGAACAGATTTTACATTTTTCTGCTGCTCTGGCTTTTGAACAAAGTTACGGCCAAGTGGACGGCGACAGTGCAACCGTTGCCGAGCTTTCTGCATTAATATCTGCAATTAGTCAGTTACCAATTGATCAGTCATGGGCAATTACCGGTTCTATGAACCAGTTAGGTCAAGTTCAACCAATTGGTGGCGTAAATGCAAAAATTGAAGGCTTCTATGATGCATGTAAGCTACAAGGTTTAACTGGCAAACAGGGTGTCATTATTCCACGCCAAAACATGCAACACTTGATGCTACGTCAAGATGTGATTGATGCGGTGCGAATGGGTCAATTCCATATCCATGCAATTGATACAATTGATCAAGCACTTGAGATTTTAATGGCTCGCCCTGTTGGTACCCTCGACAAAAAAGGCAAATACAGTAAGCATTCTATTTATGCCGCTGTAATGGAACAACTTGAGTACTGGCAAGCGATCGAAGATGGCGCAGAAGTTGAAGAAGAGCCGAAGAAGAAAAAGAAAAATAAGAAAAAAATTAAAAAGCATGAAGAGCTCACAGCCGATGATCTTCCTCAAGAAACTCAAGAGGAAGTTGCTACGCTGAAGCAAAAATAAAACTGACATAAAAAAGGGCTTGTAATAACAAGCCCTTTTTTATGAATAAGGTAAAAATTAACGAACAATCTGCATTGCTCTTCCGCCAGCCAACTGACTAAAGTATTGCTTAAGCGCTTCGACACAACGTTGAATTTTCATTGGTTGTTGATCGTGTTTCGCAATCTCTGCATATAAAGTGAAAGCTGGGAGTTTCCAATCTGGAAGGATTTCAATTAAAGAACCATTCTTTAATTCTTTTTGAGCATCTAAATATAAAATTCTGGCAATTCCATGCCCTTGCTGGCATAGCGCTTTAGCCACTTGTAAATTATTACTTTGCAAACGGCTTGCCATCTCGATATTTAATTTTTCACCAGTTTTAGCGTGCTGAAAATTAAAACTACGTGAGTCATTCATTGCATTGATAGAAAGCAACTCATGGTTGTTTAAATCATTTGGATGCAAGATCGGGCTTGTTTGATTGAGATAGCTGGGAGAGGCTACCAAAATCTGATCGACAAAAGCCATAGGAATAACAGAGTCACTCTCTTCTACCGCGGTAGAGCTCATGCGCACTGCAATATCAATTCGCTCTTCGATTAAATCGATATATCGATGCCCCACTTCAAAATGAACAGATAGACCACGATGGGCAGACATCCAGTGAGATAAAGCAGGAATAATGTGCTGAACCGCTAAATCAGGGGTAGTTGCAATACGCAAGTCACCAATCAAATCATCTCGCAATTCATTGATTCTGATTTTGCCTCTTTCTGCTGCTGCCAACATTTCTTGGCAACTTGAGAAAAAAGCCTGCCCTGCTTCAGTCAAACTAAGTTTTCGCGTAGAACGATGTAATAAAATTACATCCATTTCATTTTCAAGAGAACGGATTTGCTGACTTACAGCACTTGTTGTAATGCCTAATTCACGTGCCGCACCACTAAATGAACTTTTTTCAACCACACAAGCAAAAACACCCATCGCACGAAGCTGATCTAACATAGGTTTCCTCAAATCTAATTCTAAATTTATAAAAAATGCTTATTGTTGTAATGAAAGCAACCAATTGTATTATACGAGGAAACCTATATTTAATGCATTAGCTAATTTGGTAAAAGATTTGCAGGGTTGATCGGTTTACCGTCAAGGCGAATTTGGAACTCAAGCATAACGCGAGATGCCCCTGAAGACCCCATTTCAGCAATCTTTTGGCCTGCGGTTACATTGTCACCACTCTTCACCATCATCTTGCTATTGTGGGCATACGCACTGATGTAACCATCAATATGTTTAATTAAAACTAAGTTACCATATTCTTTCAGACCATCGGCTGCGTATACAACTTGACCATCAGCCGCCGCATAAATCGGGTCACCTTGGTTACCACCGTAACGGATTCCTTTGACATTATTCGCCAAATTAAAGCCTTGAATAACCGGACCGTTATTTGGTTTCACCCAACGTAAGCTTGAGCTTGGAATAGATGCTCCCACTGTTGTATTGGTTGATGGCGCAACAGTTGCTGGCGGTGGAGTGGTTGTGGTTGGTGCAGTAGTTGTCGGTAAAGCAATTGTTTGACGCTTAATTGGTTCCGGTTGCGCCATGACTTGTGTCGACACAGTTCTTGGTGAAGAAGATTTCTTCAATCGTAATGATTGATTAACATAAATACGATATGGCGGTGCAATACCATTCATCTCTGCAATACTGAGATAGTCCAGACCATAACGCATTGCAATACCACTTAAAGTATCACCTGAACGGACCGTGTAATAGTTAGGAGCCATTGCATAGCGAGAACTATTATTAATTTGTGGTTTAGAAGCACATCCTGCCATTGCAACAGTAAAACCTACAGCTACAGACAACATCATAATTTTCATTATTTTGTCTCTTTGAATATGCAATCTGCTTTGTTGCCCAGTTAAATGCATCGATCTCCCTCACTAAATGCTACAAATCATTTCGGCTAAGAGTACCAAAAAAGTAAGAGGAAACATGTTCCTCTTTTTCTTTATTCACAAAGTTATAACATTCGGCTCAGTTTATTACCCCAAACTGGCCTGCAAATCTTCTAAAACCGCATAGTTTGTTGCATCCATCTGAATTGGCGTCACGCTCACAAAACCATTCGCGACCGCAAAAAAATCAGATTGAATTTGGCTAGCAATACGCTGTGGATCAGTTACCGCCTCACCCGCAAGACCAATCCAGTACACCTGTCTTCCTCTAGGGTCTACATGGCTGGTGATAGGTTTAGATTGGGCACGGCGGCCTTGGTAAGTAATTTGTGTACCTTTAAGCTGAGGTACATCTGGAATATTAATATTAAAAATATGTCGCGGTGGCAGTGCAGGTAGTCCTTTTGCGATAAAGTCATGTACCCATTTAGCTGCTTGCGCATAATCATCTTTATGGTCGTATGAACGTACATCAGGCCCAGCCAAAGAAACCGCAATTGCAGGTTGTTTCATTAAACGACCTTCAAAGGCTGCACCAACAGTTCCCGAATATAAAACATCATCGCCTAAATTTGCGCCACTATTGATTCCACTAACAACCAAATCAAATTCGAAATCAAATAATCCATTCATGGATAAATAAACACAATCGGCTGGTGTTCCATTAACAGCCCATACATCTTCAGCAATTTGAATAGGACGTAAAGGACGATCTAAAGTTAAAGCACTCGAAAACCCGCTTCTTTCACTTTCTGGAGCAACCACCACAACACGGCCTAGTGGTTTTAACGCGTCAGCTAAAGCTTGTATACCTGGTGCAAATACACCGTCATCATTGGCAATTAAAATATTCACAAAAAATCTTTCTCGACAAATAAACCCAGAGGTTTTCTCAATTGAATTATTTGTTGAATTATATATATTTATGCCTCCATAGCATTATAAAATTGTGAAAAAATGAAAACTTTCGCTCCTTTTTTTCAAGTATTGGGGATCAGTATCACATTGTGTACTCAAGCGGTTTTTGCTGATGAGGGTATCTCAACACAAGAAGCTGACAGCTTAATTAAAGATGACATTGCCTCGACTCAAGTCTTACAGGAAATTTGCCCTACTTTTGTTGGTGCAAATAAAAAACTTGAAACCAATACTCAAAAGATTATTGCAATGTACCTGAGTGGTTATTCCAATAAATCACTTACCTTCTCTGCGCTGCAAAATGATTCAGAATATAAAACCCTGTTAAGTGAAGCACGTCAGGCTGCCAAAGAAATGGATCACCACGAACAACATGAACTTTGTGAGGAAGTGGTAAATTACAAAGATTAAGAGCTTAGCTCAATCAGTACGCTTATATTTGGGGTTTTCTGTTGAGATAAAGCAGAAAACCTACATAACAATACATTTTTTCCATTTTTTTAGCGTTTAAATTGTTTAAGCTATCGACATATTTCAAATTTTGGTTTCAGGTTATCCATGTTTATGAAAAAAAGCTTAGTTCAATCACTTTCTGTTGTTTTACTCATGACAATGGCAACAGTGGGTTATGCTGCTGACAAGAAAAAAACAGCTGAAAAGAAAACTGAAAATGAAAATGTTGTTGAAGTTACACCGTCCAAAGGTACTACACCGGAAGAATTAGCAGCAATTCAAGTACTTTCTGAAATTTGCCCAAGTTTAATTGGTAAAAAAGATGCCGAATTTGCTCAAGGTTATGAGCGTCTTGTAAAAGACTATTTGCCAAATGAAGCCGATCCAGTTGCCGCTTTAGAAAAACGTAGTAAAGACAAGAGCTTCAAGAAAGTCTTAAAAGAAGCACGTAATGATGCAAAAGCTGCTGGTAACGAACAAAATACGTTAGTTTGCCAAGACGTGAAAGCTTATCAATCGCAAAACTAAATTAGTTAAAAACTCTCTAGTTACAATACTGTTTGAAAAAGCCGACTTCCCCCATAGAAGTCGGCTTTGCTTTATCCTAAAATGCTAGGCTCTTCTGCTTCATACAAGATATTGGAATTACCTAGAATGACTCGAAAAAGCGCTATTGCTGCACTCCTCCTCTTACCAAGTTTTTCTTATGCAGCAACTGTCTTATCAGCTCCGCCAGAATTAAATAATAAGTCTTATGTATTAATGGATTACGAGACAGGACAAATTCTCGCTTCTAAAAATGAAAATGAAAAGCTTGCTCCTGCTTCTATGACTAAAATGATGACAAGCTACATCATTGAACAAAAATTATTAAAAGGTGAGCTTACCGAAAATGAACAGGTTCGTATGAACGAATCTGCTTGGTGTAAAGGCAGTAGTTCTGAATCATGTATGTATGTTCCATTAAATGGCACAGCAACTGTTTTAGAAATGCTTCGCGGTATTATTATTCAGTCAGGTAATGATGCATCAAAAGCAATGGCTGAACATATTGCTGGGAATGAAGGTACTTTTGCTCACATGATGAACCAAGAAGCAAAACGTATCGGAATGACCAATACCCAGTTTATTAACTCAACAGGTATGCCAGCTGAAGGTCATTACTCAACTGCAAAAGATATGGCTGTTTTAGCACAACATATTATTAAAGACAGCTCAAAATACTACCCGATTTATTCTGAAAAAGAATTCACATTTAACGGTATCAAACAAGGTAACCGTAATGCTTTACTTTACACTGACCCAAGTGTTGATGGCTTAAAAACAGGCCATACTGATGAAGCTGGTTACTGCTTAACGACTTCAAGTAAACGCGGTCCAATGCGTTTAATCTCAGTTATTTTTGGTACACCAAGCATGTCTGAACGTGCTGACCAAACTCGTGCACTATTGGCATGGGGTTTTGCAAACTTTGAAACTGCAAATGTACAACCTGCAAACCAAGTTCTTGCAAAAGCTAAAGTTTGGTTTGGTAAAGAAAATGAAGTTCAGGTTGGTTTAGCTAAAAACTTCAATGTAACTATGCCTAAAGGCAAAGCGGACGGCATTAAAACTCAATTGGTTGTTCAACCGAACCTAAATGCACCACTTCAAAAAGGTCAAGTCGTTGGTAAGCTTGTTGCAAGTTTAGATGGTAAAGTTATTGCTGAAAAACCATTGGTTGCTTTAAAACCTGTTGAAGAAGCTGGTTTCTTCGCACGTTTAATTGACCATATCAAACAATTCTTCAGCAACTTATTCTAAATTTAAATAATTTTAGAATAGTTGAATTAAGCACTCATGCTATTAGCGTGAGTGCTTTTTTATTTTATACTTTTACTAAATTTTCTATTGATACTTCTCATGGCAAAAAACATCCGTCCTTATTTAGACCATCACCCACAAATTGATCCAAGCTGTTACATTGATGAAATGTCCGTGGTTGTAGGTGATGTTAAATTGGCCGAAAATGTTTCGGTGTGGCCTTTTGCAGTCATTCGCGGAGATGTAAACAGTATTCAAATTGGCAAAAACAGTAATGTACAAGACCACTGTATGCTACATGTCAGCCATAAAAATGATGCCAAACCTAATGGTTCACCTCTTATTATTGGTGAAGATGTGACAGTAGGCCATCATGTGACTTTACATGGTTGTACAATTGGCAACCGAGTTTTGGTTGGGATCAATACGGTTATTTTAGATGATGTTGTTATTGAAGATGATGTGATGATTGGTGCGGGAAGCTTAGTTCCGCCTCGTAAAGTCTTAAAAAGTGGTTATCTTTATGTTGGAAGCCCCGTACAACAAGTACGTCCTCTAACCGAAAAAGAATTGGCATTTTTACCTTACTCAGCAAGACATTATGTAAAAGTGCAAAATAACCATAAAGATAATCAAATAAATTAAAACAAATCGAGTTTTTCAAACGATAGAGTTCTTCGCATGCTCTATCGTTTGTAAGATGACCGTAGCCAAAAACCCCTAAATTTCGTATTATACGACTTTTAAATTCATGGTGCTTTTTTATGGCCGCATGGACTCCTCATGTCACTGTCGCTACAGTCGTAGAAAAAGATGGACGCTATCTTTTTGTCGAAGAACATAGCGAAGGTTTTGTACACACAGTGTTTAATCAACCTGCTGGTCATGTGGAATGTGGTGAAACACTAACAGAAGCAGCGATCCGTGAAACGCTTGAAGAAACAGGACATCATATAGATATAGATGCCCTACTTGGTATTTATACTTATACCCCCCCTATGTTTCCGGACCGTACTTATTATCGCTTCTGCTTTTTAGCGCATGTGACCCACGTCGAAAGCGACCCAAAACTTGATACAGGTATTGTTTCTGCTGTCTGGATGACTCTAGATGAACTTAAAGAATCTGCCCGTGCACGTAGTCCTCTTGTCATTAAAGCCATTGAAGACGCCATGAAAGGACAACATTATCCTTTAGCTCTTATTTATGAGCACCCTTTCTCTTCCTCATTAACTTCTCATTTGGATGCCTAGTCCTATGCAACAACGTGTCATCGTCGGTATGTCTGGTGGCGTAGATTCCTCTGTTTCTGCGGCGCTCTTACTTCAACAGGGTTATCAAGTTGAAGGCCTTTTCATGAAAAACTGGGAGGAAGATGACGGCACGGAATACTGTACGGCAATGGAAGATTTAGCCGATGCTCAAGCAGTCGCAGATAAAATCGGTATTAAACTTCATACTGCAAACTTTGCTATGGAATATTGGGACCGCGTATTCGAACACTTCTTGGCTGAATATGCAGCCGGTCGCACTCCAAACCCAGATATCTTATGTAATAAAGAAATTAAGTTTCGCGCATTTTTAGATCATGCCATGACCTTAGGTGCAGATTTTATTGCAACAGGTCATTATGCTCGTCGTGCTGAAACTGCTTATAACTCTAAAGGTGAAGCATATGCACCTTTATTACGTGGTTTAGATAACAATAAAGACCAAACTTATTTCTTACATGCAGTACATGGCCGTGAAATTAATAAAACCCTCTTTCCGGTAGGTGAAATTGAAAAACCGGAAGTTCGTAGAATTGCCGAAGAACTAGACTTAGCAACTGCGAAGAAAAAAGATTCAACTGGCATATGTTTTATCGGTGAACGTCGCTTTAATGACTTCCTTAAACAATATTTACCCGCTCAACCAGGTAAAATTGTACTTGATAACGGCAAAGAAGTTGGTGAACATCACGGTCTGATGTACTATACGCTCGGTCAACGTGGCGGTATTGGTCTAGGCGGTATGAAAGGTGCATCAGAAGGTGCATGGTTTGTACTTCATAAAGATGTTGCCAATAACCGTTTAGTGGTCGGCCAAGGACATGATCACCCACTTATGCAAAGTACACAGCTTTGGAGTGAGGCCATTGACTGGGTAGCAGGCGAGCAAAATATTCCGGCTGAAGGATTACGTTGCACCGCTAAAACACGCTATCGCCAGCCTGATCAAGCTTGTACAGTGTTTATTGATGAAAATAGTGAGCATGGTGTTCGTGTTGAGTTTGATGAACCTCAACGTGCAGTTACACCAGGCCAAAGTGTTGTATTTTATTCGGATGAAGTTTGCCTAGGCGGGGGTGTTATTCACCATACAAACGCCCCTACACCAAATTTTATTTAAGGGAATGAATGGCATGGTGGAGTTACCCTTTCAACAATCACAAGCCTTGAATGTTCGCCAAAACCGTGCCCTTGCCTTGGCTGGGGTATTTCAAGCGACCCAGCTTACGCATATGACCGCCATGACAGGTCAGCAAAGTATTGGTGAAAGTGGTAACTTTTATTTTGAGTTATTAATAAAGGCGAGTTTAAATATTCGCCCTACAACAAATAATAATGCTGTTCAGACGTTGGATTTTTTTAATCAATTGGCTGATATTTCGTTGGGTCTTAAAACTCTTGAAAATTGTATCACTCAGCCTTTTACCAATGCGCCTAAATCTCGTTTGCCTAAAATGCGTAGTGCAAAACTTCCAATGTCTTATGCGATGTCACTTTTGCAGTTAGAGAAAAAGGTCTATAGCAATCCTGAATATGTGGCGATTATTGAAAAAGCGCAGCAGAAAATTTTAAAACAGCTTTCTTTTTTTGATAATAACTATTTACATCCAAGTATTTTAGCCAATTTGGCGCAAACCTATGTTGATACTGCCGGACAGATTAATCCACGTATTCTTGTTCGTGGTAATGCTGAGGCATTTAAAGATACCAACCATACCAACCGTATTCGTGCTTGTCTGTTTACGGGGCTACAAATGGCCCATTTATGGCGACAACTCGGCGGTAGTTCATGGAACATGATTTTTAGCAAACGTAAATTGCTACAGGATATTCAAGCACTTGCTCGTTTACAGTACCAAGTTATCTAAGGCTGTAACGAGATTATTTTTGTTTTATGTTTATTCCAGCATTAAGGAATCGTTATGAACGCTTTAACCGCACTATCACCATTAGATGGACGTTATGCCAGCAAATGTGATGCGCTACGCCCTTTTCTTTCTGAGTTTGGTTTAATTCATGCTCGTGTCACTGTGGAAGTGCGTTGGTTACAAGCGCTTTCTAACCGTCCGGAAATTGTTGAAGTTGCTCCTTTCTCAGCTGAAACAAATGCAGCTCTAGATGCAATCGTAAGCAACTTCTCTGAAGAAGATGCGAACCGCATTAAAGAAATTGAACGCACAACTAACCATGACGTAAAAGCAGTTGAATACTTCTTGAAAGAGAAAATTGCAGGTATTGCTGAATTACAAAATGCAGGTGAGTTCATTCACTTTGCTTGTACATCAGAAGACATCAATAACTTGTCTCATGCACTTATGCTTAAAAACGGTCGTGAAGTTTTAGTATCAAGCATGAAGCAAATTTTAAATGCAATCTCTGCTTTAGCTACAACTCATGCTGAACAACCGATGTTGTCTCGTACACATGGTCAAACTGCTAGCCCAACAACTTTGGGTAAAGAAATGGCGAACGTTGCATATCGTTTAGCTCGCCAAATCAAACAATTTGAAAATGTTGAATTATTAGGCAAAATCAATGGTGCAGTAGGTAACTACAATGCTCACCTTTCTGCTTATCCAAATGTGGATTGGCCAGCGCATTCACAAGCTTTTGTTGAATCTTTAGGTTTAACATTTAATCCATATACAACTCAAATTGAGCCACACGACTACATGGCTGAATTATTTGACGCGTTACGTCGTTTCAATACAATTTTGATCGACTTTAACCGTGACGTATGGGGTTATATCTCTTTAGGTTACTTCAAGCAAAAACTTAAAGAAGGTGAAGTTGGCTCATCAACTATGCCGCACAAAGTTAACCCAATCGACTTTGAAAACTCTGAAGGTAACTTAGGTATTGCAAATGCAGTGTTGGCTCACTTAGGCGAAAAATTACCAATTTCTCGCTGGCAGCGTGACTTAACTGACTCAACTGTACTTCGTAACATGGGTGTTGGTTTTGCTCAAAGCTTAATTGCTTTTGATGCTTGCTTAAAAGGTATTGGTAAACTTGAACTCAATGCAAACCGCTTAAATGAAGATCTTGACCAAGCTCAAGAAGTTCTTGCAGAGCCAATTCAAACAGTTATGCGTCGTTATAACGTTGAAAAACCATATGAGAAGTTAAAAGCATTAACTCGTGGTCAAGCAATGACGCGTGACATGATGGTTGACTTCGTAAATGGTAACGAACTTGCTCAAGTACCAAGTGAAGAGCGTGCTCGCTTAGCTGAGCTTACACCTGCAACTTACACAGGTAATGCTGCTGAACAAGCTAAACAAATTAACGAATTAATTAGCAAAATCTAATTAAAAAAGTTATAAAAAGCGAAGCTTAGGCTTCGCTTTTTTATTACACTCATACAAATCAGAATAAAGACTTATTTATAAAATGATCGAAAAAGAATTCAAAGTTAAACACTATATTGCGCTTGGCCTGCTTTTTATTGCCATTATCATTTCAGGTATTCAACCACTTGAGTTTGAGGCTTATTTGCTTCATCAAGCTGGCACTGTTTTTATGGTGATTCTGCTTTTTATTATTTTCAAAAAAATTGGTCTCGATTTCTTAAGTTTTACTTTTTATCTATTGTTTTTATTAATCCATATTATTGGTGCTCACTATCTCTACTCCTACGTTCCATACAATGACTGGATACAACAGGTGTTCCATTTCAACCTAGATCAATATATGGGCTGGTCCCGCAATATGTATGATCGTTTAGTTCATCTTGCCTATGGTGTTTTGCTCTATCCTCTTATTTATCGTGTATTCCAAGTATGGTTACCCACTGCACGTCCTTTTTCTTTATTCTTACTTGTAGTCCAGTTTGTGATGGCGTCTAGTGTCTTTTATGAACTGATCGAATGGGTAATTGCAATCGGGCTATCACCTGAACAAGCTGAAAATTATAATGGGCAACAAGGTGATATGTGGGATGCACATAAAGACATGTTACTCGCTACAATTGGCGCAATCCTCTATGGGCTAATCGCTCTTCTCACAACACCAAAAAATCAAACAATAAATTAAAAAAGCGCTCATTGAGCGCTTTTTACATGTTGTCTCAAATACCCTAAACAACTGGATAAGTTTGATCTAAAAGGTTTTGTAAAACCGAAGAAGTTGTATCAGGTAAAGGATGATCAGGATTTGATGTTGTCTGACCAACTGATGCATTTACTTCGTTTGGCTCAGATGCCTGAGTCGTTTTTAACGCTGTTGATGAGAGAAGCTTTGCGATTGGGTCTGATTCACTAGCCGTAGAACTTTTTAATAAATCATCTAAAGGAACCGATTTCTGCGGGTTATTCGTCTCAGTTGTTGTACTTTGCGCTGCCTTTAAAGTATGCAGTCCGACACTATCTGCCAAAGATGGCCCTTCTGTACTTAAAGTATCTACTGAAGTTTCAGACAGGCTCGCAGCTTTCGGTGCAACTACATAAAAGGTAAATGGAGAACTTGCCTCACTGGTAAGGCCTGCCGCATCAGTTTGAGTCAAAGTAATAGAATGCTTACCAAGAGCTAAGTCTTTATCAAATGTAAATGACCAAGATCTACCACTTGTTACCGTCACAACTCCAATTGCAACACCATTATCATAAATCGTAAGAGTTGCATTTGCTTCACCTGAGCCTGTAAGTTTTGGTCTAGCATCGTCAGTTTCAGAACCAGCCGTTATAGCTCCTTTAACAGCGCCTACATCATCATCTACGCTATTTAATATAGGTTTTGCTGGTGGTGTTGTATCTTTTGTACCTACAATATCAACAACTTCAGACTTATTTCCAGCATTATCTATAGCTGATACCGAAGCATGTTTATTATCCGTTAAAGCTGGTGAAATAGAAATTGTAAATTTTCCATTCGCATCCGCTGTTCCACTACCAATTATCTTCCCTGTTGTATCTTTAATTTCAATTTTGGCATTGGCCTCAGCCGTACCGGTTACAGAAGTACCATCTGTATTAATTTGAACAGTCGGTTTATCTGGTGCAATCGAGTCAAAGCCTGGCGTAATTTCAACTGGTTTAGATACATTACCAGCAGCATCTTCCGCAACCACTGTGCCCTTTTGCGCCTCTTTTAAAGCAGGTGAAAGTGTAATTTGAAATTCACCTTGAGCATCGGCGGTCCCACTTCCAATCACTTTACCATCGGCATCTTTTATTTGAACTTTTGCATTTGCTTCAGTTTTACCATGGATTACCGATCCTTCTTTATTTACTTCAACAAAAGGAGATGCTGGTGGTATGGTATCTTTACCTGCAATAATTTTAACTTCCTCAGATTTATTACCCGCAGCATCTTCGGCAATCACTTTACCGCCCGCTTCACTGGTTAATGGTGGAGTAAGTTTTAAAGAATAAATACCATCTTTATTCGCAAAAACAGTTCCTAATACTTTGCCAGTGGCATCATAAACAGTGATTTTTGCATTTGCTTCTGCTTTACCTGTCACTAAGGAACCATCATCACTCAATTGAGCTTGTGGAACATCTGGGGCAATTGTATCTTTTGTTCCTGTTACCACAGTAACTTTAGAATTATTTCCAGCCGCATCTTGGGCAATAACATTTAATTTATCCCCATTCACTAACGGCTTATCTAATTTAATCGTGTAATTTCCACTCGCATCAGCAACACCTGAGGCCACTGTATTGCCTGCTGCATCTTTAATGTAGATTTTCGCATTTGCTTCAGTTTTGCCAGTCACTGTCACAGTATCATCAGAAAGTGTAGCTGTAGGAGCAGCAGGTGCTATTAAATCGGGAGTACTGGGTGAATCATCTTTATCATCTTTATCAAATGCCCAAAGATATAAACCTTCAGCGGCTAAAACTGCTAAGCCTGCTTTTAGTACATTACCCATTGAAAAGCTTGGATCATTATCAACTGCCATTGTTGCGGCTGAAGGACTCGTACTGGTATAGGCCAAATCCGTAACATGATTTAAGCCTCTATAATCTATAACCTTACCTTGAGCATCAAATTGTGCTTCAACAAATTTTCCTTGTTCAGTTGGAAAAACGAGTGAATGCTCTGTTGTATTCGTTGCTTCATTAAAGAAATTTTCTAAGACAATTGTTTCTCCATTTTTTAAATGGATGACTAGACTTCCACCCTGCTTTTCCATCGATGCGATATCTTTTTGACTTACACCAATTTGAATAATAGTAGGTTGGTTTAAAACCACCTTATTGAGCTGACCATCTTGCAGAACGTCCAAACCCTCTTTGGATGCTACAATTATTCTTGTCATTATTTCCTGTCCTAAATTTCAGTTATATTTTTAAATGTTTATCTTTTAAATGGATCATCTAAAAGCTATTTTATTGTTGCCTAAAATATCAAAATCACTTATTTATCACAATTCAATAAGTATATTTATCAACAATTTTTTTTGAATCTTTATTCAATATCTATTTTTTATAAAAATGAATTGTCGTTCCGGCAATTCAAATCAAATTCTTTTAACCTTTTGCATAAAAAAGAGCCCCCCTAAAAGGCACTCTTTAATTTGAAAATATATCTTAATTAAAATTTAGTATCGCGCATTTGAACTAAAGTTGAATTCGCTTTTGCTAAAGTATCAGCCACTTTATTCATTACAGCCGGAATCAGGCTATCTGCCATTTGAGCTGCTTGCAAACCTAATTTTTCACCCAAAGTTGCTTTTTTACGGGTATTAATTACATATACGTCATGCTGAGGTAACAACGCTAATAGATACTCATCGGAAGTTTGTAGTTTATCTACAAGGTTTAAATCAAGTGCATCTTGACCATACCAATGTTCACCTGTAGCAACCTTGTCTACATTAAGCTGTGGACGATATTTCTCTACAAAGTGCTTAAACAACACATGCGTTTGTTGTAGCTCTTCTTCAAACTTCGCCTTACCTTCAGGAGTATTCTCACCAAACATGGTGACAGTACGTTTATATTGCCCTGCTGTGTAAAGTTCGAAGTCCACGTTATGTTCTTTTAAAAGACGATTAAAATTTGGTACCTGAGCCACGACACCAATCGAACCCACGACAGCAAACGGTGCAGAAATAATTTCATTTGCAATACAAGCCATCATGTAGCCGCCACTTGCCGCGACCTTATCGACACAAATCGTTAAATGAAAACCTGCATCACGCAAACGAACCAATTGAGCTGCCGCCAATCCATATCCATGAACCATACCACCCGGACTTTCAAGACGTACCACAACACGGTCACGTCCAGCTTTAGCCGTTGCTAAAATAAGGGTGATTTCTTCACGAAGGTTTTCAACCGCAGATGCCTGAATGTCACCTTTAAAATCTAAAACAAAAATTTTCTGGTTGTTCTTACGGCGAATTTTAGCTTCTTTTGCAAGTTGTTGAGCCAATTGTAAAAGCTCTAAACGGCTTGCTGTGGTTTGTGCAATTTTTTTTCTCTGTTCATTTACACGTGCATTTAAATGACTGACACGTATTTCCGCAGGGAGTTTAGGCAAATGGAATAACATAAAATTCTATGCTCATAAGTTTGTCTTTATAGCCTTAAGATGTGGTTCTTTTAATTAAAATTCAATAGCGATTTTGCAAAATAGAGCCATTTTCATTTATTAAATAAAAAAAGAGCACTAGGCTCTTTTTCTATTACAACGATCAATTAACCGAAACGGCCAGTAATGTACGCTTCTGTCAATTGGTGGTCAGGCTGAGTAAATACTTTCTCTGTAGAGTTTACTTCAATCAAATCACCTAAATGGAAGTAAGCTGTACGGTCTGAAACACGAGCTGCTTGTTGCATCGAGTGCGTTACAATAACGATTGTGTATTGATCAGAAAGCTCAGAAATCAGCTCTTCCACTTTCGCCGTTGCGATTGGGTCAAGCGCAGAACAAGGTTCATCCATCAAGATCACTTCTGGACTTACTGCAATTGTACGTGCAATACATAAACGTTGTTGCTGACCACCAGATAAGCCAGTACCCGGTTGGTTTAAACGATCCTTCACTTCTTCCCATAGACCTGCTTTACGCAAGCTATTTTCAACAATTTCTTCTAGGTCATATTTGTCACGTGCTAAACCGTGTAGCTTCGGACCATATGCCACGTTATCAAAAATAGATTTAGGAAATGGATTTGGCTTTTGGAACACCATACCAACCTGTGCACGCAGTAATACAACATCCAGATTTGGATCATAGATATTTTTGTTATCTAAAGTGATCTTACCTGTCACACGACAGCCATCAATCGTGTCGTTCATACGGTTTAAAGTACGCAGGAAAGTCGATTTACCGCAGCCTGATGGCCCAATAAATGCAATTACTTCATTTTGATAAATATCTAAATCGATGCCTTTAATCGCTTCAAAGTCACCATAATAAACATGGGCATCTTGTGCACTGATCTTGATTTCGGTTGAGTTTGGCTTTTTTGAAGTATGTGGTTCAAAATGCGAAACGTACGAAGTGCCATGATGCAGTTGTGTATCTGTAAGTTGAGATTGTTCAGTATTCACTAACTTATCCTTTTCTAAGGAATTCGTAATATCAATAGTATTCATGATTTATCCTCTATTACCAACGCACTTCGAACTTTTTACGTAACCAAATTGCAAGGCTGTTTAAACCAATCATTAATGCAAGAAGTACGATAATCGCAGCAGCAGTACGGCCTTCGAAGAAGTTACGCAACTCATTACCCTGCCATAGATAAACTTGGACAGGTAAAGCAGTTGCTTGATCAAATGGGGTGGTTGGAACACTTGCAACGAATGCACTCATCCCGATTAAAAGTAAAGGTGCAGTTTCACCGAGTGCGTGTGCAACACCAATAATTGCACCCGTCATGATGCCGGGCAACGCTAGCGGTAAAACATGATGGAAAACGGTTTGTACTTTAGACGCACCTAAACCTAGGGCAGCTTGTCGAATTGAAGGTGGCACAGCTTTTAAAGAAGCACGTGTTGTAATAATGACTGTTGGTAGTGTCATTAAACTTAATACCAAACCACCGACGAAAGGAGCTGACAACGGTAAATGCATCCAACCAATAAAGATTGCAGCACCCAACAAACCAAACACGATTGAAGGTACAGCAGCAAGGTTATTAATGTTGACTTCAATAATGTCTGTAATGACATTCTTTGGAGCAAACTCTTCAAGATAGATTGCGCTGGCAACACCGATTGGAATCGAGATAATGATCACAATCAGCATCATGAATAATGAACCCATGAATGCGCCTGCAAGACCACTAATCGCTGGTGAACTACGAGAGTCAGGATTCTTAAATAAAGTCGTATTAAAGGTATTTTCAAGTACACCTTTTGCTTTAAGGTCATCTGCCAACTTGCGGATTTCCGGATCAAGTTGTTGTTGATCGTCTGGTAATGAGCGGTCAATATTACCCTTCAGCCATACATCTACATTGGCATCACCCAAGAAAGTTAGGTTCTCTTTTTTCCCAATGAGTGATGGGTCAGCAAACACCATATCACGTAAGCGATAAGCTTCAGAACTTGCATAAAGGCTACTTAAATAATCGCGTTGTGATGCAAGTGAAGGATCTTTAGCAATCATGCCATTTACGATCAGGCTATCCCAATCGACCATACCCATTTTCGTTTGCCAATCGACATAACGCTCTTGATAATGTGCAGGTGTTTCACCTTGTGTACGTACCGGCACTGGACCTGCATCAATTACTTTAGGATCGAAGTAGACTGGTACATTCATACTGGTTTGCCAGAATGCTGGTAACCCTTTTGCCAAAATACTGCCAAACAGTAGCGCAACGAATGCAAGACCAATAACAACTGCTGACAAACCTGCAAAGCGGAAAGCTTTTTCTTTGCGGTGACGTTTAGCCAGTGATTTTTCAATCACTTTTTTACGGCGATCACGTGCCTGAGCAGCAGCTTGTGGATCAAATACGTTCTGATCCATAGGAGACGATGTATTTGATGTACTCATTCGTATTGCTCACGGTATTTACGCACAATGTACAGTGCAACAATGTTTAATCCTAAAGTGATCACAAAGAGTGTTAAACCCAGTGCAAATGCCACCAAGGCCTGTGGGCTCGCAAAATCAGTATCACCCGTTAACTGTTTTACAATGGTTACGGTAACTGTCGAAACAGCTTCAAACGGATTTGCATGTAGAAGTGGGCTGTTCCCTGCTGCCAAAACCACAATCATGGTTTCCCCTACGGCACGCGAAACAGCCAATAAAAATGCCCCTGTAATACCCGGTAAAGCTGCCGGTAAAACCACTTGGCGAATCGTTTCTGATTTGGTTGCGCCCAGTCCTAACGAACCATCACGAAGTGCACGAGGAACTTGAGTAATAATGTCATCAGACAAAGATGAAACGAATGGGATAATCATAATTCCCATTACAAAACCGGCAGTCAAAGCACTGGTTGCATTAATTTCAATACCGACATACGCACCAGCAGCTTTAAAGAATGGCCCAATAATCATCATGGCAAAAACACCATAAACAATTGTTGGAATACCCGCTAAAACTTCAATGGTAGGTTTTGCCCATGAGCGTAACCACGGCGAAGCATACTCAGCTAAATAAATAGCAATCATTAAGCCAACAGGTACAGCAACTAATAAGGCAATACCACTGACCATGAGCGTGCCCCATAGTAATGGTAATAAACCATAACTACCTTCTGCATTACCTGAAGTACTAAAGCCAGGGTTCCATTCTGTACCAAAGAAAAAGTCGATTGGACTTACAAAATGGAAGAAATGCATTGCCTCACCAAACATCGACATTACAATGCCGATCGTGGTTAAAATTGCAACGCCAGAACATAAAATCAAACCAACATTAATTGCACGCTCAACTTGGTTACGTGCGCGATATTCTTGGCTGATTTTTTTCTTTGCCCACACTAAGCCCAACAAAGCGGCACAGACAACAACAGCAAATTTGGCAAAAGAGCCAATGGTTTGAAATTTTGCATATTGCTGAGCAGCAGCCAACTCATAAGCCGCGGGATGATCACTTACCCCAAAACCAGAAGCGATCGCTTGAACTCGATCAACAAGTACACTTCTTGCTGCTTCATCTAGAGAAGCTGTCACAGAAGCAGGTACGTTGTTAAAGATAATATGATTTAAAATACTTGGCTCAACCAAGTTCCAAATGATCAAAATTAAAAAAGCAGGGATACCGCACCAAAGCCCAACCAGTGCGCCATAATAACCAGGACGAGAATGTAATGTCGCCGAGTTGCTTCCCTTACCTGCTAGGTGGCGGCTCTTTCTCAGCCCAAGTTGATATGCAATTGCCACAAGGGCTAACAACACACCGATAAGTAGCAGATTCATGTATTCTCCACTGTTTTCTCAATTGTCATAATTTGGGAAAAACGTGTTAGACAAAAAGGCTGATGATCGCTTGAGATCACCAGCCCCTATTCAAACCAACTTATTTAACAGTTTTACCTGCTTTAAAGTCAGCTAAAACTTTAGCGCGTTCTGCATCAGACATCGCGATTAAACCATCACGCTCAGCTTTAGAACCTTTACCAGTCGCTTTTTTGCTTAGGAAGTATTCTACGTATTGAGGTAAACCTTTAACTGATTTTAAGTGCTCGCCTTTTACATAGAAGTATAGTGGACGAGATACAGGGTATGTACCATTTAACACAGTTTTCTCAGAAGGAACTACGTTGTTTACTGTCGCTACACGTAACTTGTCACGGTTCATGTCATAGAAACTTAAACCAAATACGCCTACTGCACTTGGAGAAGTTTTTAAGCGAGCTAGAGTTTCTGTATAGTCACCAGCAATTTCAATTACACGACCGTCTTTACGGAAAGTAGAACATGCTTTCTTTTGAGCGTCTTTGTCTAGGCTCTTGAAGTATTCATACGCTTCGCAACCAGCTTCAACCATTTTCTCTTGGAAAACTTCACGTGTACCGTGGTTAGACGCAGGAATAACAAGCGTAATAGGCTCATTAGGAAGTGATTTGTCAATTTGGTTCCAGTTTGTATAAGGGTTTGGAACCAATTTACCTTTTGAAGGTAACTGTGCAGCTAAAGCAGCAAACACATGATAAGGTTTTAATTTATAAGCTGCTTTGTTTGAGCTAGAGGCAAACACAATACCGTCATAACCAATTTTGATTTCTTGAATTTGTTTTACACCAGCTTTGTTACAAGCTTCGATTTCAGTACTTTTAATTTTACGAGAAGCGTTTGCAACATCGATTGTGTTGTCACCAACACCTTGACAGAACTGTTTTAAACCAGCAGAAGAACCACCAGAACCTACAACAGGAGTTTTAAATTGAGGGAATGTATTACCGAACTCTTCAGCTACAACGCTGGCAAATGGTAATACAGTTGAAGAACCAGCAATTTGAATCGTATCACGAGCTGCATTTGCAGTCGTTGTTACAGCGGCCCCAGTTACTGCTAATGCAATTGCGATTTGACGTGGATTTAAGCGCATTCTGTTCTCTCTCATTAATGCAATAGGTTGTACGTCACTTTTTGTTGAGTGCTTGTACGCTCTTCGATAGCTGCATTGTGAATAGAAAATATGACAAATAAGTTACAGTATTATGACGCTTTCATGATTTTTGTAATGTTCATTGTCACATTTTTAAATCTATTTTATATCAATTATTTAAGATGATTTTATAAGTCCTTTGATATTTAGATTTAATGGGAAATATGACAAACGTTTAAAATAATAAAATTGTAATTATGCTTAAATTATAAAAACTTAAGTAATTTAATGAATTGATGCTACAAAATTATTTTATTGACACAATTCTCAATTTTTTACGTGTCACCTTTATTTTTAAAAAATTATTTCGCCCGAACATGAAAATATTATGACAAAACAAAAACGGTTACCTGCCTTATGTCAGATAACCGCAATATCACTGTAAATTTAGCTTATTAGTTTGATTGTACTTCCGGCATTGCGACCATTTTTTTACGATACTTAAAGAAATACATAATCGCTAAAACAGCAAGCCAGATTGGCCCCAAAATAACAGCGAGTCTCATATCTGGTGTCATCGCCATAATAATGAGAATGAAACATACAAAGCTAATAGTTAAATAATTACTCCATGGGCTCATAATGCTTTGGAATTTGGTTTGACGCTTTTGCAATTTCATTGCTTTGGTAAATTTCAAATGCGTGACTGAGATCATAAGCCAGTTAATAACAAGCGCAGCCACAACCAACATCATAAAGAGCTGAAAAGCTTGACCTGGAATTAAATAGTTGACCACTACACAGACTGCTGTAATTGAAGCAGACACAATTGCAGCAGGGACCGGAATACCGCGGCTGTTCACTTTTTTCAAAATTGCTGGCGCATTGCCCTGCTCTGCTAAACCATGCAACATACGACTATTACAGTAAATACAACTGTTATAAACCGAAATAGCAGCAATCAAGACCACAAAGTTCAGAACATTCGCAACGCCATTACTATTGAGGGACTGGAAAATTAAGACAAACGGACTACCGCCTTCTGCCACCATATTCCATGGATAAAGACATAAAAGAATACCGATTGCACCAATGTAAAAAATCAGGATGCGATAAACAATCTGGTTTACTGCCTTTGGAATTGTTGTTTCAGGTTTTTTCGTTTCAGCTGCTGCAATACCGATAAGCTCTAGACCACCGAATGCAAACATAATGACAGCCAAGGCCATAATAAAGCCATGAATACCATGCGGGAAGAAACCACCGTGTTGCCATAAATTTGCAACACCCGCTTGCGGACCTGCTGAGCCTGAAAGTAAAAGATAAGCACCGAAGCCAATCATACTTAAAATCGCAACAATTTTAATGCAGGAAAATAAGAACTCCGATTCCCCAAAAAAGCGGACATTTACCAAGTTAATGCCGTTAATTAAAATAAAGAAAAATAGAGCGGTCAGCCATGTCGGAATTTCTGGCCACCAAAACTGAATAAAAGTACCAATCGCACTCAGTTCGGCCATACTTACCAGTACATACAAAACCCAGTAGTTCCAGCCAGACATAAAACCAGCCATTTTGCCCCAGTATTTGTTCGCAAAATAACTAAAAGAACCACTTACCGGTTCTTCAACAACCATTTCACCTAAATGACGCATAATCAAAAAGGCAATAATTCCTGCAATTGCATATCCCAATAAAATTGAAGGACCTGCCAGTTTAATTGTTTGTGATAGACCTAAGAATAACCCTGTTCCGATCGCCCCTCCGAGTGCGATGAGTTGAATATGCCGATTGGATAAGCCTTGTTTTAACTCGTGCTTATTGTTTACATCCATAACATTATCTCCAATGTTGGTGTCACTTCCTGTACACCTTTATTCAGCACCATATCCGAAGGCCAGAAACCGACCTTCGGACATAAGTTGCTTTAGTATGAGTCCATTTAATTTTTGAGAGGACGTGTCCTATCTTCTATTTAAAAAGAGATTGCATCCTTACATTTAACGGGTTGGGAACGCTCCTTTAAAATTTCGTAGCCGCGATCACCGTAGTCAAAACGTGCAATCACAGAAGCAAATTTTTTCAAACTCACTGGCGCATCCATTGCTGGTAGTTTCAATTCAATGAAAGTTAACTGATCATTTTGCTGAACATTATCTAAAACGCTCTTCAGTTGGCCAGCAGTCTCAACCACGTAAGTGGTATGGCCTTTTTTACCGTTAAATACCGCTGGAATTTCAGTGTATTTCCAGTTTTGCACGTCGTTATAGGCAGCGTTTTCACCCATAATTAAACGTTCAATGGTGTAGCCGCCATTGTTCAACAAGAAAATAATTGGTTTTAAACCATGGCGGATAATCGTAGAGAGTTCTTGTACCGTAAGCTGGAACGAACCGTCACCAATAAACAAAATTTGACGACGCTCAGGAGCAGCTAACAAACTACCAAGCAAAGCTGGCAAGGTATAACCAATAGAACCCCAAAGCGGCTGCGCAATATATTTAGCTGTAGCAGGAAGTTTGATACCAGACAAAGCAGAGTTTGATGTTCCTACCTCACCAATAATTACATCATCTTCTTTTAAGAACCCTGAAATATAATTCCAAAGCACATCTTGGCTAAGCTTCTGTTGAGCTGGCGCTTCAATTACTTTCTGAGGTTGTTTTTCAAGAAGAGGTATTGACGATTTACGTGGTGCAACTTTTTTATTTAGCTCGACAAGTAATTGCCCAATTTCTATACCCGGAAAATCCTGACCAAAAATATTTAAGCCGTAAGATTTAATTTCGATATAGTTCTTGGTCTCAATTTGATGCGTAAATACAGCTGAGCCTACATCGGTAAAGCGCGCGCCAACACCAATTAAACAGTCAGATTGTTCAATGATATTTTTTACATGCGGTTGGCTTGCTCCACCCACATAAGTTCCGATATAACGAGGTGAGCCTTCATCCATAATATTTTTTGCAGTATTCATACCTGCAAATGGAATTGAGCATTTCTGAGACAAATCATTTAAAAGTGAAGTTACGCCAAAAACTGAGGCTTCATTATCAATTAAAAGCGCTGGACTTTGAGCATTCTCAATAATGTCACAAAGTTTACTTACCACACTTTGCAATAATTCAGGTTCAACAGCTGGGTAGCTTAGGTCGAGCGGACGCTCAGACACTTCAATTTTAACGTGAGTAATATCACCAGGTAGTTGGATGTGTACAGGACGGCGTTCAAGGAAACACTGACGCAATACACGGTCAATTTCAGAAGCTGCATTTGCAGGAGTTAAACGAGTTTGGGCAACTGTGAACTCTTTCATACAGTTCATAATATTGTCGTAGTTACCATCAACTAACGTATGGTGTATGAGAGTGCCCTTTTGAACTGCATGTAAAGGTGGAATACCTGAGATATGAATAAGAGGTACATTTTCTGCATAAGCACCGGCAATACCATTAATGGCACTTAAGTCACCTACACCATAAGTGGTTGCCAAGGCAGAAAAACCGTTAATTCGTGCATAACCGTCTGCTGCATAGGCAGCATTTAATTCATTACAATTTCCAATAAATTCGAGTTGTGGGTCTGCTTCAACTTGTTCTAGATATGAGAGGTTAAAATCACCAGGTACACCAAAAAGATGTTGGATACCCATTTGTTTTAGACGAAGATTTAAAAATTCACCAATTTCTATGAACATTGCTCTATATCCTTTGAGACCAATTTTTATTCCATAGAAAAATAATATTTCATCTATCTTTTAGATTTCGTGCATAATGAAAACGCATTTTAATAAAAATACATGATTTGTGTATCATAAAAGGATTTTATGCAATGGATAAGTTCGACTGGCAAATCATTCAGGCACTACAAAAGAATGGACGACTCACCAATCAGGAAATTGGAGATTTAATCGGTTTATCTGCTTCTCAATGTTCAAGACGACGTCAATTGCTTGAACAAAAAGGCGTGATTCTTGGTTATACGGCACGCATCCAGCAACAGGCGCTAGGGCTGGAAGTTACAGCGATGATTCACATAAACTTAAGGACACACGAGGCGAAATCACAGCAAGCTTTCCAAGAGCTGATCGAAGCTGAAGATAACATTCAGGATGCTTTTTCAATTAGTGGTGATGCTGATTTTATTTTAAAAGTCGTTGCTGAAAATTTAGAACAGCTTTCGCAATTTGTGACTGAAAGATTACTTTCTTATAATTTTATAGGGCACATAAAGTCTTACATTGTTCTGAAAAAAATTAAAGAACAGAATCATTTTTTAATCAAGCCTAAAAGTATGAGCTATCATCACTCTCAATAAAACAACTCAGCTTTTCACTCTTAAAAGTGAAAATAAAAAAGGCGGATACTAAATCCGCCTTAAAATTAATCTTTAGACTTTACTAATATGGACCGTTTGCCCGATCGTATTTTCAAGCAAACCTTCCAAACCAAACTCAGCGCCTAAGCCAGACATTTTCCAGCCTCCGAAAGGTGCATGAGGCAGTACTTCTGCATGGGTATTAATCCAGACCGTTCCGCATTGAAGCTGTGTAGCATAGTTCTGTGCGGTTTTAAGATCAGAAGACCAGATTGAACCACCCAAACCAAACTCACTGTCATTGGCACGGGCAATTGCATCGTTGATATCGGTATATTTTAAAACAGGCAACACTGGACCAAATTGCTCTTCTTGTACCACGCGGCAAGAGTCAGAAATTTCAGTCAAAATAGTTGGCGCAATAAAGTAGCCCTGCTCTGGGACTTGTTGTTGCCCAGAAAGTGCTTTTGCACCTTGTGCAATCGCTTCAGCAATAAGATCTTTCACTTTGTTATATTGCATCTGGTTTTGTACTGGTCCAAATGTTGTAGAAGATGCCATACCATCCCCCACAACTTGAGCGTTGGCAATATCAGCTAACTTTTGAGATAAAGCTTCATATTGGCTTTCATGCACATATAAACGCTTTAACGCCGCACATGTTTGACCAGCATTCAAGAACGCCATATTAAAAATCTTAGCAGCAATTTCATCGATATTTGCATCTGGCAATACAATACCAGCATCATTACCACCAAGCTCTAAAGTTAAGTGTTTTAGCTGCTGAGCTGCACCAGCCATAATGTGCTGCCCTGTTCGAGTTGATCCCGTAAACACGACTTTTTGCACATCTGGATGAGAAGATAATGCTTCACCAATCTCACCAGCACCAACCACAATTGAGATCACACCTGCCGGAACTTCTTGCTGAATGATTTCACATAAACGTAAAGTCGATAATGGTGTGTATTCCGAAGGTTTGCTAATGACAACGTTACCTGCACGTAAAGCAGGCATGATATGCCAAACTGCAATCATGAGTGGCCAGTTCCATGGCGTAATTGAAGCCACTACACCCAGTGGTTGGCGATGGCGCTCAATACGCTTAGTTTCACTGTCTTCAATTACTTCTACCGGTAAATCCATAGAAGCCGCATAACGCGTCCAGCCAATTGCACCCTGCACTTCCATTTGTGCCAGTGCGAGTGGTTTACCTTGTTCAAGCACCACCAGCTCTGCAAGCATTTCAGCGTGCTTTTCAATACCGTCTGCAATCTTGTTTAAAATTGTTTTACGCTCATCATGCGAGACAAGCTGCCAAGCTTTAGAAGCCTGTTTAGCTGCACTAACAGCTTGATTCACTTGTGCAACTGATGCTTTTGCACAATGTGCCGCAGTTAAGCCTGTAGCAGGATTAATAATTTCCAGTTCACCTTGTTCACCTGAACAAAGTTGACCGCCAATAATAAGTTTAAATTCATTAAGCATATTCGCTTGTTGCATTTCTTCTTCCTTGTCTTAATTGTAATTACGACTTCTTACTTTATGTAGTATGGTTTAAAGCAAGTGCCGTATTGATATATCAATGCGACCAAAAAATCGGGAACATACCAATACAATAAGAAATTTGCTCACCATAAATCATGCATAATTATTTTTGTTTTTTGAAAATATGCATGTTTTGTGCATATCCCCTTCTTCTGATACACACTTTTAATAAAAATAATATGTAATAAAAAAGCCCGGCAATAAACCGAGCTTTTTGGGGTATCAACTCAATTAGTCGATTGGTGGTACGTAGTTACCAGAAGCAATCGCATCTTTAATGCGTTCAGCTTCAGCCAATACTTGAGCTAAAAGGTTCTTAACGTTGTCGACAGTTACTACTGGGCTTAATGTTGTCATCTTCAATGACTGTACATTACCAACTTTTGTTACACCGATATTTGCTTCACCACGTGCAAACAATTCATCTGCTACGTTTTGGTTCAAGCTATCGATAAACTCAACTGGGTAACCTTCTGGAACAACACGGAACAATACCGAAGCAAATTGTGGTTCAACTAAAAGCTCTAAACCATCAGTTGCCTTGATGTAATCTGCAACTTCACGAGTCAGTTTTACACCATGGTCAATCATTGAACCATATAGCTCTTCGCCGAGTGATTCAATGGTCATCCACAATTTTAAAGCATCAAAACGACGAGTCGTTTGTAATGATTTAGACACAAGGTTAGGTACGCCATGCTCTTCATCATAAGCAGAGTTCAAGTACTCAGCTTCGTAGTGCATGAAACGATAGTTCGCTTCATCTTTCAACAAGAACGCGCCACAGCTAATGCTTTGGAAATAATGCTTATGGAAGTCGAGGGTAATCGAGTCAGACAACTCAATACCATCAAGCATTGCACGATAGTCATTTGACAAGATCAGTGCACCGCCCCATGCAGCATCGATATGCATCCATGAACCATACTTATTAGTAATTTCACGGATTTTTTTCAATGGATCAATTGCACCAGCATCAGTTGTACCCGCTGTCGCAACGACACAAGCAACAACTTTACCTTCAGACTGAAGATGCGCCATTGTTTTTTCAAGAGCATCAACATCCATCTGTGCATTTTCATTCACAGGAACAGTCACAACTGACTGGAAGCCCATGCCCATCATTGCCATGTTCTTTTGCACAGAGAAGTGAGCATTTTCAGAACAAATGACTTTGACGTTTTTCATTGCTTCAGCTGGAATACCATCACGCTGTACAGACCATGGGTTACCATTTTCGTCTTTCCAGTTTTTCGCAATGCACCAGTCACGAGCAAGTAATACACCCATCAAGTTAGATTGAGTACCGCCAGAAGTGAAAACACCTGCCTGACCAGAACCGTAACCTACTTTTTGACGCAACCAATCAATAAGCTGCACTTCCATTAATGAACCTGCCGGGCTTTGATCCCATGAGTCCATAGACTGGTTAGTTGCATTGATTAACACTTCCGCGATCTGGCTCATCACCATGGTTGGGCAGTGTAAATGTGCTAATGAATGTGGATGGTGTACTTTCAAGCTTTTATTCAAGAAAAGCTCAATCATACGTTGAAGAGATTGTTGTACACCCATACCTTCTTTTGAAGGTTGGAAAGAAATTGCTGAACGCAACTCTTTAATGCTACCGCCTGTGTACATTTTTTCATTTTGCAACCATGCTGAAACGGCTTTTACCGCTTCGCCCATTGCTGACTCATAGTCAGCAATGGATTGTGCATCATTGCAGAGTAACGCTTTACGATGTTCTGCAAAATCCACCATACTTACGCGCCTCGCACTGCAACCAATGCTTCTGCAACTGCTTTCTTAAAGCGAGCAATTACTTCTACACACTCTTCTTGAGTAATGATGAGTGGGCAAAGTAAACGAATTACTGTACCGTTACGACCACCTTTTTCAAGCAATAACTTGTTGTTAAAGCAAGCAGTCTGGATCGCAGCCGCTAACTGAGAGTCAGCAGGGTGAGAACCGATACGGTCAGCAGGTTTACGCTCGTCAACGATTTCAACACCAATCATTAAACCGCGGCCACGTACGTTACCGATACATGGGAATTCAGTAGCTAATTTTTTCAATTCAGCTTGTAAGAATTCACCACGCTCTTGTGCATTTTGAGCAAGGTTTTGTTCCTTGATCGTTTCTAATACAACAAGACCTGTACCCATAGCAAGTTGGTTACCACGGAAAGTACCAGTGTGACCAGCAGGCTGCCAAGCATCAAATTTACGCTTAATACCTAATACTGCAAGTGGTAAACCACCACCTACTGCTTTAGACATTACAACGACATCAGGTTCAATACCGGCATGTTCAAATGCAAACATTTTACCTGAACGAGCAAAGCCTGCTTGAACTTCGTCTAAAATTAAAACGATGTTGTGCTTTTCAGTCACTTCACGGATTTTTTGCAACCATTTTACTGGAGCTGTAACAACACCGCCTTCACCTTGAATTGCTTCAAGAATAACAGCAGCAGGCTTAGTTACACCGCTTTCAACATCTTCAATAAAGTTTTCGAAATAGTAAGTTAAAGCGTCAACACCAGCTTCACCACCTAAACCAAGTGGGCAGCGATATTCATGCGGATATGGCATGAATTGTACACCTGGCATTAAGCCATTCACTGCATTTTTTGCACTTAAGTTACCAGTCATTGCAAGTGAACCATGAGTCATACCATGGTAACCACCAGAGAAACTGATCACTGAGCTACGGCCAGTGTAAGTTTTAGCAAGTTTAATTGCTGCCTCAGTCGCATCTGCACCAGAAGGACCACAGAACTGTAAGCAATATTCTTCTTTACCACCTGGTAAATATGCTAACAACGCTTCAGTAAACGCATCTTTTAAAGGTGTGGTTAAGTCTAAAGTATGCAATGGCAAACCACTTGCCAATGTGTCTTGAATACTTTGAATCACCGCAGGATGATTATGACCTAAAGCCAATGTACCTGCCCCAGCTAAACAATCAAGGTACTGTGTACCTTCAACATCAGTAACCCAGCAACCTTGTGCTTTCGCTATCGCTAACGGTAATTTACGTGGATAGCTACGAACATTCGATTCCATTTGACTTTGGCGAGTCAAATAATATTCGTTGGTAGCATTAGTGGCAGGGTTGACAGAAGTAACGCTCATATCGGATTACCATCTCTGATAAGGGTAGAAAGAAATAAGTCTGGTGACTTTTGGTCCTTTGACTCGGTGCTTTATAGAACTAGCGAAGACACATATTTTATATCTTGTAACTAGGAGCGCGATGATACCTAATTTTGCAAGAAAAAAAACGTCTTTTGTGTACTTTACTCATCTAATCTTATTGAAAAATTGTATTATCCCAATAGTTATGATGAATTATCATCATACTATGTGACAACCTAAAGAAAATATTCTTTTTTTATATTCGTGTGATTTTTTAAGTTACATTGAAACACTTTAATTCTAAGTTTTTTATTTTTAAAGAATTTTATTCTTACCAAAAATTAAAAAACTTGATTTAAATATTACAAATACCCCACAAAATCTGCAAAAGTTATGCATAACTTATGTTTAACATTTCTTAATGAAAAAAATTAAATTTATATTAATTTTTAAAGGATAAATTTATGCGTACTTTAGCAATATCTACTCTTCTCCTTGGTACGGTACTCAGCCCTATGGTTTTTGCCCAAGATGATAATGCCCTTCACTACAATATTGTAAATGTTCAAGCAGAAGCTTCTCGCCAAGTTTCAAACGATGAAATGCATGCAACTTTATATATTGAAAAAAGCAATAAGCAGCCTGCAGAACTTTCAAACCAAATTAACCAGTTAATGAACCAAGCACTCGCAACTTCGCGTAAATACCCACAAGTGAAAGTGGAAACTGGTGCCCAAAGCACTTATCCAATTTATGACAATGACAGTAATAAATTAAAAGAATGGCGTGGCCGCGCGGAAGTTCGTCTAGAAAGTAAAGATTTCAAAGCTGCTAGCCAATTAATTAATGAGTTACAACAAAGCTTTCAAACTCAATCCATTAATTTTAGCGTTTCAGATGAGCAACGTAAAAAAGTTGAAAATGAATTGATGGTAGAAGCGTCTAAAAACTTTCAACAGCGTGCTCAAATGTTGACTCAAGCATGGAATAAAAGCCAATATTCTTTGGTCACTCTAAACCTGAACACGAATAATTATTTTCCTCAACCTGTAATGCGTGCCAGCCTAGCTAAGTTCGCTGCTGCTGAAGCGGCACCAGCTCAAGACATGGCTGCTGGTGAATCTAAAATTACTGTAAATGCAAACGGTTCAATCCAGTTTAAATAATTCATTTTTCAATCTAAAAACCGCATTCTTCATGCGGTTTTTTTATTGCTCGCTATTAATGTTCTAAACGCAAATCCTGTAATGAATTCCAAGCCGCTTTTGCCAGAATTTCTCTATAGTCTTTGGGGTCAGCTTTTACACGTTGTGATAACCACGCACGGCAATAGCTCTCTGTAGAACCAATCACTAATGAAAGCAAAAGTTCATGTGGAATTAAACTAAATGCTTTAAATTCTTCAAAGTTTGAAATCAAGCTAAATATCTTTTGGTTTCTACTCTTATTTTTTTGTGCAAGTTGCTGCTGTTCTTCCCCCTCTATAATGTTAAAACGTGCAGTAATTAAGAATTTTGCAAATTCCGGTTGCTCACTTACCCAGTCCACATAACTATAAATTAGAGCTTCTACAATATCTTTTAATGTTTTGGACTGTTTTAAATATTCATCTCTCAGAGCTGTTTGATCATCTAAAGCTGAAAAAAATAAGGCCGCAACTATACCCTCTTTATTTTTAAAATGATGATAAATCGCCCCAACGCTACTTTCTGATTTGGCACGAATCATTTCAATACTAGTCGTTTCAATGCCCTGCTCTAAAAAACAATCTAAAGCATCTAATAATATTTGTCGTTTTAAAGCAGCTCTTCTTCCAGGATATAAGCGTTCTAATAAATTTTGAGCAGATACCATTTTGTATTCTCTGACCAGTCATCGGAGATATTTTGAATGACTTGACGCATATTTGTAAACAGAACTATATTCTTAAACAGAATAACATTCTGTATTTTTAAAATTAAAGGAAGTCAAATTATGGCAACCACATTAGAGCTCTGGAATAAAGTAACTGCTTTTCCTAAAGGCAAGTGGACTTTCTCTCGTATGCTGTGCTTAAAAGCACCTTATTTCGGCAGTATTTCCCCTCTTTTTATTGAGTTAAAACCGAATTATTGCGAAATTTCTATTAAGAAGAAGCGTTCTGTGCTTAACCACATTGGAACAGTCCATGCGATTGCGATGTGTAATATGGCTGAACTGGCGGGTGGAACAATGACAGAAGTTACCGTCCCATCTACCCATCGCTGGATTCCAAAAGGAATGACTGTTGAATATTTAAAAAAAGCTGAAACAGACTTAATTGCAATTGCTACACCAGTGGAAGCTGATTATAACTGGGAAAAAGCTGGAGAATATTTAGTCAACGTAGATATTTACGACACTCACAAAGATAAAGTATTTCATGCCACAATTACCATGTGGATTTCTAAAAAGAAATAAAAAAAGCCCTGAATTCTCAGGGCTCTTTTATCTTATTTTTTAAATGGGAACGCATATTTCACAATACGTCCAACCACTTGTCCAAACTGCTTAACAAAGCTGGCATTGTTATAGTTCAAGCCATATTTCTTACAAACCGCCTCAACTTTTGGAGCCATTTGGCGATAACGACGAGCAGGAATATCTGGGAATAAGTGATGTTCAATTTGATGACTTAAGTGACCAGACAAAATATGAAATGCTTCTGAACCTGTTAAGTTAGAAGAACCACGGATTTGGCGCATATACCAGTGTCCACGGCTTTCTTCTTGTAAAACAGATTTTGGAAACACTTCTGCATCTTTCGTGAAATGACCACAGAAAATAATACTAAAGGTCCAGATATTACGAAGACCATTTGCGACCAAGTTACCTGTAAATACTGGTAGTGCTGCCGGCCCTGCAATAAGTGGGAAGAAAACATAATCTTTAAAGAGTTGCTTGCCAATCTTTTTATTAACCGGTTTTAACTCTTCTAAAAATTGTGCCTTAGTTTTACGCTTGTAAAGTACACGCCCAATTTCAAGATTCTGAATTGCTACGCCCCACTGGAACAATAAGCAA
The DNA here is from genome assembly GCF_044778325.1 of Acinetobacter sp. BD54. NCBI lineage: Bacteria > Pseudomonadati > Pseudomonadota > Gammaproteobacteria > Moraxellales > Moraxellaceae > Acinetobacter > Acinetobacter sp. BD54. Next base: position 240,939 of record NZ_JANJEP010000005.1, on the reverse strand, counting down.
AATGGAATACTATAAATCGGTTGCAACAAGAACCCTGGCTTCCAACGTTGCTCAGGGAATAAGCGAAGTAAGCCATAACCAATATCATCATCAATACCTTTAATATTGGTATAAGTATGATGTTTATAGTTGTGGGTTTGACGCCAGTTGTCAGAGGTACCTACAGTATCCCATTCATAAGTTTGACCATTAAATTTCGGGTCATTCATCCAGTCATATTGACCGTGCATAACATTATGGCCGAGCTCCATATTCTCCATAATTTTAGAGAAACCTAATAAACCCGTACCTAAAATCCACGCTGGCGGGAACCAACCTGCAAATAAACAAGCTCGGCCTAAAAAGCTACTATAACGAATAGCAGCATAGACACGGCGGATATATTTAGCGTCTTTTTCACCCAAATCATCCAATACTTCTTGTTTGATCTGATCAAGCTCTTTTGCAAATGCTTCAAGTTCTGCTGGAGTCAAATCTCGATTTTTAGGATTTTTAAAATATTCGACTTTCACTGGCATATTCATAAGAGTTCTCTCTTAAAGATCAATAACTAGATCGGATTGTGCTGAGTTCACACAAATTTTAAGTAATTGGCTTGGTTCCGTATTTTGGCTACCGTTTAGTAAATTACGTGTAGAACCTTGCGTTTTACTACAAACACATTTATTACAAATTCCCATACGACAGCCATGTGTCGGCTTAAGGCCTTCATGCTCAAGGCTGACCAAAATGGATTGGCCTTTAGGAATTGCAATCACTTTATTAGACTGGGTTAATGTGACATTCACATAACCAATGTCATCCGCAGAACTTTCATTAGTTAAACTAAATGCTTCAGTAAGTACAGTTGGTGCTTTTTCAAAAAGCTGTTCAACAGTTGAAACAAAACCCGATGGACCACATGCATAAACTGTGCTGTTTTCAATACCATCAACCAGTGCAAGATGTTCGGCATTTAAACGTTCATCATTTGGTGTTTCTTGTGTGTAAAACACCTGATAGCTAAAGTTTGGGTTTTGTTCAGCCACTTGTTCAAAGTACTCTGTAAAAGCAGCATCAGAACGCTGTTTGACCCAATATAAAAGCTGAACCTGCGTTTTTTCTAACTGTTGGCTTTGCTTAATTGCTGTGATTAAGCTCAACATTGGTGTAATACCACTACCAGCAGCTAACATAATTAATTTCGGTGTCTGGATGTTTTGTTGCATGTCGCCATAAGGCTGCCCAAGCTCAAAAACATCACCAATTTTGCTTTCTGCAATAAACCAGTTACTGACAATACCATCAGCAACTTTTTTAACTGTTAAACGTAAGTGTTCTGCATCAATTTGCGTCAAGCTATAAGTACGTTCATAGCGACGGCCCGCGATTTCAACAATCACTGGATGATGTTGACCTGCCGCGCCCATTTTCACCAAGCGGTTGCATTTTAATGTCAGGCTCACGGTGTCATGAGCTACGAATTCTTTTTTTACAATTTGAACTAGTCCATGCTGCACAGACCATAAAGGATTTATTTTTTGTAGCCAGAAGTTCGCCATATTTTTGTCAAATACAGCTTGTGTTAATGAATTGAATAGAGAATTTCTCTTTTCGATTGCTTGCATAACTGAGGGCTCTGTCGCTCTTTTTTAATTATTATACACATGTATATATATTTGTATATACACTCGTACTTTTAATTACAATTTCACAAGTTCCCTGTCTAACGCTATAATCCAGACAGTTTAAGAATATATTGAAAAACATGACCCAAACCTCACTTTCTCAGAGCCCAAATGACACAACCTCATCACAAGATGTCATTGAAATAAAAACAGTAACGCGTTCTGTTGGAAGAAAAGCGACGATTACGAAAGAAGAACTTTTTCAGGCAGCTCTTAACCTGATTGGTCCACAAAAAAGTATTGCCTCACTCAGTTTACGTGAAGTTGCAAGAGAAGCTGGTATTGCCCCAAACAGTTTTTATCGTCACTTTAAAGACATTGATGAGTTAGCTATTTCACTCATTGACCGTGCTGGTATCGTTTTACGTAAAATTATTCGTCAAGCACGCCTTCGTGCATCTTTGCAAGACAGCATTATTCGCAGTTCTGTAGAAATTTTTCTGCAACAGCTGGATGCTGATGAAGGCAATTTAAGTTTATTGTTGCGAGAAGGTTTTACAGGTTCCGCCTCTTATAAAGCTGCTGTAGATCGACAGCTCAACTTCTTTCAGCAAGAGCTACAAGAAGATTTAATTCGCTTAGAACGCCTCAATAACAATCATCTATATCACCCTGAACTTGTTGCAAAAGCAATTACACAACTTGTTTTTCACATGGGTGCCAAAGTGATTGACCTTCCTATTGATCAGCGTGCGGAAGTCGCAGAACAAACAATGATCATGATCCGGATGATTTTAGAAGGTGCCCGTCATCTAGACGAAGCAAAAATAAGATAGATTCCACATAAAATGGTTTGTGATTTTACAAGCCATTTTTTATACACCTGTGCCTGCTGATTAATAAAAATATAAACCATAGATTGAAGCAGCTTAGATGCAAGAGTATAAGTAAATAATTCTAGCAATACATATCAATACTTCCCCACGTTATTCAGGGATTCACATGCAAAGTTTGAGTAATCGTCAAAGCCTGATTGCAAGCTATATTCTGATGGGCATTTTTTTGCTTTCGGTTATCCCCTTGCATCTCTTAGCAAGTTTTTTTGCAGGCTTTCTCATTTATGAAATTATTATTAGTTTAAGCTCTATTGTTGAACGTTATATTGATGGTCAAAGAGCCCGCATTTTTATTAGTATTTTATTAAGTATTATTACTATTTCTCTTCTTGCCTTTTTCATTACAAGTTTAATTAGCTTTGTAGTTTATGATTTAAAAGGAGTCGGTTTACATAGTATTAACGGTAAAGTCGACCAAACACTACTGCACTTACAAGCGGAGATTGGGAAATATTTACCGGGCTATATTCCAGATAGCGTTACAGAACTGAAAGATGAAATATTCGCGTTTATGAAAGATAACGTGACTACATTAAAAAATGCCAGTTCCGATATTTTGCATAATCTAGTGACTATGGTGATGGGTCTTATTATCGGTATATTGGTTGCTATTCACGGCTTTCACCGACGTACACCCCAACCTGTTTTCAAATCCTTACTGATCCAACGTATTCAAAAATTATCAATTTCTTTTAGAAATGTAGTTTTTGCACAAATTAAAATTTCAGCGATTAATACGCTGCTCTTTATATTATTTGCTTTTGTACTATTGCCGATCTGGGGTGTTCACCTACCTTTCGCCAAAACCTTAACCATTCTTACCTTTATGTTTGGCTTAATTCCAATTTTAGGGAATTTAATTTCAAATACTTTAACTTTTATTGCGGCTCTTACAATTTCACTCGGTCTAGCAGGTGTTGCGCTACTCTACCTCGTATTAGTTCACAAGTTAGAATACTTTATTAATGCCAAAATTATTGGTCATAAAATTAATGCCAATGCATGGGAAATTTTATTGGCTATGTTAATTTTCGAGTCCATCTTTGGCTTAAGTGGCTTAATTGCAGCACCGATTTTCTATGCTTATTTAAAACTAGAATTAAAAGATGCCAGATTGATTTAACTTAAATTTACTCAATAAAAAAGCGCCTGTGTGGCGCTTTTTTTATTACTCATTGCTTATGGTTTGACTACTACAAGCACTTGAATCGCTTCAGGTGTTACGGTTAAGCCATCAAGCAAGCTTAAACCTTCTTTTTGCAACTTCTGTAAGCGCTCAATTTCGTCTTGGCGAATGCTCGGGTTGAACTGTTTTAAGTAAGTTAAACGATCAATCTCATATTGCCATTTATTACCATAATGCTCTTTTGCTTGCTGTTGAAGCTGAGGTAAACCTTCTTTAGCAATATCAAGTGCTTGTTTATAACGCTCTTCAATCACTTCACGGCGGGCTTTAACCACTTGGCGGCAGCTATTGCCATCTAAGTGATGCAAATACGGTTTTAAAATGGTTGGATCAATCTTTTCAGATAAGTCCTGACCATTTTCACTTAACAATACGCGAATAAGTTGTTTTGGTAAGCTTGATGGCAAGTTCAAGGATTTTGGTGCCACCACATCAACTTTAAACCAGACTTCAAGTAAAACCGAACCTTGCTTTAATGCATTGGACTTAAGCACAGCAACATTGGTACTGCCAAATGATTGTGTACGGATCATTTCCATGACACTTTCAATAAATGGATGTTCTAAAGTTAGATACTGAGCGTCTTCACGCATTTGCGCTTGGTCACGATAGAAAGTCGCAGTCATACCTTCTTCATCTAATGCCAAACCTTGCACTTGCATCTGGTCGGTTGGACGAATAATGACTGTACCGTTACTTTGCTCATCAAAGTCAATATTAGTTGAAGACATGAAACGCTTCACAAACATAGGCAGCGTTGTGTTGTCATCATAGTCTTCTAACGCTTGAACAATTTCTTGTGCAACGATAGGACGACATGAGTTGTACTCAAGCAGACGATCTCGACCAGCTTGTAACTCTGCTTCTAAAGCTTGGCGTTGAACATTAACTTCTTCGAGTAAATCTTCAAATGTTTGACCTTGGTCGGCCAGCAAGCAATCTTTTAATTCAACAATAAAGTTTTCTTGTAGCGTTTGAGCTGTTGGAGAAATATTGCTGAAAATATTTAATGCTTCATTATACCAACGGAACATACGCTCTTGAGCGGTGCCCATTAAATACGGTACATGAATCTGGATACGGTTTTCTTGACCAATACGGTCTAAACGACCAATACGTTGTTCTAAAACGTCAGGGTTTGCAGGCAAATCAAATAAAATTAAATCACTCGCAAACTGGAAGTTACGGCCTTCTGAACCAATTTCTGAACAAAGTAAGATTTGAGCACCGTAGCTTTCTTCTGCAAAGTAAGCAGCCGCTTGGTCACGCTCAAGCAAACTCATACCTTCATGGAACATGGCTGTACGAATCCCTGCATGCAAACGAAGCGCACTTTCTAAAGACTCGACAACAGGACCACTACGGGCAATTAAAAGAACTTTTTTATGCTTAAGTTCTTTACGTAGAATTTCCATTAACCACGGTACACGCGGATCATTTTGCATCCATGAGCCATCAATTTGTGCTTCTTCTGGCCACATTTGCTCGCGTAATTTACCGTCTTTTGACCAATCTGCTGGCGCAGGTAAAGGCGCAGGTTGGCAATCGCGGCCAGGGAAGCCTTGAATCGCTTCACGCGTATTACGGAATAAAATACGACCTGTACCGTGACGGTCTAACAACTCATGAATCGCTCTGAAACGTTGCTCAGGTTGGTCTTCAATTGAATGCCCCAACAAACCTTCTAAAGCAGTTAAATGCTCTTGAGTTAAAGGTTCATCCGACATAAGCACTTCTGCAACTTGCGCAGTTTGCTGATATTGAGCTTCTTCATCCAAGAAACGCTCTAAACTGCTAAAGCGCTGTGGGTCTAACAAACGTAAACGCGCAAAGTGGCTTTCTACACCCAGCTGTTCAGGCGTTGCAGTAAGCAACAATACACCTGCCGTATTTTCAGCAAGCTCTTCAACCAAGTCGTAACGATCGTTACCACCCTCTTCTTCGCTCCACATCAAGTGATGCGCTTCATCGACCACAAGTAAATCGAAACCAGCTTCTAATGCTTGCTCACGCAAATCGTCATGGTCCACCATCAAGTCGACGCTGGCAATAATGCATTGCTCAGTTAAGAACGGGTTAAGTTCTGGATCATGTTCTTTAATAGATGCGGTACGGGTTAAATCAAACAGAGAAAATTGCAAATTGAAACGGCGTCGCATTTCAATCATCCACTGATACTGAAGAGAATCAGGGACTAAAATCAGGATACGTTCAGAACGGCCGGTTTTAAGCTGTTGGTGGATAATTAAACCAGCTTCAATTGTTTTACCTAAACCTACTTCATCAGCAAGTAAAACACGCGGTGCGAAACGTTTACCGACTTCATGTGCAATATAGAGTTGATGCGGAATTAAACCTACACGCGCCCCAACCAAGCCGCGTAATGGACTGGTTTGCATTTGTGCCTGCATCAACATTGCTTCAATGCGTAGGTCATACCACTCTTTATAATCAATCTGGCTTGCCAGCAAACGATCTAAAGGTTTTGATAATTGAATTTGTGCACCAATACGTGTTTCGTTTAGCGCTTTACGTTCTTGCTCGCCATTTTCTAAAGTACGAACAACGTTGTAACGCAATACACCATGACGGTCTTCAATAGACTCGACATTCCACTTATTGCCTTCTTGGTCTTGAACTTCATCATTTACATTAAAGATGATACGAGAAAGCGGTGCATTATTGCGTGCATAAACACGCGTTTCATCACTTTTGGGGAATAAAATGCTGACAGATCTTTCATCTACATCAATAAGAACGCCTAAACCGAGCTCAGTCTCTGTATCTGATAGCCAACGTTGACCAATAGCATACTGCTGCAATTTTTCCACCTTTTTCTCAAGTTCGCACTACATATTGTACGATGCAAAGTAGCTTATTTTTGCATCTTTTTATGTAGTCTTTAAAGCAAAATTTTGCAGCAAAAACTAATTAAATTGTTTTGCTACAAAAATTACTCATCGAAAGTTTTTACATTAAAACGGTACAGGACAGTTAAAAGTTAATGATTCCCCTGTGACAGGATGATTAAAGCTTAACTGTTTAGCATGCAAGCACAGACGAGGAACAAGTAATTGTTCCGGTGTTGCATACAATGTATCACCTACAATCGGATGTCCCAGATATTGCATGTGTACACGGAGTTGATGAGAACGTCCGGTAATCGGTGTTAATTTGACACGCGTAACCGGTTGTCCCTGAATCTGGAAATGTTCAATCGCCTGCCAATGTGTTAAAGCAGGTTTGTTATGAGAAGCATCGACAATATGTAAAGGTGGTCGACTCGGATCATAGACGACAGGGATATCCACTGTCCCTTCACCCTCTAAATGACCAGCAACTAGCGCTTCATATATTTTCGAAGTTTGACGGTCTTGAAATTGGCGTGCAATCGCACTCTGTCCACGCTTAGATAACCCAAAAACCAAAATACCCGAAGTATCACGGTCAAGGCGGTGAATGAGCAAAGTTCGTGGTTCAATTGCCACCAGTCTTGTCAAAACGCTGTCATGTAAATCACCTTTCCCTGGCACACTCAAGATGTCCGAAGGTTTATGAATCACCATAAAATCATCATCACGATAGATCAGATGTTCACTTAGAAAATCACTCAAAGTTGTATTCCCAAGGCAAGATGAAAAACAAGCGGGCAATAATAAAAAGCTTACGTCCGAATTACAATGCCGTTCGGGTAAATTAACGACAGAATTTGCAAATATTATGAATCACGTTACGGCTAAAGCCGATTAGCGCTTCAATAACTGCATAATATGTTGCAATGTAGGAGTTTGCATCAACTCATCAACAGTTAGGCTCGCACCATTAGCACGCCATAATTCCACCAAATAATTGACTCCCGAAGCGTCTAGACCATAGTTTCTTAAATCTATTTCGGGATGAATTTCCATTGGATGTCGCCCTACCTGTTCAGCAACTGCCAATAAAATTCCTTTATCGGACAACACCTGTAATGACGGTGCACTTAAAGACCATAAGCGCATTAAAGTCTGCGTGTTTATATGTTGAATATGGTCAAAACTTATTTTTTCAATCCATTGTATATGCTGCTCTAAACTACTCGCCAAGATTGCATCATTTACAACAGCTACATAATCGGTAATGGATAAAACAAGCTGCATGACTTGCTTAAATAGCGGTGATAAATTCCCCGCCATAATTACCTGTGCCTGAGTGTTTGATGACAAGTGCTGCCCAAGCTGTAACATGGCCTGTTGAAGTTGAGATGACTGAATCATCATGACCGGAATTTCGAGTGCTTGTGCTCTTTTACTTAGCATTTCTAAATGATCAGCTAATGGCTGATGCGCCCAATCAGATATTTTTTCAAGATCATCTAGCCCGACTAGGAGCAATATGCTTTGCGTAGATTCAATAGGCCAATTTGAAGTACTTGCGGCTAACTGAATTTTTCGAGGTAAGGGATAAAACATTGTTCTCTACAAATAAAAAATAGCTCAAATTAAAAAGCCCGTTTAAAACGGGCTTTTTTGCTTACTTCATTTCGGCGAAGGTTTCTTTTGCAGCCTGAATGGTAAACTCGATATCTTCATCAGAATGAGCAGATGAAATAAAGCCTGCTTCAAATGCAGACGGCGCCAAGTTTACGCCACGTTTTAACATGCCATGGAAGAACTTTTTGAAAGCTTCAATATCACATGCCAACATAGAGTCAAAGCTTGTAATGTCTTCTTGATCGGTAAAGTAAAGCCCAAACATTGCGCCAGCTTGCTGAGTTTTAAATGGAATACCCGCTTCATCTGCTGCTGCTTGTAAGCCTGCAAGTAACTTTTCAAGTTGAGCAGATAATTTGCTGTAAAAGTCCGGTTGACGTAAATGTTTAAACATTTCGATACCAGCGCGCATAGCAAGTGGGTTACCAGATAAAGTCCCCGCTTGGTATACACCCCCTAAAGGTGCGATGCACTCCATGATTTCACGCTTACCGCCAAAGGCACCTACAGGTAAACCAGCACCAATAATTTTACCTAAAGTCGTTAAGTCAGGTTTAACGTTATAAACTGACTGAGCACCGCCCAATGCAACACGGAAACCTGTCATTACTTCGTCAATAATAAATACAGATTTGTATTCATCACACACATCACGAATCGCTTGTAAGAAACCATCAATTGGTTTCACCATATTCATGTTACCTGCGACAGGCTCAATAATGACGCCCGCAATTTCATGACCAAACTTAGCAAAGCATTCTTTTAATGCTGGAATATCATTATATGGCAGCGTTAAAGTGTGTTTAGCAAAGTCAGCTGGTACACCTTTTGATGTTGGTTCGCCCTCACCTTTAGTTAATAAACCAGAACCTGCTTTTACTAACAATGAGTCAGAGTGCCCGTGGTAACAACCTTCAAACTTCACGATCTTGTCACGGCCAGTATAACCACGCGCTAAACGAATAGCAGTCATAGTCGCTTCTGTACCAGAATTGGTCATACGTACCAATTCAATTGATGGCATGATTTCACAAATGATATCTGCCAATGTTGTTTCATGTACGGTTGGTGCGCCAAAACTTAAGCCATCTTCTGCTGCTGTTTGCACAGCCTTAATAATATCCGGATGAGCATGGCCCAAAATCATTGGTCCCCAAGAGCCAACATAATCTACATAGCGCTTACCATCTACATCCCACAAATATGCACCTTTGGCTTTCTCAATGAAAACCGGTGTGCCTCCAACGCCATTAAAGGCACGTACCGGAGAGTTAACACCACCTGGAATGTGTTTGCTGGCTTGTTTAAATAACTGTTCTTGCTTTGGAGATAAACTCATGGAAATGCTCGTCTTAAATATCTAAAAAATAATTTTGAAAGCTTAAGAAAATAATTGTGCCCACGCTTGTACACGGGCAGGAATTTCAGCAGTTGATCGACCTAATATATCACTAATGACTGCACAGAGGTCAGCTCCAGCCTCAATCACAGGTTTTGAATTTTCAACAGTCAAACCACCAATTGCACAAATAGGTAAATCATATTGAGCTGCTGCTTGCTTAATCACTTCTATACCTACATTGCCAGCTTCCGGTTTAGTGGCAGTTGCATATACAGCACCAAAGGCAACATAAGTTGCGCCATCGGCAATTGCTTTTTGAGCAAGTTCTAATGAGTTTAAGCAAGTACGACCAATAATGACACCTTCTGGTAACTGTGATTTTGCATCGGTGATTTCACCATCGCTCTGACCTAAATGCACACCTAAACCAAACTGAGCAGCCAGTTTTAGGTCATCATTAATGACAAAAGGAACCTGATATTTTTCACATAATTGTTTGATCTGTTCAACTTCAGCAGGCTGGTCGGCTTTGTCTACTTTTTTACGGCGGTACTGTAAAATTGCGATTTGACGGGTTGCGAGTGCGGCGTCTAATTTTTCTAATAATAATTGGATTGGGTCATCATTGGTAATGAGGTATAAACCGCGCATACTCTACTCTCGCTTTTTAAAAACTTCGCTAGTATAACGGATTTATAAGTCATCATAAGTACCGATTGATATAGGCTTATCAGTACCAATCGGTATATTAAAAATAGAAATAAAAATTAACTTGGAATTTTATCGTGCTTGCGATCAATTAAACTTAACCGACCAGTCGCAACATCAGAGAGCATTCGCCAATCAGAAATAAAGCTATAAAGCGGTTGTTTAAAACTGGCAGGTTTATTTTTCTCAAACATAAAATGTCCAACCCATGCACATGCATAGCCAGAAACTAAACCATAGAGTGCGTATTTGGCCTGTTTCTTACGAATAGCTTTTGAAAAAAAGTATAGACCAATGCTACTGCCCACCGCATGTAAGCGCCTACTCATAATGTTACGGTGTTCAGTTAAATAAAAACGATAAAATTCCTGATAGTTTTTAATAGGTAACTCAAACTCTGGCTGAGTTTGATGATTAAAATTTACGGGTGCATTCACGATCATCTTCCTGATTTTTATTTGATCAAAACATCACCTGATTGTACACCTAAATAAAAGTGTAGCGTCATATGTTTGATTGTAACTTTCTCTATCAAAAACATTATTTTTAGCGCTAAGCTATTATACTTATTCAAGATAGTTTAAATACCTGATTCAGGGAGATCTGTTATGGTTGAAGTTGAGCTTAAGTTTCAGTTACCTGAATCGAAGAAAAAAACCGTCCAGCAATATTTAAAAAAACATAAAGCACAGCATATTCATCTACAGGCCAAGTATTACGATACGCCAGACCGCCTACTTGCAAAAAATGGTATGGCCTTACGCTTACGTAAAGAAAATGATCTGTGGGTACAAACCTTTAAGGCTGCCGGCCAAAGTCATTTACATCGTGTCGAAGAAGAAGTTTTTTTAGGAAAATGCGATCAAGAACCTGACTTAAACCTTGAGTTATATAAAGACAATAAAGCCGTCACAGATTTGATTACTCAAGCTTTAGGCTCTGAAGTCGAAAAGCTAAGCTTACAGTTTGAGACTGATGTACAACGTACCTATCATGTTTTTGAAGCAGATGACACGGCAATTGAAGTCTGTCTTGATGACGGCGCCGTAAAAACAGCAACCGCACAAAGCAAAATTTGCGAAGTTGAGTTCGAACTTAAACAAGGTGCAGTCAAAACACTGATTCAATTTGCTCAGCAATGGATTAATCGTTATGAACTTTGGCTCGATGTGAGAAGTAAAGCCGAGCGCGGTAATTTACTCGCATTAGGGCAAGCTGCTTCACCGGCTGTTCACGCAAAAAATCTGAACTTAGATAAAGACATTTCAGCAGAACAGGCGCTCAAAAAGATTGTAGAAAACTGTTTGGGACAATTCTTGCCTAACATGGCCGCAATTGCCGATGGAGTTGCCGAGGCTGAGCACATTCATCAGGCACGTGTAAGCTTACGCCGTTTACGTAGTGCACTAAAACATTTTTCAGCATGGTCAGACGAGTTAAACCCTGTGTGGGAAGAACAAATTGCCGAACTGTTCCGTCAGCTTGGGGACACGCGAGATGAAGATGCCATTCGTACCGAAATTTTACCTATGATTGTGCAGCATGGTTCACCTGAGCTTTTACTTCCGCTCTCTGAACAGCCATTAAAAGATCTTGCCACACTGTTTAAATCAGCAGACACCATTAAGCTTATACTTGCCTTATTAGCATTTGCCTATTCAGAAGAAGAAGATCAAAACGCCAAAGGAAAATTGAAAAAATATATAGGAAAAAGCTTAGATAAGTTACATCATCAAGTGGTGAGTAATGCCGATCATTTCACTGAACTTGAAGTCACCGAACAACACAGAACGCGCAAGAAAGCCAAACAGCTTCGTTACTGCATTGAGTTTATATCGAGCTTATATCCTCGTAAAAATGTTCAGCAGTTTTCAAAACAATTACAGCCTGTGCAAAATACTTTAGGACTTTATAACGACTTATTTATTGCCGAAGATCTATTTAATAAAACGATTGAACACGACCCACATTTTTGGTTTGCATTAGGATGGGTTAAAGCCAAACAACCTTATTTACAAAATCAGTCTGCCGAAGCTTTGCAAAAATTTAAACAGGCAAAAATATTTTGGTAAGAATCTTGAAGTCGCGGCAAATATGCCGCGACTTTTTATCTATATTTACCAAATACTTTCCATACACCGTTATCTGCTAATGGATCGCTATAGCTATCACTACGCTGTTTTCTTGGCTTATCGCGAGCATCGACGAGTTTAAAGTGTGGCTCTACCCCTAACACAATACCATTGGTATAAAACCGTGAACGCGTATATTCACTTTGACCATGCTGGAATACATACGTCCGTAAATCAATAAATTCACGGTGTGCAACTAGCGCTGCTGTATCATCACTTTGCAACCATTCTTGCATGGTAAATATCTGATCTGTTTCAAACTGCCCACACTTTTCAATAAGACTTGCAACACCACGGAAAGTTTTTGATTCTTTTGCGCGTGTTTTATTAATCCGAATTCGGTCTACATGGAAAAAGAATAAGGGTAAGTTTAGATGGCTTGGTAAATGAATTGCATCTGGTAATTCATCTTCCATAAAAGGTTGAAAAAGCTCTTGTGCCCTTTCTATTAAATCTTTCCATTGCTGATAATAGGCCACAACCTCTTCTTGCAAACCATAATAAATTGGCAGCCCTTCTACATGCTCCAAATATTGGGGTGGAAAAATATGCTGGCGTAATAAAGCAATGTCTGTTTTTAGACTTTGAACGGCAATTGCATCTTGCATATTATAACTCCCAATACTTAGGCTATTTACAGACTAAGGCAAAGGTTTTGTTTCCGCAAGGCTTTGCCTATAATAAGCAGCTCTATTTTTGCGGGAATAAGTCATGTCTCAAAAGATTAATGCAACAGATATTACTGAAGAAGAAGCGTTAAATGCTGTTTTCTTTGAGCGTGCGGATGAATTCATTAAACAAGCAAATGATTTTTGTCGCCCGCCAAAAGGCCAAAAGCCAGACCCGGCCGAGCTTCGTGGTCAAGTGAGCGCAGCCATGTTATTTGCAACTGCTCGTTTTAATACATGGGTGGCTGCCAATAATTTTAAAGATGGTAATGAAATGCGTGATGCAAAAGATCAGGTGATGTCTTATCTTCTTCAACAGTTCCAAATGATGCTTGAAGATAACTTTGATGAGTATTGTGAACAGTTCGATAACTACTTACGTTTCCGTAAGAATGAAGATTTTCATACTCACAAACACGACCATTAAAATATTTTACAACTCAAATAAAAAGCCACATGAAGTGGCTTTTTATTTGGCAATTATTTACTGCTTTTGTGCTTGACCATACTGGTCAGCCATAACTTCAACAAGATTTGAAGGTTTAATATATTTTTTAATAACTGCGTTCACATCAGCAACCGTTAACTTTGTTAACTCTTGGTCATGTTTAACACGGTCAAGTAATGTTTTACCTGACTCAAGCTCTAGATTTAACATACCGTGGATATTACGTTCATCTTCTAAGGCAGTAACACGTTTCTTCATGATATCCGCCTTCGCTGCTGCAAGCTCCTGCTCTGTAATACCATGAGTAATTAAGTCATTTAGAACCTTATGAACTGAAGCAGAAACTTGTGCTGAGCGACCAGCCGTATAATTTGCACTAATGCTTAACGCACCTACATTCGTGTCTCGATCTAATTGCAAACCAGTACCAAAACCATATACCAATGCATTTTTTTCACGAAGCTCTTGAGCCAAACGTGATGAAATTTGAGATTCACCCAAAATGTAATTCATTAAAATTAATGCAGAAGCGTCAGGATGATTTTTCCCAACCGGTAATGCAAGTACACTTTGATAACTACCAAACTCACGCTGCTCAGATAAGACATGTACTTGCTGGGCAGGAAAATCAACATGTTGAATCAAGATTTTTTCATACGGTTGTTTGCTATTCCAGCTTCCGAACTCTTGATTCAATAGCTTTTTCATTTTTTGGGCATCAAATGCACCTGTAATCGCAATTTGCGCATGATTCATGGCAAAGAAATGCTGATAAAGCTCTTTGACTTGCTCTTGAGTCACATTCTTTAATTGTTTTTTAGCCAGCTCCGGTTCAAAGTGATAACGCAAATCACCCGGCTGGTATTCTTCTACCAAGCGAGATAATGTTAGACCTGCTACCACATCCGGTTCCGTATAAGGACGATCAAGACTAGATAAGCTTTGAGATTTAATTAAATCAAATTGAGATTGTTCAAATTTAGGATTTTTCATGACCTCTAGAACAAACTTGAAAAACTCATCGAACTTTTCAGTTTTAGATTGAATATTAATGGTCATACCATTGCCATCGGCACTTGCATAAGCTGCGCCACCTGCATCAATCGATTTATCGGCAATATCTTGCAAGCTATATTTATCAGAACCGCGAAGCAATAAATATGAAGTTAAATCAACAACCGTACCTTTATCGAATAAAGATTTTTCAGTACCAAAATCCATAGTAATGGTGGCATAGGTACGATCATCACGGGTTTCTACAGGGAATAAAGCATACTTCATTCCATTTTTAAGCTTTCCGCGAATGATCTTTTTCTCATTACTTTCGGCATATTGCTTAGACGTTTTTAAAAACTCGGCAACTTCTTGTTGATAAACTTTCGGATCTTTTAAAGGCTCTGCTTTAACATCTGTTTGATCTAATGTTTTAGGCTTATCTTTTGCGTCGAGTTGTAATGCTTTCTTTTGGTCTTCTGGTGTTGGCAAAATATCGCCATCAATACGATGACCTGCAACAAGGAACTGTTTTAAGGTTTGATTTACCTCGTTGAGCTTCACTTTATCAATTGAATCTAAATCTTTGAAATATTGGTCCCATTGCCCATCCGCTACAGTGTAATCACTTAAACGGGAACCCAAAGCAACGGCATCTTTATTGACTAACTCACCTTGCGTTTTCATTAAGCTTTTTACACGATTTAGCTCAGTCTCTGTAAAAGGTTTACCCTTTTCAATTCCAGAGAGCAAAGCGCTTTCAACTTTTTTAGGGTCATTTTTTGGTGAATAAATAGCACCTAAAAATACCACATTAAAATCTTGATCTAGCCATGTTGATGCCTGAACGTCTGTACTAACACCTGTTTCAACCATATTTTGGTACAAATGACCACTTGGCTGCATGGTATACAACATAGGTGCGAAAGCCAGTTCCGGTTGAATTTTTGTGTTTTTACCATCCATATAGATATGGAATTTGGCCAAATCACTGCCCTTTTTCACCACAAACTCACGGTTTTTGAGTTTTGTAGAATCTAACACAGGCACTTGAACAGGCTTAGGCACAGCTCGCGCAGGAATTGGGCTAAAATATTGGTCTATCGTTTTCAAAACATCAGTTTTATCAAACTTGCCTGAAATCACCATGACCGCATTATTAGGCGCATACCAACTGCGATAGAACTGGTTCAACTCAGGCATTTTAATTGACTTAAGCTCAGGTAAATCACCAATCGGTAATCGACCTAGATATTGATTACCATAAGCCGACTTCCACATTTGATCCATCAAGACAGCAAAAGGCTGATCCATACGGACTTCACGTTCACGCTTTACGATTTCAATTTCAGAAGGCACAAATTTTTCTTGTAGAACTAATTTGTCCATGCGCTCAGATTCAAGGTACAGCACTTGATCGAGTGCTGTTTTTTCTGGACGGACAATATTGGTGTATTTGGTTGAATAGTAATCCGTGCTCGCATTCGTCATTAACGTATATTGATCTAAACGGCGTTGGAATTCTTCACCTTTTACATTTTGCGTGCCTTTAAATGCTAAATGTTCGAGTAAATGTGCTAAACCACTTTTACCCTGTGGATCATTTAAAGAACCCGTTAAATAAATGGTATTAATAAAGATTTTATTTTCTTTGTCATTCGGCGCAAGCACTACCCGAAAACCATTATCTAATTTATATTCCTCAACATTTTGCTTACTTTTTACTAATGTTGTTTGTGCAAAAGAGGCAGCACTTAAACCAAAAATACATAGGGAGAGAGTCAGTTGTTTAAACTGCATAAACATATAAATACCAATTAATTTGAATAATAAAAAATCAATAGTTGTGTGACTATAGTAGGAAATTTGAGCTGACTTTCATAGTAAAGATTTGAAAAAAAAGCCGTTTATTTAAACGGCCTTATATTTTAAGGAAAAATTTCGGCTTGCATATAAAGTTTGCCATATCCCGAAATTTCAATACGTTCCTGATTTAAGACATTACAATACAATACGCCTCCACGGCTAGAAGCCTGATAGGCCACAATATTATTTTTAGCGAGTTTCTCTGCCCATAGTGGCGCTATTGCGGTATGAATTGAACCAGTAACCGGGTCTTCATCAATGCCTGCGACAGGTGCAAAATAACGAGAAACACAGTCATATTGATCGTCAGCTTTTGAGGTGATTGCAACATCCATTGCTGTAGTTGTAATTGCAGTCCGCTTACCTAAGGCTTTAATTAAGTTCATGTCAGGTTGCTCATCTAACACATCTTGCACTGACTCATATTCAACAATGTAGGCTTGAATATTTTGATAAACCGCTTTAAAAGGTTTTGTTAATGCTTGACGTAAAATAGCCGGATAATCTTCAACTTGCTGAGCTTTACGAATTGGAAAATCCATTCTGATTTTGCCGTCTTCATCTTGATGAACTACAAACAAACCTAAGTTTCGTACATGAAAATTAAGAGTCTTTTTCTCAGTAAAATCTTTAAATAATACGAAAGCACTCGCAAGAGTCGCATGCCCGCAAAAATCCACCTCAACCGTTGGAGTAAACCAACGTATTTCATAATTTTCAGAGTCTATAATTTTTACAAAAGCAGTCTCAGATAAGTTATTTTCAAGTGCTATCTTTTGCATTAAATCTGCATCTGGCCACTCTTTTCCAACAATCACAGCAGCCGGATTTCCACGAAATAGCTCTTTGGTAAAAGCATCGACTTGATACATTTTCATGTTAGTGCTCTCTTTCTTAATAGGCTCATTTTCGAAAATTATTTAAAAGAAAAATAGATACAGTTTTTTAAAAATTAACATCACAGTTGCAAGTTACACATATAAAAAAACGGCTCATCCAGAGTGGAGAGCCGTTTAATATTAACTCTTAATGATGTTGAGTTAATTCAATTTCATCTTCGCTATTCATTATAGCTTTGTCGGTCTGCCCCATAAATTGGCTTGTAACTACACCAGCAGTCATCGAACCATTTACGTTTAACGCAGTACGTCCCATATCAATGAGTGGTTCAATTGAAATAAGAAGAGCAACCAATGTTACAGGTAAGCCCATAGCAGGAAGTACGATCAATGCTGCGAAAGTTGCACCACCACCAACACCTGCTACGCCAATTGAACTTAAAGTCACAATACCCACTAACGAAGCAATCCACATTGGGTCTAGGGTGTTAATACCCATAGTTGGCGCAACCATGACTGCGAGCATGGCTGGATATAAACCCGCACAACCATTTTGTCCAATAGTGGCACCAAAAGAAGCAGAGAAACTTGCAATAGACTCAGGCACACCCAAACGACGAGTTTGCGCTTCAATGCTCAGTGGAATACTTGCAGCACTTGAACGACTCGTAAACGCGAATGTTAGAACCGGAGCAACTTTCTTGAAGAACTTAAGTGGAGAAACACCGGTCACAGTCAAAATAATGGCATGTACGACGAACATAATCGCCAAACCTAAATAAGACGCCACCAAGAAACCACCTAGGTTTAAGATATCTGCGACATTTGAACTTGCCACAACTTTCGTCATGAGGGCAAAAACACCATATGGTGTAAGCGTCATCACTAAACGAACAAGCTTCATTACCCAAGACTGTAATGTCTGAATAGCTGTCAGAATACGTTGACCTTTTTCTGCGTCATCTTTCATTAGGTTGAGTGCTGCTATTCCTAAAAAGACAGCAAAGATAACCACGCTAATAATTGAAGTCGGATTTGCACCCGTTAACTCAGCAAAAGGGTTACTCGGAATAAAAGAAAGAATAAATTGCGGTACGCTTAAGTCTGTTACTTTACCCACATAGTCGGTCTGAATTGCAGTAAGTCGAGCTGTTTCAGCCGCTCCTTGTACCAAACCTTTGGCAGTTAAACCAAACAAGTTCGTCACAAATACCCCAACCAGCGCAGCGATGAGTGTGGTAAATAACAAAGTCCCGATGGTGTAGAAGCTGATTTTTCCTAAAGAAGAAGCTTGGTGTAGCTTCGCTACCGCACCTAAAATCGAAACAAAGACCAAAGGCATCACGACCATTTGTAAAAGTTTTACATAGCCGTTACCAACAATATTAAACCAGCTAATAGATTCAGCAAGAATCGGATGGCCACCGCCATAAATCAAATGTAGTCCTAAACCAAACACTACACCTAAAATTAAGCCAGCTAGAACTTTTTTAGATAAGCTCCAGTCCGTTTTACGTGTTTGGGCGAGTAAAAATATTAACCCGACAAAAACCACAATATTGATGATTAAGGGTATATTCATTCCCAAACTCCAAATTATTGCTTGTGTCATCTTTTAAGGGGGCATATTTGACCATAGCCGGCCTATATAAACTACCCTTTTCAACAATTTTCTAGCATGCAGATCATTACCGATCTGAATGAGAATATAAAATGACTTTTAAATACATATATATCACTTTTAAAACATAAGTTACGTTAGATATTTATGTATAAAAATTAAGCGCATTTCTGTATAAATTGTTGCTCAATAAAACAAATAAACTGCTTTAAATTACTACCCCATGTTTCAGGAGGCTGAGCGACCAAATAAGTAGTGAAATGTGCAGATTCAGTGTTAATTTCAAAACAACTTAATGAGACTTTATCGGCTACTTTATTCAGATATGACTTTGGCAATAAAGCAAAACCGACACCTAATTCCACACAGCTTACAATGCCATCCAGACTGCCCATTTCCATAATTTGCGAAGGTGGCACACTGTGATCATTTAAAAACAACTCAATTGCATGCCGATAGGAACATCCTTGTCGAAATGCAATAAATCGAGTCTTTGCGAGGGTGGCAATGTCGGGAAAATCAATTTGTTGTTTTGGGCAAACCAAAACCAGTTGTTCTTGCCACACCGGAAAACTATATAGCTCTGGAATCACATATTTAGAAGCGACAAAAGCACAATCGACTTCTCCTTGTTGCACAGCATTTAACAAATATCCTGTCGGGTGAGTTTGAAGTTCAAGCGGCAAATTCGGATGTTGCTGCATACATTCATTAAGCAATTGCGGAAGTCGTATTGCTGCTGTCGTTTCCATACTGCCCAAACGAATAGTTTCATTCGGGTCAATATCACCTTCTCGGAAGATTGTCTTCGCTTTATTATGCAGTGCGATCATTTGCACAGCATAACTATGTAGCTGGTGTCCTGCATTGGTTAATGTAACGGGGTTATGACGATTTAATAAAATCACACCTAACTCTTCTTCAAGCTTTTTCACGTGGCTCGTGATATTGGATTGAACCGTACACATTTTTTGTGCAGCCAATGAAAAACTTCCACTCTCTGCAACCGCTAAAAAAAACTCTAAAGACTTAAGCAACATGCCACTATCTCAAAACAAGATAATTAATATCATATTAAATCATTTCTAATGATAAATAAACTCGCTTTTAATAATAAAAAAATTGAGAGATTTCTCATGTCTACATTCTATCGAATGAGCCTGCTTGTCTTTTTAGCGACTTGCCTAGGAATTGGTATTTTTAGATTTTCCTATACCGCACTCATGCCTATTATGATTGTGCAATATGGATGGACTCATGATTTTGCAAGCTATTTAGGAAGTGCAAATTTATTGGGCTATCTGGTTGGCGCATTATTGGCACTGTTTAGCATTAAAGAAAAATCTATACCCGCTTTGATTATAACTTCGGCGGTTTTAGGTAGCTTAAGCCTACTCTGCTGTTCTTTTATACACATGTCTTTGGCTTGGTTTGTTCTCTGGCGCACCATTTCAGGTATCGCAGGTGGCCTACTCATGATTTTAGCGCCCAGCT
The DNA here is from genome assembly GCF_044778325.1 of Acinetobacter sp. BD54. Classification (NCBI taxonomy): domain Bacteria; kingdom Pseudomonadati; phylum Pseudomonadota; class Gammaproteobacteria; order Moraxellales; family Moraxellaceae; genus Acinetobacter; species Acinetobacter sp. BD54. The sequence continues at coordinate 220,667 of NZ_JANJEP010000005.1, read as the reverse complement.
TTGCCATGAAAAATATTGCAATTAGCCAAAGGCTCAAAGTCAATTTTTTAGGGTTTAGTGGTATTGGCGCAGGCGTATTATCTGCCACTCTCATTATTCCTGCACTTAAAAATATGCCTGTTCAATATGTCTGGGAAATTTTTGCCGCCATTTCCATTATTGGCAGTTTGGTGCTTTTTCAGTTATTAAGGCACCCACCTACCGAGTCCGTTCAAATGGTCAGTCAAGCTCCTCAAAACTTCAAACATTCATGTTTAGGACTGGTCATTATTATTGCTTATATGTGCAGTGCTTTTGCATATATCCCACACTCTTTGTTTTGGATGGACTATTTATCGGGAACCCTAAATTTTCCATTGCAACAACGAAACTTATTTTGGGTTCTTTATGGGGTTGGAAGTTGTATTGGCGCCTTTGTGGCGTATTGTTTAAGCCGCCTTATTGGATATTTGCAGGCAATTAAATGTCTATACGGTGTCTATTGCTTGGCAGTTGCCCTACCATTTTTTTCACATGCTACTGCTTTGCTCACTTTATCGTCCTTTCTTACAGGTTTACTCACACCTGCCACCGTATTTATTAGCTCTTATAGCCTGCTACAGATTTATGAACAGCGTTATCAAAAAATCTGGAGCCTTGCCACCATTGGGTTTGCCAGCACTCAGTTATTAGGTGGCGTTGTTATTAGTACTTTACATCACTTGCATTGGTCTTATGCCCATCTGTTTTTAATGGGCGGCATTGTTTTGTTATTTGCATTGAGCCTTTTAATTCCTATCCGTTCTTCCATGCCGAACACTCTCGGAGAAACCGAATCGTGAAAACTTTATTCTTTCCTCTCTTTTTGATTGTTTTCGTACTCCTTATTCAGGCTTTAGACCAAAGCTATCAAAAGAAAATTGGTATCTCTAAGTCCCAAAAACATCCGGAATTTATGCAATAAAAAAAGCCCCTATACATAAGGGGCTTTTCCATTGAGTAGTCGTATATTGTCAAAATAAAATTAATGAATAGATCAGTAGAACAAACCGCATAACAGCTATTTTAGTACGCTTATTAAAAACGCTTAACTGACAAAAAATGTCATATTATGTCAATGTAGAGAGCTATTTTCTGATCTATATTCAGTCAAAATTTATAATTTTTAATACTTAAAATTGAGCAAAACATGAGCAATAACAATTATATTGATGAGCTTTTAAAGCTCTTGGCGATGTTCGCTTTTATCGGTGTTTTATTACTGGCATTTAAATGTCAGACCATCTTTGCACTGGATATGACAACATCATACGAAGTCTCTGTAAGGATTGTTATCTATATTGTCACAGCAGCTATTTTGGTTTTTTTAACACGCAATCATATTGAGTTTACAACACAATTTTTAATTGCTGTTCCATTTGCATACTTTTGGCTAGAGCCAATTCTTGACTACAAGGCCATTCAAACTATCCCAGATGTTCCGTTTTATCTCTCAGGTCATGGTCAAAGTTTAGGGCTACTCATCGTGATCATATTTTGTTTTGCCTTATGGGTATTTAAAGAAACAAGCTCAAACTCGCTTGAGTCTCAAAATGTCTAAATGAGGATTTTTAGGGAGTTTTATAAAGTTAAAAATCGTCACTGTACTCTATGTTTTTATAATATATATTTTAAGCAAATTAATTTATATCAATTAAAAACTCTAAAAATGTTCAATGTATCAAACCCAGCAAATGCCGTTGTTGTAGGTATTATCGCAATAATTGCTACAGTTAGTCTTCTGATATGGAAGTTTAATTTTTATCTCGGTATAGATATATACACCAGTGGAGAGGTGCTATTTAAAACATTATTGTATGCCGCCCTAATAGGACTATTTAGTTACTATTTTCGCCATACAATTAAAATTAGTAATACAGTGATTTTATCATTACCGCTTTTTTTCTTTTGTATTCGGCCTATTCTAAACTACAAAATGACGCATACCATTGGAAATGTACCACTGTATGCAACACATCATGGGCAAGGCTTAATATTGCTGAGTTTAACGATATTAGCATGTATATTGTGGGCCTATACGGCTAATTCCTAGCTAAAATTTTAACGTTTAATATTCTTATTTTTTATTATTTTTCAAAATTATAAATCTAAAGACTTTAAAAGCCCTCAATTGAGGGCTTTTCTATGAAAGTTTAATCTTCCATGTGCTGAATTATGGCATCGCCAAATTCTGAGCAACGTAACAAGGTCGCTCCCGGCATTAAACGCTCAAAATCGTAAGTTACGGTTTTAGCTGCAATCGCTCCTGAAATACCTTTAATAATCAGGTCCGCTGCTTCTGTCCACCCCATATCACGGAGCATCATTTCAGCAGAGAGAATAATTGAACCCGGGTTGACTTTATCTTGCCCAGCATATTTAGGTGCAGTGCCATGCGTTGCTTCATACACTGCAATAGCTCCACCAATATTCGCACCTGGCGCAATCCCGATTCCCCCTACTTCTGCTGCTAATGCGTCGGAAATATAGTCACCATTTAAATTAAGGGTTGCAATTACAGAGTAGTCAGCAGGACGCATCAAGATTTGTTGCAAGAAAGCATCTGCGATCACGTCTTTAATAATGATGTCTTTACCATTTTTAGGGTTCTTAATTTTAACCCATGGGCCACCATCGATTAATTCACCACCGAAACGATCTAACGCTAAATCATACCCCCATTCTTTAAAGGCACCTTCGGTATATTTCATAATGTTGCCTTTATGAACAAGAGTCACCGAAGGTTTGTCATTATCTATTGCAAACTGAATAGCCTTACGAACTAAACGCTGTGTTCCTTCTTTAGAAACAGGTTTAATACCAATACCACATCCTTCAGGGAAACGAATTTTTGTGACCCCCATTTCTTCTTGAAGGAATTTAATGACTTTTTTAGCTTCTTCAGAATCTGCTTTCCATTCAATACCTGCATAAATATCTTCCGAGTTTTCACGGAAAATCACCATGTCAGTTAACTCAGGATGCTGAACGGGTGAAGGGACGCCTTGGAACCAACGCACAGGACGTACACATACATACAAATCCAGTTCTTGACGTAGTGCAACATTAAGTGAACGAATGCCACCACCGACTGGTGTAGTTAAAGGGCCTTTAATTGAAACTACAAATTCACGCAGCGCTTCAAAGGTTTCTTCCGGCATATAAGTACCGTAAATTTTATTGGCCTTTTCACCGCAATACACTTCCATCCATTCAATAGAGCGTTTGCCGCCATAGGCTTTTAAAATTGCCGCATCAACAACTTTTTTCATTGCCGGTGTAATATCTACACCAATACCGTCACCCTCAATGAAAGGAATAATTGGATGATTTGGTACATTCAGTGACAGGTCTGCTTTTACTGTAATTTTATCACCGTCGGCAGGAACCACGATCTTCTGATAACCCATTATGTAGATTCTCCCTTTTATAATATTTAACTAACCAAACAAAAATAATTATCGATAAACAATACTTTCAACTTTTATTAACGCATAATAGCTTAATCGAATTTAACCCTTTTTGAGATTTATGTGGGAAATAAGCAAATTTCGCACTTAAATATAGCTCAATGTTTTTACCGCTTATTTGAAAGAAGAAGTCATTTTTTATGAAAATCGTCATTCTCAACAAACCATATGACGTTCTCTCCCAGTTTCGTAAAGACGAAGCACACATGACGGTCTCTGACTTTGTAGATGACCCGACTTTGCGCATAGCAGGCCGTCTTGATATGGACTCTGAGGGTTTAGTTTTCTTAACTGATCATGGTGGTTTGAATCAGTTCATTACCAACCCTGCGAATAAAAAATACAAAACGTATTTAGTTCAAGTTGATGGCGATGTAACCGAAGAAGCACTCGAGCAGCTTCGTAAGGGTGTAGAGCTTAATGATGGTATGACTTTACCAGCTAAAGCAATTAAGGTAAGTGAGCCTGAATGGTTATGGGACCGCGATCCTCCTGTACGTTACCGTGCCAGCATTCCAACATCTTGGATTGAAATCTCTATTTGTGAAGGTCGTAACCGCCAAGTTCGTCGCATGACCTCTGCGGTAGGTTTTCCGACTTTACGTCTCATTCGTACAAAAATTGGTACGATTGACTTAGTTCAATTGGGATTACAACCGGGCGAAACCAAAGAAATTGAGCCTCTACTCTACCCAGACTTTAAAGATGTTCCGGCTGAACAACCTTATCGTTCACGTTCATATGTGAAAAAACCGGGTGGCACTGGCGGTAAGCCAATGGTTCGCAAGAACAAAGATGGTTCTGCGAAAAAATCTGGTACAAAGCGTATTTGGCAAATGGATGAAAGTGAAAAACCGCGTCGTAAGACTAACGGTACAACGCGTCCAAATACCAAAGCACCACGTGGTCGTAGCCGCAATAGCCGATAAAAATATTTAAGTTTTAAAGCTCACGTTAGTGGGCTTTTTTTAATGACTTTTATTTTATAAAAATAAAAAGCCGGCGCTTATGCACCGGCTTTTAGCTATGTACTAATGAATTAGTAATTAAGCCTGAACAGTTGAAAGCGCTGCATTGAATGTAGCACTTGGACGCATTACAGCGCTTACTTTCGCTGGGTCAACTGCATAGTAACCACCGATATCAGCTGGTTTACCTTGTACTTGAGCAAGCTCAGCAACGATCTTCTGTTCGTTTTCAGCTAATGCTTTTGCAAGTGGAGCAAATTTAGCTTTCAACTCAGCATCTTCGTCCTGTGCAGCAAGTGCTTCTGCCCAGTAAAGTGACAAGTAGAAGTGACTGCCACGGTTGTCAAGTTCGCCTGTACGACGTGATGGAGACTTGTCATTGTCAAGCAATTTACCAGTCGCTTCATCAAGTGTCTTCGCAAGTAACTTCGCACGAGCATTATTTTCTTTAATACCCATTTCTTCTAGAGAAACTGCAAGCGCAAGGAACTCACCAAGCGAATCCCAACGTAAGTGATTTTCTTCAACAAGTTGTTGTACATGTTTAGGTGCTGAACCACCCGCACCAGTTTCGTACATGCCACCACCCGCCATAAGCGGAACGATAGACAACATTTTCGCAGAAGTACCAAGTTCCATAATTGGGAACAAGTCAGTTAAGTAGTCGCGTAAGATGTTACCGGTTACAGAAATTGTATCGAGGCCACGAACTACACGCTCAAGTGTGTAACGCATTGCTCGTACTTGAGACATGATCTGGATATCGAGACCAGTCGTATCGTGATCTTTTAAGTACTTCTGTACTTTCTTGATCAATTCATTTTCGTGTGGACGATATGGGTCAAGCCAGAAGATCGCAGGCATGCCTGAGTTACGTGCACGAGTTACTGCAAGTTTTACCCAGTCACGAATCGGAGCGTCTTTCACCTGACACATACGCCAGATATCGCCTTCTTCAACATTTTGAGTCAATAACACTTCACCAGTGTCAAGATCAGTAATGTTTGCAATACCTGCTTCAGGAATTTCAAAAGTCTTGTCGTGAGAACCGTATTCTTCAGCTTTTTGAGCCATCAAACCAACGTTTGGTACTGTACCCATTGTTTTTGGATCAAAGTTACCATGCCATTTACAGAAATTGATCATTTCTTGGTAAATACGGGCAAATGTTGATTCTGGCATTACTGCTTTAGCATCGTATTGCTTACCATCAGCACCCCACATTTTACCACCAGCACGGATCATTGCAGGCATAGAAGCATCTACGATGATGTCATTAGGTGAATGGAAGTTAGTGATACCTTTTGCTGAGTCAACCATCGCAAGTGCAGGACGGTGTTCTTGGCAAGCATGTAAATCTTCAATGATTTCTTCACGTAATGAGGTTGGTAGAGTTTCGATTTTCTCGTATAACCCAGCCATACCGTTATTTACGTTAATACCTAATTCGTCAAACAACTTACCGTGTTTTTCGAAAGCTTCTTTATAGTAGATTTTCACACAGTGACCGAAAACGATCGGGTGTGAAACTTTCATCATTGTCGCTTTTACGTGTAATGAGAATAAAATTCCTGCTTCGCGGCAGTCATCAAGTTGTTTCTCGTAGAAGTCGCAAAGCGCTTTTTTGCTCATAAACATTGAGTCAATGATTTCGCCTTCTTGAAGCGCAACTTTTGGCTTAAGAACAATGCTCTTACCACTGTTTGTGATAAGTTCCATTTTTACATTGCGTGGACGGTCAAGTGTCATTGACTTTTCACCGTGGTAGAAGTCACCTTCTTCCATGTGTGAAACGTGAGTTTGCGACCATTGTTTCCACTCGCTCATTGAGTGAGGGTGTTTCTTAGCGTAATTTTTAACGGCAGCAGGAGCACGACGGTCAGAGTTACCTTCACGAAGAACAGGGTTTACTGCTGAACCTAGGCATTTGCCATAACGAGCTTTGATTGTTTTTTCTTCTTCAGTCGCTGGGTTTTCCGGATAGTCAGGAATTGCATAACCTTTAGATTGAAGTTCTTTAATACATGCTGTCAATTGCGCAACAGAGGCACTAATATTTGGGAGTTTGATAATGTTAGTATCTGGATCTTGTGTAAGACGACCTAGCTCAGCAAGGTTGTCGGATACCTTTTGCTCTTCACTTAGGTAGTCAGCGAATTCTGCGAGCACACGTGCAGCTACAGAGATGTCACTTTTAACAATCTCGATACCAGCTGGCTTAGTAAAGGTCTCAATGATCGGCAGTAGCGAATAAGTCGCCAATAATGGCGCCTCGTCAGTCAGTGTGTAAATGATGGTTGACTTTTCACCAGCCATATATAGCCCCTTCCGTTGAATTGAGTTTTGAGGACCGAGCTTTTGGCCCAGTGCCTACGAACCGATATGCTTAAATAAAACCCTGAGAGTATCGGCTCTCATTGGCTTTCAGTCAACGAAATATCCAGTGATAACGACATTTCGCAGCGAAATAATACATAATTTAAATCTATCGATAATAATCTTATACCTAACTTATGGTAATAAATGTGCTTTTACCAACTTTTTAGGTATAGAACAGTCTTAAATTACATGAGATATCTTTCAGAGTTCTGACAATTATTATACTTTTCATTCAAAACAAACTCAAAGATAAAGACTCTTTCTATGTTTTGAAGTTAGGAAAAAACAAAAACCGATGCACGAAACATCGGTTTTTTATAAATTAATTAACGGTTATTTAGGCTTTTAACCATTTGTCAGCTTTGCTTTGATCTTCAATAATAAGTTCAACTTCAGTTAAGTTTATGCTGTCACTTGTAACTTCAAACGACAATAACTCATCACGGCGGAAAGCCAAGACTGAGTAATTACCCTTTTGTTTAGCATATTTCTCAATAAGTTTTGTGGTCGCTTTTAGTCCATCAATTGCAATAATGACATCATTAGCAGAAATACCCGCTTTAGCACCAGCTCCCTCACGGTGAGCATTTTGTACTAACACACCTTCAGGCTTATCAGCTAGCTTTAAACCATAAGCTAAAGTCTTATCATTTTTAAGCGTATAACTTAAACCAAACTCAGGGAATAACTGATCGAGTGGTAACTCTTCAGTAGTATTAATCAAATGATTGATTTGCTCTAACCAACTATCGCCTGTTAGCTCTTCACATAAATCAAAAATTGTACGCTCATTAACCTGAACACCGTTTTGCGTGTTTTCATACAATCGACGCATTAAGGCATCAAGGCTAGAACCACGTAAACGTAAGCCTAAGTCCAGACATAAGGCAACTAATGCACCTTTGTTATAATAGCTCGTGCCTGCATTATTCGAATTTTCATCTTGACGATAAAATTTAATCCAAGCATCAAAACTTGATTCTGCTACTGTTTGAACAAAACGTCCCGGGTTTTGCAAATAGCGATCAATCTGTGACTTCAACAAATCTAAATAAGACTTTTGGGAAATCACGCCACTACGTAATAAAATTAAATCATCGTAATACGAAGTAAACCCTTCAAAAATCCACAGTAGCGAGGTATAGCCTTCTTGATGCAGATTGTAGTTCGCAAAATTTTCTGGACGGATAAACTTTACTAACCAAGAATGAAAATATTCATGACTGCATAGACCTAAGAAACGTTGATAATCTTTCGAAGGTTCAGTGGGTTCATTCGATTTCGGTAAATCATCTCGTGGAGTAATCAGACTTGTGCTATTGCAATGCTCTAGCCCACCATAACTATTCCCTGTTGCCATGGTCATGAAGGTATAGTTTTTAAACGGTGCCGAACCAAACAGATCAATTTCGGCTGCACAAATTTTTTCAATATCCGTTTTTAAACGATCAACATTCGTAGCGTGAGTACCTGAAATCACAAACTCATGTTCAATTCCATGCGTTTCGAAGCTAAAACGCGTTTGATCAGCTAATTCAAATGGACTATCAATGAGTTGATCATAATGATCAGCTTTTAAAGTAAAACGTCCTTTTACTAAACTTTTTGAAGCTAATCCTGTTGCTAATTGAAAGTGTTTTAATTCATCCGGCAAAAAGATTTCTAATTCACATGCAGATTGTTCTTGGCCTTCTAAGCCTAAACACACACAGGCAGGGTTAATATATAAACGCGTTTGATCTACATAAGCACCACGTACTGATAAATCATATGCATAAACATCATATTCAACAGTAATTAACTCATGATCGGTGTTAAATAAACGCCAGCGATTTTTTTCAGTCTTTTTAATATTGAGCATGCGTCCAGCTTCATCATAGGCCTTTACTGCCTCGATGTGCTTAGAAAACTCTCGAATGAGATAACTGCCCGGAATCCACGTTGGTAACCATAGTTCCTGATTTGGATTCGCTAAAAAGCGAATTGTCACGTGAACAAGGTGTTGTTTGTAATCATCGAACTCAATTTGATAATGCAACATAAATTCTTCAATTTAAAAATAAGAACGGTTTCACATTAGATTATCACTTTTTTGTATCGACTTGCGTAGATGTATTTTTTGGCAACAATTCACACTAGCCTTCTACAAAAAAAAGGCATAGCATGCTGGGCATCTGTGTTCCGTATTTGCCAGTAAACGTCAAGGTCACCTAGTGAAATTCTTCCTATCTGTTTTTACGCTGTTTAGTATTTTCTGTACTACTCTTACCAATGCTGCTCTACTTAATATTGCTCCTGAAAGTGTTGAAGCCGCTGCATGGACAATTGTAGATACCCAATCTGGTCAAATTATTGCTGAGCATAATAGTCATGTACAACGTGCGCCAGCATCTTTAACCAAAATGATGGTGGCCTATATTGCATTAAAAGAGATTAAGGCTGGAAAGTTAAAACTGAACGAAGTCATTACTGCAACACCAGTCGTAAGCGTGGTGCAGTGGGATGAATCACAAATGTACCTCAAAGCGGGCGAGCAAATTTCAGTTGATCAGCTCTTGGCTGGTTTAATTGTTATGTCTGCAAATGATGCAGCTGTGACTTTGGCTGAAAAAATTTCTGGTGATGTGCCTCATTTCGTACAACGTATGAATCAAGAAGCACAAGCACTGGGTATGAAAGACACGCACTTTAGTAACCCTGCTGGTATTACAATGCCGGATCATTACACGACAGCTCATGATTTGAGCTTATTAAGTCAGGCAGTGATTCACCAAACCCCTGAATATTTACATTATTCGAAAATGCCGAGCTTTAGCTACAATCAACGTTTTCACCATGCGACGAACCTTGCGCTCAAATATGATCCATCTGTAGATGGCTTAAAAACTGGCTATACCAAAGCAGCAGGTTATAACTTGGCTCTAACAGCTTCACGCCCTTCATTTTCACCGAACTTACCGCAAAGACGTTTACTGGTAATTGTCTTAGGTACCCCAAGTGCTGTGAAACGTGCTGAAATTGCAGATAAATTAATGAATCTTGCTTATGCTTATACACGTGATGAAGTGGTTATTCCTGAGCAAAAATTAATTGCTGAATTGCCTGTTATTAAATCAACTTTAAAAATGTTTAAAGTAGAAACTAAGCAGCCAACCATTGTTACGACTTCTTTATATGCTGAGCCAACACCAATTGATTTAAATACGTTTGATTATGCTACACAGCGTATTCAAGTTCTTGATAGCAATCAACAACCTAAAATTATTGCTCCACTTGAAACAACTCAAACACGTGTAAATATTCAGTTAAATGAACAAAAGTTAACAGCACCGTTAATGAAAGCGATGAATTTGGCAACAGTTTCAATTTATCAAAACAACCAGCTCATTCGCAGTCTTCAAATTGAAAATGATGTACACATTGAAGAAGCGAATATTTTCCAAAGAATTATGATGTGGTTCTCAAGCCTATTCTCAATCTTTTCATCAAGTGAGCACAGTGCAGCAAAACTCTACCCTATAGATTCGCACTAAAAACATCAAATTGTGCACAGATGCACAATAAATTTTATAAAAAAAAGATGGCATAATTCAGCCATCTTTTTTTTATAGAAAAATAATTAGGTGATAAAAATGACCCAAAACTTACATCATATTGTTATTGTCGGTGGTGGCGCTGGTGGTTTAGAACTCGCCACGCAACTTGGTGAAACTTTTGGGAAAAATGGTAAAGCCAAAATTACATTGGTTGACCAAAATTTAACTCATATCTGGAAACCATTACTTCATGAAATTGCGGCGGGTTCTTTAAATCCTCACGAAGAGCAAACCAATTATTTTGCCCATGCAGAGAAACACCACTATGAATTTGTGTTGGGAACATTAACAGCAGTAAATAAAGATAAGAAAATAATTGATTTAATTCCCCCTCAAGTCTCTAAAGAACAAAACACCCATATTCAACAACTCAGTTACGATACGCTGGTTTTAGCGCTTGGTTCAGTATCAAATGATTTCAATACACCCGGTGTTCGTGAAAACTGCCATTTCCTCGATAGCCGTAAACAGGCGGATATTTTCCAGCAAGATCTTTTACATTTATATATCGAAGCGCAAAATCAACCCGATCAACGTACATTAAATATTGGAATTATTGGTGCGGGGGCAACAGGTGTCGAACTTGCGGCTGAACTGATTGAAACGACCAAAAACTTTTATCGCTATGGTTTGAAAAAGATCCATCCGAATCAAGTCAAAATTACACTCATTGAGGCATCAGAACGCATTCTCCCTGCCCTAAGTGAAAAAACAGCTGAACATAGCGCAAAACAGCTTCAAAAAATGGGTGTTGAAATTTTAACTAAACACCGTGTTGAAAAAATTGATGAACACCATATCTATTTTAGTAATGGTAACCAGCTCAACAGTGATATTACGGTATGGGCAGCTGGGGTAAAAGCACCAAAAGTACTTGAAAGTCTTAGTGATTTCGAACGTGACAATATTAACCGCTTAATGGTCTATGCAACGCTGCAGACCTATTCCGATTCTAATGTATTTGCATTTGGTGATTGTGCCCATTGCCAACTTGATGCAAGACACCCGCCTCTCGGACCACGCGCTCAAGTTGCTAGTCAACAAGCAAGCTTTTTAGTCGATGCTATGGCTGCTAGGCTAAATGGCCGATCACAACCGATGTTTACTTTTAATGACAAAGGTTCACTTGTGTCTTTAAGTCGTAATAAAGCGGTTGGAGAATTACTGGGGGATGTCAGTGTCCAAGGATATATTGCTAAAACGATGTATGTATCTTTATACCGTTTACATCAAGCAACAATTCACGGATACACTCAAGCTGGACTACTCACAATGAAAGATTTACTTACAAGACGAGTACGACCAAAAATTAAGCTGTATTGAGTTGAATTTTTTAAGTTCATCCCTATTTAGATAAAAACGCATTAGAAAAAGTGTTAAAGATTGAGATTTTGTAGTCTACAAAATTTATTTTTCACTTTATGATGTACGCTTTAATTGATTGAATGGATCAAAAACATGACTGCAATTGCAAATAACCACGTGGTTTCATTCCACTATAAATTAACAAACGCTGAGGGTGAAACACTTGATCAATCTCAAGGTGAACCACTTGCCTATTTGCATGGCGCAGGCAACATCATTCCTGGTTTAGAAAATGCATTAACTGGTAAGACTGTTGGTGATAAATTCACTGTTAACGTACCAGCTGCTGAAGGTTATGGCGAATATAACCCAGACCTAGTACAAGAAGTTCCTGCTCAAATGTTCCAAGGCGTTGATAACATTCAACCAGGTATGCAATTCCAAGCTCAAACAGATGACGGCGTTCAAATCGTTACTGTTAAAGCTGTTGAAGGCGACAACGTTATCGTTGATGCAAACTTCCCACTTGCTGGTCAAGATTTAACTTTTGAAGTTGAAATCGTAGAAATCCGTGAAGCTTCTCAAGAAGAATTAGATCACGGTCACGTACACGGTGCAGGTGGTCATCACCACTAAGTCTTCTTTTAGAAGATAATAAAAAGCAAAGCTTCGGCTTTGCTTTTTTTATGTCTTTAATTTATATAATATTCATAGAGTTAATTTATTTTTAGGGACTTGCATGTCAAATGCTTATCAGCTCATTTGGTTTCGTCAAGATTTGCGTATACATGATCATGCAGCTTTGTGGCACGCCAGCCAGCAAGGACCTTCACTGGGTTTAGTCATCTTATCGCCAGAGCAATGGAAACAACACGCCGATGCTCCAATAAAAATAAGTTTTTATTTACGACAACTCAGAACGCTTCAGAAAGAGTTAGCAGCACTGCATATTCCACTAGTTATTCAAGTCATTCCCTATTGGAAAGAGATCGCAAACTTTATTTCTGATTTCAGCAAGAAATATAATATTGAAAACGTGTATGCCAATATCGAAATAGGCGTAAATGAATTAAAAAGAGATAAAAATGTACAAGACTATTTAAATCGGCATGGCAAAGAACTATTTTTATTCCATGACCGTACTATTTTTCCTTTACGTTCAATCCGTAAGCAATCACAACAACCATATCAAGTATTTAGTGCATTCAAAAAAGCTTGTTATACAAAGCTCGACACAAGCGGTTTACCTCAATGTTATCCAGTCCCTAATAAACAAAATGAAGTACCACTAGATTTTTTACAGGGGAAAAATATTGATTTAGACGAAATTGAAAAGCTATTTTGCTCATTTCTCTCAAAAGAACAGCAAGATTTATGGCCTGTTGGCGAGCAATACGCATTAGAACAATTAGATCAATTTATTGAAGAATCGGTTTGTCACTATAAAGTCGAGCGCGATTTTCCTCATATACAAGCTACAAGTAAGCTTTCGCCTTATTTAAATATTGGTATTTTATCTATTCGACAGTGTTTACAAGCACTCTTTCGTAATCAACATGGCAACTTTCACTTAGTCAATGAGGGCCAACAAACATGGTTAGACGAACTTCTTTGGAGAGAGTTCTACCAACATATTTTATTTGATTTTCCGCATGTTTCTAAACACATCCCATTTAAAAAAGATACTCAGAAGATTAAATGGAACCATAATCCAGAACATTTAACCGCATGGCAAACGGGTCAAACCGGTATTCCTATTGTTGATGCTGGGATGCGACAACTTTTACAAACAGGCTGGATGCATAATCGAGTACGTATGATTACGGCCATGTTTTTATGTAAAAATCTTTTGATTGATTGGCGCATTGGTGAACAATGGTTTATGCAACATTTAATTGATGGTGACCTCGCCGCAAATAATGGCGGTTGGCAATGGTGTGCCTCAACAGGAACAGATGCCGTACCTTATTTTCGGATTTTCAACCCAATTGCTCAATCAAAGAAGTTTGATCCGGAGGGTGAATATATTCGCCAATGGGTGAAAGAATTGGCTCATTTGGACAATAAAACGATTCATGAACCCTACTCAAGCAAAACCGATCTTGGTTTAAATTATCCAAAACCCATAGTAGATTTAAAAGAAACACGCCTTAAAGCAATTGAAACTTTCAAGAATATTTAGATAACAATTGAGTCTGCTCTGTTTATTTTTGATGAAAAATTAATAACAAGGTTTGACTATACAGTGGCTTTAATCTACAAATAAACATAATAGATACCTAAAAAGGACAGAAACAACAACTACTTCGCAAATCAACACCTTTCATTATAAAAGTATAAAAAAATTAACATTACAAAAAAGGTAGCATAGGCCACATGCAACAAAAACACCCCGGTAGAACACTCATCTTATGGATTATCGCAGCTCATCTATTTATGGGAATGGTTGCATATGAGTGGCTGCCTGTGAGTTTTAGAGGAAGTTGGATTTTTATTCTTCTTCTTTTAATTTCAGGTGCTTTTTTAGAAGTCGGTTTGTCTTTAATTGTAGGTTTAGTCGCTTTTATTGGGGTTGCCGTATACTTTTTACTCGACTTAGGCGCACAAACACATATTGAACGTCAGTTACTTTTACTATTCATTATTCCCCTAATTCCGCTCTTTCTAAGTGCTGTACGCCACAATATTGAAATTAATGTACAGAAATACCGTGATATTCAAAGCTATGACCGAAATTATCGCCGCGATATTTTCCCGCTCAGTGCTTTAAAATACTTTCAGCGTAGTTTTTTTAAATTACTTGATCACCACAATGTACAAGATTATGAAGTATTCGAAATTCGAATTCTTAATCGCAGTCTAATTAAAGAAATGTTAGGCGATGATGTCTGGAAAACAACTCAAAATGAAATGATTAAAATTTTAAGCCAGCATGAACCCAACGAGATTGTTTTCCAGTTTGCAGATGATGATCTGGAAAATATTTACAGTATTATGATTCGCCAGCAGAAAACAGAAGAAGACCCTGTATTCTTAAAAAAATTAAAAGAAATTACGACCTTGCGTCTTGAGGTGGAATACAAAATTGTTCCTCTTCCACCTGAGGAGATGAGCTAATGTCTAATCTTCTTAATATTTGTGGAATTGTAATCGCCTCTAGCCAATATCCAGATGCCACATTACAACAATTCTATCGACAATATTATCATTGCGAAATTAAAGCTGAGCAAATAAAAGCCGAGGTTCAAAGTCCTAGTGATCTTTCCATGTTTTTCCCTTACCAAGATACATGGTGGCCTGTCTTTACGATTGATCAGATTAGCTCTGAAAGTTTCCAAAAGTTTATCCATAACGGAATTAGACCCGGCATTATCTTGCCAGACGAAGTATTCGGTTTTCCTCACTATTTCTTGTTAAAAGAAGCAGTAAGCCAAGGTGCTATTCCTATTGTGCTTTTTAAAACTGAACAACCTCAATATTTTGCCGCAAAAGCAACTTTTTCGACCGCTATTGGTTTACGCCCAATGGCTGCTTTTGTGAGTACGGGATGGGATGAAAATTTAATTTCTCAACCAGCAGGTAGTTATATTATCCAGCTAAATTCAGCAAATTTACCATTACCCTCAAGAGAAGTCAGACAAGGCCCACATTTATTTTACTCGGCCAAGGGTTTTAACGGTCATGTTTCAGGTTATGAAATTATCATTAATCCCCCTGCCGATTTACCTCTATCTAATATTCGATATCCTCAACTCGGCATTTCTTGGAACTTTAATAATATTGATTATGAGAGTACTCCTGAACATGTAAGTACGAATCTTATAGGTTATATATTTATTATTTTAAGTATTGTTGTTGTTCCACTTGACCTGATTTTAACAACGACGTATCCGGATCTACTCGGTACATTTGGTAGCTATATTTCATGGATCTCCTTAGTGGTCGGGGCAATTTTATTATTGCTGCTCATCTCTTCTATTATTAGGAGGGTCCGTAAAAATGGCTCCAATTGATATCCTGTTTTTATTTGGCTTTTTAGGTATTTGGATTCCTCAAGCATTTTGGGCATGGTTAAGCTATCAAGCGTGGAAGTATTCCAAAACGGCTGAAAAAGAGCTGCAAAACTTACCAATACCAGAAAGATGGCCAGTCTTAAGTGTTTTGATCCCTGCTTATAATGAAGGCGTTGTGATTGAGGACACTTTGCATGCCATTGCTCAACAGGACTATCCGGCAGAGTCTTATGAAGTCTTACTGATCAATGATGGCTCCAAAGACAACACCCTCGAAATCGCAGAAAACCTCGCAAAAATTTATCCTTGCATAAAAATTGTCAATGTACCCAAAGGTATGGGTGGTAAAGGTAAATCAAGAACGCTTAATAATGGCCTTCCCCATGCCAAAGGTGAGTTAATTGTTGTTTACGACGCCGATAGTACCCCTGAACCCGATTGCGTCCGATTACTTGCCCAAACCTTGTTAGCCGATAAAAAGCTAGTCGCGGTAAATGGCAAAGTCAGAACCCGTAACTGGCAGGATAGTATTTTGACTCGTTTTATTGCGATTGAATTCATCTTTTTCCAATGGATCTTTCAAGGTGGACGCTGGCAACGTTTTGAACTATCAACATTAATGGGAACAAATTATGTCATCTGGCGCGATGCTCTAGAGACTTTGGGCGGTTTTGATGAAAAATCACTAGTCGATGATACAGAAATGAGTTTCCGAATTTTTATCGGACAAAAACGAATTAAATGGGTTCCCTATGCAATTGGTTGGCAACAGGACCCTCCTTCGTTAAGCGTATTCGTTAAACAGCGCTCACGCTGGACTCAAGGTAATTTTTATGTGACACGCAAATATTTACCCGTAGCACTGAGAACCCCATTCCCAATCGGAATTGAAATTCTAAATAACATTATGTGCTATATCCTTTTTGTACCGGCTTTATTCTGGAGTCATATTACCTTAACGCTTGGCTTACTTGATATTGCAGGTATTTCAGTTCCTGGTCCATTTACACTACTGTGGGGACTCTCATTTTGTCTCTATGTAGCACAAATGTGGTTTACGCTTTCTTTAGAAAAAGTTAAACCAGAACTCTATTTTTATTCTGTCTTATCTTACGTAAGTTACTCACAAATCTTCTTATTTATTGTGTTTAAAGCCGCATTCGACATGCTAAAAAATAAAATACAGGGCAACTCCCTTCAATGGTACAAAACGGAACGTAGCAAGGAGAAAAAATAAATGAAAAAGACTTTTGATCTTTACCAAACAGCTCAAGTGCTCCTTGCCAGCACCAGTTTTTTGCTTGCCATGTCTACTCATGCTTATACATGGAAACTCGACGATATTAGTACCTCGACTAAATATACAGTCGAGCCTCACTTTTTCTATATTGGAAAAGGTGCTGAATGGCAAAACATTCAGTTTTCGAGTGACTACTCAACTGAAAATGACACAACAGTACTCGTCAAATATGACGATAAGCTCATTTATAACACTACGCTTAATGGTGATGGCCAATTCAAATTTAATATTCCTGCTAGTCAGAGTGGTTTTCACCGTTTAGATTTTATTATTCAACAATATGCAAAACCAACGACGCTTAACCAAACAAAAGAAACATTCTGTACAGAAGATATTGATCACTTAACTTATTTGAGTAATTCCCAACTCGACTTTACGCCTATTCGAAATGAGTACCGTTTAAAAGATCTACCGGACGCTTTATTTAACCCTCAGGCTAGACGACCTACACCTTTTGTCGGGATCTTAAAATATAACCGTAAAGAAATTACCGAAGCCTCTATGTTGGGCCGATTAGTAAGTTCGTGGAGCTCCGTAACGCCAATTGAATGGGTTGATTCAGGCCAAACCAATCTAAATCCTGAAACGAACTTTATTATTGAAGTGATTCGTTCGGCAAGCCCACTCAAAGGAGGAGCCTTAGTACAAATTGCTAAACCGGCTGAAGGTGTACCGACGCTATCTATTACTTATCACACTCCACAAGAGCTTACCGCTGTCATTAACGGGCTAATTAATCCAACTTATGTGCAACAGCTTGATACGGGTAGCGCTATTTTTCCAACTACAATCTCAGCACCAGCTTGGGCGCAATTTAAAAAAATTGATACGCTTGCAGATCTAGGTATTCAGGATTTTCGACTAAATCATGCCGAAAAGAATTTATTTCTTGATTTTCCGGCAGTATGGCAACCTACTGATATTCTGCAAGGGCAAATCGCACTTCGTATTCAAAGTGGACTATTACAAGGTTCAAATATTACAGCATGGATTGATGGAGGACTTGCAGGAAGTATGAAAACGGCGGATCTCGCATCCGACCCTGTAAACCGACAGTTCAACATCTTTGCCAAGGAAATTTCAAATACAACCAACTTTAGCTTGAAACTTGAAAACTCGGTTATTGCCAATTCTCAATGTTTACCCAATGCTCACGGCTCACTCTGGGTTGATACCGCCAAATCAACGGTCAAACTTCCCCATAAACTTAAAAATGGTGTTGCCGCTCTTTCAATGACCTTAGCCACCAAGCCAACGATCGCAATTGATGACCAATCTGGGGCATTAAATATTGCCATTATTTTAGGACAAGTCGCTAAAAACATGCTGCTGACACAAGCACCAATGCCAGTGAACCTAGTACGCTTTTCTCCAACCTCTCCACAAGCAGTGAATGTGAGAGTGAACAAAGAAATTTATCAGCAACAAGTCTTAATGCATCAAAATATTATTTATGCACCCGCAGCAGCGAATGGCTTTATCGTAAGTTATAACAATAACCGCTTCGATGTAATTACAGACTCTGAAAACGGTGCACAAACCTTTATGCATTTATGGGGAAAAATACAGCATAAAATCCCAAATAATGTGACTAAAATGCTGGTTTCTGAAAACGGCAATATTTATGTTCTTCAAAAATTAATTGTGGGTAATCAAAAAGCGCCATTAGTTCAGCAATCATCATTCTTTTTATTAGTTGTGATTATCTCTGCAATTATGATAATAGTGATCTTCTTGTGGTATTGGTTACGACGTAATAATGAAAAAACAGATACCAATTAAAATAACTGCTTTTATTATTTTAATTATATGTAGTGTGGTGGGTTATGCGGGGTTGTTCAAAAATCATGGGCAACCTCCCATTATTGAGGGTATCTTCTGGCAACCTGACAATGATACTACTCCTCCTAAAGGAAACTGGCATTACTTAGGAATAAATACTTTTGTTCCCCAATGGTCAGTCGTTGAATCTAAATCTTGGTGGAAAAACTCCACCCTCCCTCAATGGGAAAAAGCCATTGATTTACAAAAAATTAAACAGCAACCTTGGGCTAAAAATCTTATATTGGGGTTAGCAGGTGAATATAATGAACACGAAGCGCGTGCTAATGTCGTTGCTTTGGGAGAAAAATCTGCACAAATTATTCAAGAACAAAATGATGCATCTTTAAAAGGCTATTATTTTCCAGTAGAAGCCGACCCAACATGGCTAAGAGTAAGTACCTTAGGACATGTTTTGGAAAAATTACCCTCACCTATTTGGGTTAGTGTTTATAGTGGTGAAAGTGAACCCGAAAACTACGATTTATGGGTTAAAAGCTGGCTTCCTCAACAAGCAGGCGTTTTTTTCCAAGATGGTGTAGGTGTCGGAGTAAGAACTCCCGAACAAGCTAGACGTATTTTAGATCAACTTGAACAGACACTTGGAAAAGATAAAACGGTTATTGTTTTAGAAGCATTTCGAACTAAGAAAAATGGGCAATTTCGTGCAGCCTATCCTTGGGAAATTATCTCTCAAATTAAGGCGTATGAAGGGAAAAAAATTTATATTTTTGATGGCCCCCACTATATGGGCCGATGGTCCGTTTATATTGTAGGCCTATGGTATCGACTCGTTTATGGCAGCACACCCGCCACCATAAACGAACCCAAAAACTCAAAATAAATGATCTCTAGTTATAAGTTCTGGCAATTTCATCTAATATTCGCTGGGCAGCACGTCCATCACCAAACGGATTTTCAACATGAGCCATTTTTTGGTAATGCTGCGAATCCGTTAAAAGTTTCTCAGCCTCTTCAATAATTCTCTGCTGATTTGTTCCAACCAATACTCCTGCTCCCACCTCTACCACTTCCGGGCGTTCAGTCGTATCTCTTAAAATTAAGACAGGCTTATTAAATGATGGGCTTTCTTCTTGTAAACCACCAGAGTCCGTTAAAATAAAGGTGGAGCGGTCGATAACGGCCAATAAACTCGGATAATCGAGTGGCTTCACAAGATGAATTTGAGCATGATTTTTAAATTTATCGTGCACTACATTATGTACAGCAGGATTTAAATGTACAGGCCAAATAAAATGTAAATCAGGATGCTGTTTTGCTAAATACTCAACAGCATTACAAATATTCTGAATTCCTTCGCCAAAATTCTCACGGCGGTGAGCAGTTATAAGTACAACTTTATCGTTTTGTTTTAATTCAATTCCGTAAGGCTCAAGTTGATTTTTCAAACCCGTCTTTTCAGCTATGAGTTTCCTTCCTAAATGCACAGCATCGACTACCGTATTTCCTGTCACTGTAATCAATGAAGGTGGAATCTGCTCATTTAACAAGTTACGCTTTGATTGTTCTGTAGGGGCAAAATGCCATTTGGTAATACGAGAAACTAACTGGCGGTTACCTTCTTCAGGAAATGGATGATCTAAATCATAAGAACGTAAACCCGCTTCGACATGGGCAACAGGAATCTTCATTGAAAATGCAACTAGCCCAGCAGCTAACACGGTTGTAGTATCACCTTGAATAACAATTGCATCTCTTTTTTGACCATCTGTATAGATATTTTCAAGTTGCGTTAAGCCATGAATTAGAAGCTGATTTAGGCTTTGTCCAGCCTTCATAATTTTAAGGCGATGATCAATTTCAACCTCAAAGAAATCTATCGCATCTCGAACTAATTCATCATGTTGTCCTGTAAAAATAACTTCTACCTGAAATCGTGCATCTTGTTTTGCTAATAAAATTACCGGAGCCAACTTTATGAGCTCTGGACGAGTACCAAATACAATTGAAATAAAAATTTTCTTCATTATTAGAAATCCTTATAAAAAACAAGTTCTACACGAGTATTGTTGTAATGATCTTTTGTATTAACCGGTACGTCTTTAAAATAATTGCCATATAGACGTTCAACCCGTAGTTTTATCGGTTGATAATTAAAAGGCTGCCATGAAATGCCTGGGCCATATTCAAATAAATTATTGTAATATTCATCTTCGCTATCCGCTAAGCCATGCAATTTCACATAAGCCTGTACAGTCCCACTCTCACCCTTATAGAGATTTAAACCTGTGCGTAAGCGTAAATCCCCAATAACGTTATAGTCCTCTCTCGAATAAGTCGCGACATTGCCGTATAAGTCAGTAAAATAATTATCTAAACAAAGTGAATGATCACAGTTTGTTTGTGAATACCATTCTTGATAACCCGTTACACCGCCCACAACACTCTCACGAAACCGCTTTCTATTTCTATCAATCAAGTCATAACTTCCACCAACTTCGACATAGGCTCGTACAGGAATGGAAGTCCACGGTTGATAATTTGCCCCCACCCCTAAAGTGGCTGCATTTTCATCAATAATTTCAGGTCGGACTCCACCTTGCGATTGAGTATCGCGGTTTAAATTAAGAAAGCCATATACTTGGGCTCGCCCATTATCGATGTTTTTGCCATACCTCATTTTTAAAGGAAAAATAACATCGTCATAACGTGACTCATAAGACGGTGCAAAATAAATATCTCTAAAATATGGTTTAACTTCTCCCCCACTTAAATTTTTAACTGCCTGAGTTGCTTTAGCAGCAATTTCAGGGTCTGAAGAGGAACTTAACTCTTTAAATAAAACCAATGCTTCACGATCTTTTTTCTGCTGATTCAGCAAATAAGCTTCTTGTAATTTTAAGGTGTCATCTTGAGGAGCTAAATTTCTTGCTTGTCTTAAGCTTTGTAAAGCTTCTTCCCTTTTTTCAAGCCGAATCTGTAAATAAGTAAGACTTTTCCAGACTTTAATATCGGTTGGTGTCAGTTTACTAAGCTCAACTAATATTTTTTCTGCTTCTTGCGGTTGAGACTGTTCAATTTTATAAAATCTATCCCATTTATCATAAATAGGGTTACCGGGCTTATATGCAGGGTCGACTTGCTCTTGTGCATAAACTGAGCTTATACCGATCATTCCCAAAGAAGAGATCACTGCTCCCATCAGTAATATTGAATGTGTTATAGAGTTTATTGTTTTGATATTTTTCATTTTCACCTCTACAGTAAATTAGACTTATTAGGGAGGGCAAGTCTTTGGAATGATCAATAAATATTATAATTAAAAATAATAAGTTACATCGTTAAGTTAGGTTAAGGATGTTTTAAAATAATTGTTTAATCTCCATTTTTATTATTGATCTATTCTGTCTTATCCCTAAATTTCCTATAATAATGACATATTTTTTGACCAATAAATTGTAAAATTTCATAGCATTTATAAAACATTTATAAGGAAAAACACATGGCTTTTCCACATCATACAGAGCATCATGCCATTCAACGCTCAGGTTGGCTAAGAGCCTCAGTATTAGGCGCTAATGATGGCATTATTTCAGTGACTAGCTTAATTATGGGAATGGCTGCAAGTGGGGCAAGCTCACATACTCTATTTATCACTTGTGTTGCTGGACTCATTTCAGGCGCAACCTCAATGGCTGCCGGAGAATATATTTCGGTTAAATCTCAAGAAGATATTGAAAAATCAGATTTAGCTATTGAGGCAAAAGAATTAAAAAAATACCCTCAAAAAGAATTGGATGAATTAACTCAAATCTATATTTCTAGGGGACTTTCAAAAGAACTAGCAAAGGAGGTAGCTATTCAGCTTACAACTCATGATGCTTTGGGTGCACATGCCCGAGATGAAATCGGTATTCATGAAAATACGGCGGCAAACCCAATTCAAGCAGCACTCTCCTCAGCAGCTTCATTTTCATTTGGGGCATTTTTCCCCATGCTTGCCATTTTGTTTAGCCCAGAGCATTTAATTATGCCAAGTGTCCTTATTACAGGTATCGCGGCATTAGCAATTTTAGGTGCCCTTTCGAGTTATTTTGCAGGCACGTCTAAAATCAAAGGTAGTTTACGTATTACCTTATGGGGTATTTTAGCGATGGCTTTTTCAAGCTGGATTGGTTCCTTATTTAATGTCACTCCTTTATAAGAGAGTTTTTTAAATAAGACTCTTAATATTTAAAAATTAAATAGCCAATATTATTTGCTCTTCATTCTATTTTCACGTTATGGTGAAGAGAAAGAATTGAGGTGAATAAAATGAGCCTATTACAACAACTTGCAATCAAACATCCAATTTTTCTGGCTCCAATGGCGGGCGTCTCTACTCCTGAATTAGCAGCCGAGGTTTCAAATCAAGGAGGCCTTGGATCATTAGGCTTAGGAGCAAACACACCGCAAAGTGCACGTGAACAAATTTTAAAAACTCAAGCGCTCACGGAAAACCCATTTCAAGTTAATTTTTTCTGTCATCAATCGACTGAGCTTAATGTAGAAAAAGCAAAACAATGGCTTGAGTACCTACGTCCTCATTTTGAAAAATTCGGTGCTCAACCGCCCCAAGAACTGCACTGTATCTATCCAAGTTTTTTAGACAATGATGATTTTTTAAATATTGTTTTAGAAACTAAGCCAAAAGCAGTAAGTTTTCACTTTGGTATTCCGCATCCGCATCAAATTAAAGCTTTAAAAGAGGCTGGTATTTTGACTATGGTTTCGGCAACTAATTTGATCGAAGCTCAAGCTATTGAGGCAGCGGGCATCGATATTATTATTGCCCAAGGGATTGAGGCAGGCGGACATAGAGGGATTTTCAACCAGACTTTTGATGGGGCAATTAAAACTAGTGACTTGGTTCAACTGATTGTGCAGCACTGCACACTTCCGGTTGTAGCCGCAGGTGGCATAATGACTGGCTTACAAGCCAAACATATGTTGGGCTTAGGCGCAGCCGCAGTCCAATTAGGGACAGCATTTGTTCAATGCCAAACTTCAAATGCTTCTGCCGAATATCGCAAAGCCCTATTTAGTAAACCTGTAACACAGATTAGTGCTAGTCTTTCTGGACGCCCTGCTCGGGGGATACTCAACCATTGGCATACAAAAATTGATTCACCTACTCGCCCTGTACAACCCGAATATCCTTATACCTATGATTTAGCAAAGCAACTAAATGCTCTTGCAAGCAAACACCAAGATTACGGTTTTGGTGCTTTTTGGGCAGGAAGTAACGTTGCACAAATACGTGAACTTGAAGCACCTGATCTGGTTAATCAACTGGTCGTTGAAATGCTAGACAATGAATAGATAAAAATTCCAAGCAACCAGTCTCTATACTGGTTGCTTTATTTTAGTGAGTATCTAATAAATTAACCTGTTCAACCTGAACATCACTCATCAAATTACCTTCAGCGAGCAATTGATTAAAATAACTCTCAACAACTAAAGCTTGTTCAGCAGTCGTTTCAACTTTATACATATTTTGTCGAAACTCATTACTTGAGCGTAAACCTTTGGTGTACCAAGCAATATGCTTACGGGCAATACGACAACCAGAGTATTCACCATAAAACTGATATAACTCAGTCAAATGCCCTAAAAGCACTTCTTTAACTTCTTCAATATTCGGAGCAGCAAGGTGTTCACCAGTTTTTAAGTAATGGGCAATTTCACGAAAAATCCACGGTCGACCTTGTGCAGCCCGCCCAATCATAATTGCATCTGCCCCAGTATAGTCCAGTACATATTTTGCTTTCTCAGGACTATCAATATCACCATTAGCAATCACAGGAATATGGATTAATTCTTTAACATGCTTAATCAATTCATAACGGGCGGTATTTAAATACATATCTTCACGCGTACGGCCGTGTAGTGCTAATGCAGCGATGCCAGCCTCTTCGGCACGCTTAGCCACCCGTAGAATATTCTCTTGGCCATTTAAAAATCCCAAACGGGTTTTTAAAGTTACCGGAACATCAACTGCTGCAACGACTGCATCTAATATTCGAGCTACCAAATCTTCATCTTGTAATAATGCTGAACCCGCTAATTTATTACATACTTTCTTTGCAGGACATCCCATATTGATATCAACAATTTGCGCGCCATTTGCGACTTGGTAACGAGCCGCTTCAGCCAACTGTACTGGATCAGAACCTGCAATCTGTGCAGAAATTGGAGCTAACTCTCCATCAAAATTAGCACGATAAAGACTTTTTTTAGTCATACGTAAAGTCTTGTCAGCAGTCATCATTTCACTGACTGCATGACCCGCACCAAAATACTTGCACAGCGTTCTAAATGGACGGTCAGTTACACCGGCCATAGGGGCAACAATTAAATTATTTGACAGTTGATAGGGACCAATATACATATATATTCATACAATTGATGATCGGCATAGTATACTTCATCCGCTTGATCAGCTCATCTTTTTATGCAGGTGCCCTCCTCTCCATGAACAAACCGTTGTCTTCCCGTTTTTTATTTAAATCATTCGGTATGGTTGCCGTATGCATGAGTTTAGCTGCTTGTGGAGATAAAGCCTGGTGGTCAAATAATGATGAGCCTGAATTAGAAAGCCAGCAAATCAAACGTCTCATCCCATCTCGTGTGCATGACCGTGAGTCATGGGCTAAAGATATTGATGACATTATGAAAGACTTAGATATTCCTAAAACCAAACAAAATGTCTGTAGTATTGTGGCGGTCGTTGATCAGGAATCCAATTTTGTCGCCAATCCTCAAGTGCCAGGATTAGGACAAAAAGCGGTTGAGGAAGTCAGTACACGTTTAAATGAAAAATTTGAAGATAAGCTTGGCAAAACCATTGGTGGAACAATTGCAGGTTACTTTGAAGAAGTACTAAGAACCCAACCCTCTCCTGACAATAACTATATGAGTCAGATGCGTAAAGTTAAAACCGAGAAAGACCTTGATTTACTTTACCGAGAAATTTTCGATTTTATGGCCAAACACTATCACGTGAGTGCTTTAACTGGCGCAGCTAAATTAGTTGGACAAGATATTGGCGAAAAAATGAATCCGATCACTACACTGGGTTCAATGCAAGTTCATATTAACTATGCTAAAGCAAACAAACGCTCGAGTATGAATACTGCTGCACTACGTGATGACTTATATACCGAGTATGGCGGCCTTTATTATGGAATTCACCGTTTAATGGTTTATCCGGCAGATTATGATAAAGCCATTTATCGTTTTGCAGATTACAACTCTGGTATGTACTCTAGTCGTAATGCAGCTTTTCAAAAAATGCTAAAAGAACTCACCGACAAGGATATAAGTCTTGATGGCGATCTACTCCTTTACACAAAAGATGGTGATCCACGCGCAACTCAAAGCGAGTCAGAAAAAGAACTAATTACCGTATTTGCTAGTAATAATGTTTTAGTTACACCAAGACAGATTCGTGATGATCTAAAATTAGAAAAAGAGAAAAAGTTTGAGAGTACTCAAACTTATATTGCACTGACTAAACTTTATAAATCAAAAACTGGCAAAGAGCCGCTCTATGCAATTATGCCGCAAGTGGTGATTTCTGGGCCTAAACTAAGTCGTGACTATAATACTAATTGGTATGCAACCCGCGTAAACGGACGATATGAAACATGTATGCAACGAGCGAAACGAATAAGACTATAAAAAATCTCGCCCTGTTCGATTTTGATGGAACCTTGTGCAGTAAAGACAGTTTTACAGGGTTCATCTTTTATGCGTTGTCTAAACGCCATATTGTGAAGCAAGGCTTGAAAATCCTGCCATGGATTCAAGCCTATTATCTTAACTTTTATCCAGCCCATGCGATGCGTGCTAAGCTATTTCGTAGCATGTTCAGAAATACTCCTGCAATTGAATTGCAAAGACTAGGCGAAGAATACGCACAAGAACTCGTCTCTGCACTTTCACCTGAAATTTTTGCACAATTACAGCAACACCAGCTATTAGGTGATCAGGTGGTATTAGTTTCTGCCTCTATTGATATCTATCTTGCTCCACTTTGCAAATTATTAGGTATCGAATTAATTTGTACAGAGACTCAAATTAAAAATGGCATGATGACAGGTTACTACTCAACTCCGGATTGTAGTAGTGAGCAAAAGAAGTTAAGAATACGTGAGCAATATTCTCTAAAGCACTATCAGCGAATCTATGCGTATGGAAATAGCTCAGAAGATTTAGACATGCTTAGTCTTGCTACACATCCTTTTATGGTCGGTGAAGATCGAATCTTGCCCTCATTAACCCCACAAAAAAAGCTCGCATGATGCGAGCTTTTTTAATTTAGAACAACTTAGTAAATTGCCATATGATCGCGATGAATCATTTCTAATGAACGGGCTTCACCAAGTACTTGGTAAACTTTGTCTGAAGAAAGACCTTTAATAATTTCAGCAGAACGAGAGCTAAAATTTACTCGCCCAACCGCAACACGTTTACCTTGTTTATCGACACATTCAACCACATCACCACGATCAAAATGTCCTTCAACAGTTTTTACCCCAACAGGCAATAAACTGCGATGTTTCAATTTAATCGCTTCAACTGCGCCATCATCAATTACAAGACGACCCGCTGTTTGTAAATGTGCAGCAAGCCATTGCTGATGCGCTGTCATACGGTCTTTATCAGTCGTAAACAATGTACCCAGCATCTCACCAGCCATCACTCGTGACAACACATTGTCGCTTTCACCACTAGCAATCAATGTCGGGCAACCTGACTTGGCAGCTAAACGTGCAGCACGAACTTTAGTGACCATGCCACCTCGTCCAAGCACACCGCCACCACCAGCCATTTCAAATAAAACATCATCCATGGCACGCACAGTTGATAATAACTTTGCATCAGGATTATGACGTGGGTCTGAATCAAACATACCTTGCTGATCTGTTAAAATAATTAATAAATCAGCATGTACTTGACCAGCAACCATAGCTGCGAGTGTATCGTTATCACCAAAACGAATCTCATCGGTAGATACAGTATCGTTTTCATTAATGACCGGAATAACACGCCAATCAATCAAGTTCTGCAATGCATCACATGAATTTAAGTAACGACGGCGGTCTGCCAAATCATCATGTGTTAACAATACCTGAGCAGTTCGGATACTATGATTTTCAAGCACACTAGACCAAGTATGAATTAGGCCCATCTGCCCAATTGCGGCGCATGCTTGAAGACTGGGTAGATCGGTGGGTCGACTCGCAAGCTTCATACGAACCATACCTTCTGCCACAGCTCCTGAAGACACTAAAATAATTTCGTGTCCAGCATTGTGTAAATCTGCAATCTGTTTCGCCCAATGCGAAATAGCGTCCAGATCTAGACCCTGCCCATTTGCCGTGAGTAAAGATGATCCGATTTTAACAACGATTCGTTTACACTCACTGAGCTTACGTTGCCCATCGACCACTTCTATCATGTTTTCCTCGGTTTTTTAATCACGAACGTAGATGCTTTCTACATCACCATCGTCTTCATCGTCATCGAAGTCATCATCATCGTCCATCATGCTTTCAAGGCGTTGTGCCTTACGCATAGCACGGTATGCTTCCTTCGCTGCAATGGTCTGTTCACGTGTTTCAGCTTCAAGCTGTTCACGGAATGCTCTTACTTCTGCTGCGTACTCAGGATCTTCAACTTCACGTTCACGTTGTTGTTCAATCTGATCCATGAGGTAATAAACAACTTCTTTGGTTCCTTCTTCGAGTAAACCCGAGGTCTTAAAGACAGGACCTGTCCATTGCAACTCATCTAGAATATGCTGACACCATTCTTCACGGCTTTCTTCAGCAATCTGATCAAGTTTATTGAGTACTAATACAATTGGTAACTTCGCCAAAGTAGGAGAAAACTTGGCAAGTTCATTCATAATTGCTTTAGCATTATGGGCCGGATCTGAACCATCAATTGGTTGTACATCAATAATGTGCAAAAGAATACGTGTACGTGCTAAATGCTTAAGGAAACGAATACCTAAACCCGCACCTTCTGCTGCACCCTCAATAAGTCCCGGAATATCTGCCATCACAAACGAGCGGTGACGGTCAGCATCTACTACACCTAGGTTAGGAACCATAGTGGTAAATGGATAATCTGCTACTTTTGGTTTCGCGGCACTTACTGCACGAATAAATGTTGATTTACCAGCATTTGGCATACCTAATAAGCCAACATCTGCCAATACTTTCAACTCAAGGCGAATTTCACGGAACTCACCTTTTGTACCTGTCGTACATTTACGTGGAGCACGGTTGGTTGATGATTTAAAGTGAGTATTTCCTAAACCACCTTCACCACCGCTTGCAACCATTACTCTTTGGCCGTCTTCTACCAGATCGCCAATAATATCGCCTGAATCTGTATCAACAATTGTTGTACCAACGGGTACTTTTAAAACCACATCTTCACCACCACGTCCGGTACAGTTAGCACCTGCACCGTTTTTACCACGCTCAGCGCGGAATTTACGGGTGTAACGGTAATCGACTAGGGTACTTGTATCATCATCTGCTTGAATATAGATACTTCCACCACGTCCGCCATCACCACCATCTGGGCCACCAAATGGTACAAATTTTTCACGGCGAAAACTGGCTACGCCATTGCCACCGTCGCCAGCCTCTACGGTAATGACTGCTTCATCAACAAAGCGCATTTGCCAATCCTCTAAAAACTCTAAAACCGCCTATTCTGCCATATTTTCAGAAAATTCTCGAATAGAAAATCGAGAGAATTCTACTTTCCTGCTGCTTATTTTATTTCTTTTTATCAGGATATAAACCTACAGCAAGCCATGGTCTATTTTTATTGATTAATTACCTAAGGATGAACATTACGTAAAGGTAAATCCATCTTCATGTCCAAATTAGCTTTAGTGTGCTGAACAGAGTTATACATAATGGCATTAAAGCTTGAGATATTCCCCATTTCCATTGCATCGTTAACGTTCAAACTTGGGTTAAACTGATGTTTAATTGGCAAATTTATAGATTCATCAAACTCAAAATAAACCGGACCATTAAAAGCAATTTTAACCGGAATGGTATAACTACGTTTTAACTGAAATGGAATATCAAGTTTAATCGGGATATTTAATTTTAATGGAAACCTTGGTAATAACTTATTTTTGTAAATTAAATCAGTGGTTGTTTCTAAAGGCATCACCTGATCGACTTTTAATGTTGTCGCATAATCAACACTTACCGTAATTGGAGTCTCGACTTCAAACTCTAAATCAGCCAAGTATCTTCCTTTTAATGGAACTGAAATCTGACGGTCAATATCAATAGATGTGTCTAATTTACCTATCGATTGGACTTGCAAATTATTGCCAACATGTATTTTAGTTTCTAATGATTCTGGTAATCGAATATCTGACTCATGTGCTGAAACCACAACTGAAGCCTGTATGTTTAAATAAAACCAAAATAAGATTGCCGTGAGTATCATAATCAGAAAGAAACTGATTAATATACTTTTTAATGAGCCAAACATAAGCCATTCACCTATTTTGTCTGGTTCTGAACAGGTGAAGAGTTATCTTCGCCAGATTTAACGCGATTCAGGCTCATGCTCGATAGTGGTATTTTTAACTCACCATGCTCGATTTTAACTGGCAAGGTATTTTTTACATCTACCGACGCATTTAAAGCTGTTTTCACAGGGACATTCAAACTTCCCTGAATTGGAATATTTGTTTTTAATTGAGCATTTAATGGAATATGAAGATTTTCTTTTAAGACCGTTTTTACTGGCGCATCAAACTTCAAATGAACTTTTTGATCGAGTGGAACTTGAATATCAATAGGTACATCTAACTGTAAAGGAATATTACCTTTTAATGGCAAAGTAATATCTTTACCAAGCACTCTCACCTGAACTTTCGTGTCAATTGGCAAACTTTGATCAACTTTTAAAGTTTCTTTAACTGGAATAACCGTACTAATCGGCACCATATTATCGAAATAGACACGTGGTGTTAAAGTCTGCGTCAAAGGAATATTTAACTTCTCATTAATAGGAATATTAGCATTCACTCGACCTTTAACATCGACATTTAAAGCATCTTTTACTTTAACTTGTACCTGTAATGGCTCTTGTAAATCGATCGCTACTGCCTGGTTTTTCAACGGAATATAAATATTAAAATGTTTAAACACCCAAATGGCGATAAGTACACCACATATATTCGCGATGATAATAAAAAAGAAGACGATCAATAATCTTTTAAACTGCTGCAATTCCAATCCCTTACTATTTCTTTTTGTTCCTTAAACCGTATTCTCATTGATTTCTAAAAAATAATCAGCATATATTTTGTACGGTTGTAAAAAAACCCAGTCTAAACTGGGTCTTTTTGTCACATTCTTTTATCTAACGTTAAAGCAGATTAAGCGTTAGTTTCTGCAGGAATTTTTTTATAGCTTACGCCACACATTTGCTCAGCAATACGTAATACTTGGCAGCTATAACCTACTTCGTTATCGTACCAAACATATGCAGTTAAGCGGTTACCAGAAGTAATCGTTGCTTGAGCATCATATACACCAGCAGTACGAGAACCGATAAAGTCGCTTGATACCACTTCTGTAGAGTTGGTATAACCGATTTGGCCTTGAAGGTTAGAGTTGATTGAAATTTGACGAATGTATTCGTTCACTTCTTCACGATCAACTTCTTTATCAAGCGTTAAGTTTAAAATCGCAAGAGATACGTTTGGTGTAGGAACACGTACAGAGTTACCAGTTAATTTACCTTTTAATGCAGGCAATGCTTTAGCAACAGCTTTAGCAGCACCAGTTTCAGTAATAACCATGTTCAATGTAGCAGCACGACCACGACGATCAGCTTTGTGGTAGTTATCGATCAAGTTCTGGTCATTTGTAAATGAGTGAACTGTCTCAACGTGACCATTAAGAACTTTATATTTGTCATCCAATACTTTAAGAATTGGAGTGATCGCATTTGTTGTACAACTTGCAGCAGAGATGATTTTGTCTTCATCTAAAATGTCAGAGTTGTTTACACCAAATACAACGTTTTTCATTTCGCCTTTACTTGGTGCAGTTAATACAACACGTGCAACACCTGGACATTTCAAGTGTTGGCTTAGGCCTTCAGCATCACGCCATTTACCAGTGTTGTCGATTAAAAGCGCGTTTTCAATACCGTATTGAGTATAGTCTACTTCGCTTGGGCTAGACGCATAGATCACTTTGATGAAGTTACCGTTAGCGATAATTGCTTCGTTTTCTTCATCAACAGAGATTGTACCTGCAAAAGTACCGTGAATAGAGTCACGACGAAGTAAAGAAGCACGTTTTGCCAAGTCACCGTCAGAAGACTTACGAACAACAATCGCTTTAAGGCTTAAACCACGACCTAAACCTGATTGGCTAATGATTAAACGAGCCAAGATACGGCCAATACGACCAAAACCGTAAAGAACTACATCTTTAGGTTGTTCAGAAGTTGCGCTACCTTTAATTGACTCAACAGCTTGAGCAACAAAAGCGTCAACATCACCGCCTTTTTCTTTATATTCAACTGCAAGTTTACCGATATCAACTTCTGCAGAACCGATATTTTCAACTTTTGCTAAAGCTTCTAAAATAGGGAAAGTATTTACTACAGAAAGCTCAACATCTACAACACGTGTACGACGGTGAGTTTTCAAAATTTGGATAACAGAACGGTTAATTAAAGAGCGACCGTAAACAGATACGACAATATTTTTTTCACGGTATAATTGACCGATTAATGCAATCATACGTTCCGCGATTTCTTCACGGTTTTTCCAACGGCCTTGGTGTTCAGCGTGCAGGGCGATGATAGTGTCTTTGCTCACAGATACGTCCTCTAATTAATTATATCTAGGCGTGATTTTTAAAACCCCGTAATTGTAATGGAATTATTGGCAAGAATGAATCAAAAGCTGACGTTAGTGGCTAGATTTTCCCAAAATTCATCATAAATTCATAAAATACCTATAATTATTTTTTATTATCTTATTGTTTAAAGCCGCTAAATTTTTGCTTTTTCTTACTTTTTAGATTTTGATGCTCTAATCGTGAGCATCATTTTTTAATCTTTTTTGATATTTTTCGATATTTAATTGCAAATTTTTGGCTTTTTGCTGCTGTTGGTAAAGATGAAAAGCCCCTTCTAAAATCAATACGAAAACGGCACACCAAATTGGAAGATAAGTAAACCATTCTTCTTTACCAATGCTTTCCCCTAGCACTAAAGATGCTAAAGCAAGTAACACCGGTTCAAGATATCCAAGCAGACCAAACACAACCAAAGGTAAATAACGGCTTGCCAATATATAACATCCCAAGCCTATAGCACTAAGCACACCTAAACCCGCAATAACCAACCCGAGTGTCGGCTGATCGAGGAACTTACTATATGGCAATAACCCTGTATGTGTCAGATAGATTGCAACTGGCATAATAATCAGAAGGTCCCACCAAAAGCCCCCTAAATTATCCGTTTTAATTTTCTTACGTAACAAGAAATAAGCGGAATAACCTATAGCCACTAAAGCAGTTTCCCAAGCAATACTTCCTAGTCGAAAAATCTCATGCCCTACGCCAATAATTGCAAGGACAATAGCGACCCACTGAAATTTCGATATTTTCTCTCCATATAAGACACTACCCGCTAAAACCAAAACAAGCGGTAACAGGAAATATCCTAAAGAAACTTGCAAACCACGTCCATGCATAGGTCCCCATAAAAACAGCCATAACTGCACTGAGGTTAAAACGGATGTTGTAATGAGTAATAGAAATAAAGAAGGTTTTGCCAAAATACGTTGATATATATTTTTAATATGGCTTAAATCACCACTCCACCACATAAATAAAGTTAAAAATGGCAAAGTCGCAATAATACGCCAGCCGAAAGTCTGTTCACTATCAAGCTGGCCGAGTAATTGGGTATAAAAATAAAGAACACCAAAAGTTAATGATGCCATGACAGACAAAATCACGCCCTTTAACATCACTAACCTCTTTATACTTTAAGAAAAATAAAGCGATACAATACTTGATTTATCCACTATAAAAAAGAAAAAACCATGCGAAAACATGGTTTTTTCTTAAGCAGCATATATTTATTCTTTATGCTCGGTATGAATAATATCTCGAATATCAAATCCTAATGTTTTTGCATAATTTAGATATTCATCAACCACTTCTTTGTGTGGATGTGGCGTTCTAGATAAAACCCAAAGATATTTTCGGGAAGGTTCGCCTACCAAAACTGTTTGGTAATCTTCATCGAGCTTTAAAATCCAGTAGTCTCCACGAATTATCGGAATCCATCTTACAGCCTCGGGTAAAAAGCTTACCTTTAATTTCGTGTTATACGGCGGATTAACTACAAAAGCCTCACCGATAGATTGCTGTAATTGCTTTTGATTATCGTAGCAGCGGTTATCTACAACTATGTTTCCATTTTCATTTAAGGTATAGGTTGCAGATACATTGTAAGCACATTTTTTTTGGAAAAAAGCAGGTTTACGCGCGACTTCATACCACACACCTAAATAACGGTCTAATTCAACCTTATCGACTGTAGGTAGAGGCTTCTGCTGGGCATAGGCATATGTTCCGACAGCTAAGCCAGTCAGAACAATACCGCCCAATGCAATTTTTGCCAAGCGCCAACTGGCTTGCGGAACATTATTTCGAAATGCCATTGTTGCCCTCAACTCTTTGTTGTGAATACAAAATAACTTAAATATCCACAGTAGCTTGTTTTTTAAACAAATCATGTAGTGTTATGTATCCATTTATTGCAACATTTGCGCTTTTAAACGAACAATTTCATCACGAATACGCGCCGCTTGCTCGAATTGTAAATCCTTCGACGCCTTTAACATTTCTTTCTCTAGCTTAGTAATGTGCTTACTAAACAATTTAGGGTCAGAAAGAATATGTCGTTCATCTGCGCTAAGTGCTTGTGCCTGCTCTAGTACTTTCTCATCAATCTGATCATCAGAAAGTACTTCACCCGTATCAATTTCTTTCACAGCCTGACGAACTGCACTACGTGGCGTAATACCATGCTGCTCATTAAACTCGATTTGTTTTGCACGTCGGCGCTCTGTCTCATCAATTGCCTTTCGCATAGAATCAGTGATTGTATCAGCATATAAAATTGCTTTACCTTTCACATTTCGCGCAGCACGACCAATCGTCTGAATAAGCGAACGCTCAGAACGTAAGAAACCTTCTTTATCTGCATCTAAAATAGCAACTAAAGAAACTTCCGGCATATCTAAGCCTTCTCGCAGCAAGTTAATACCCACTAGTACATCAAATACGCCTGTACGTAATTCATGAATAATTTTGACACGTTCAACCGTATCAATATCCGAGTGCAGATAAGCAACCTTAACGCCATATTCTTTTAAATAAGAAGTTAAATCTTCCGCCATACGCTTGGTTAAAGTCGTTACCAATACACGCTCATTTAAGTTCTTACGAATATTAATCTCAGACAAAACATCATCGACTTGGGTAAGCACCGGACGAACTTCAATTTCAGGATCAATCAAGCCTGTTGGTCGAACAACCTGCTCAACCACTTGTTCTGATTTTTCCAGTTCATATCTAGCTGGTGTGGCACTCACAAAAATAGTGGTCGGAACAATACGCTCCCACTCTTCAAATTTCATTGGGCGGTTATCAAGCGCACTTGGTAAACGGAAACCGTAATTCACCAAGTTTTCTTTACGCGAACGGTCACCTTTATACATTGCGCCAATTTGAGGAACCGTTACATGCGACTCATCAATAATAAGTAAGGCATCTTCAGGTACATAGTCAAATAAAGTCGGTGGTGCTTCACCTGCCGGTCGTCCCGATAAATGACGTGAGTAGTTTTCGATACCATTGGTGTACCCTAACTGCTGCATCATTTCCAAATCATAACGCGTACGTTGCTCGATACGCTGCGCTTCGAGTAACTTGTCATGTTCACGGAAGAACTTAAGCTGGTCTTGCAATTCATCCTTAATGGTATCGATAGCACGTGTTAGGTTGTCTTTTGGCGTCACATAATGGCTTTTCGGGTAAATCGTGACACGTGGTACTTTGCGGACCATTTTACCGGTCAGCGGATCAAACCATCGAATTGAGTCTACTTCGTCATCAAAGAGTTCAATACGAATCGCATGTTGGTCTGATTCTGCCGGGAAAATATCAATAATTTCACCACGGATACGATACGTACCACGTAAGAATTCAAGCTCATTACGCGTATATTGCATTTCAACCAAACGGCGAATAATTTCGTCTCGACTTACTCGGTCACCTTGGACCACATGCAATAACATTTGCATATAAGCATTTGGGTCACCCAAACCATAAATGGCCGAAACAGAAGCAACAATAATCGCATCACGACGTTCTAACAAAGCACGCGTTGCCGATAATCGCATCTGGTCAATATGGTCATTAATTGCCGCGTCTTTTTCAATAAATGTATCTGACGACGGAACATAAGCCTCGGGTTGATAGTAGTCGTAATAACTTACGAAATACTCAACTGCATTGTTTGGGAAGAAAGCTTTAAACTCACCATAGAGCTGGGCTGCCAAGGTCTTATTATGCGCCATCACAATCGTCGGACGCTGAGTTTGGGCAATCACATTTGCCATGGTATAGGTCTTACCTGAACCGGTCACACCTAGCAGTAACTGATTACGAAAACCCTTTTCGATACCATTCACCAGCTTTTCAATTGCCTGTGGCTGATCACCCGCTGGCTGGTAATGAGTGACCAAATCGAAAGGTTGATTTTCGTTCACAGTTCTCTCTCTTTATAAAAAATTTGAATTTATCGTCTAGCAAATTAATGGGGATTTTTTCCCTAATTTAAAGTCTATAGTGAGATTAATCTATATCGAAAATATTAAGCATCTTGATACTTGACCAATGCTGTAAACGGTTGCAACATGGACTTATCCATTAGATAAAAAGCATAACCATGACCTATCAATATCATGATGAAAGTATTGTAACCGAACTCCCTGAAGATACCGTGTTTGTCTTCGGTAGTAATATGGCTGGACAACATGGTAGTGGAGCTGCACGTGTTGCCAGTCAGCATTTTGGGGCTGTAGAGGGTGTAGGACGTGGCTGGGCTGGTCAGAGCTTTGCAATTCCAACATTAAATGAACATATCCAACAAATGCCACTCTCCCAAATCGAGCATTATGTTGAAGACTTTAAAGTTTATGCAAAAAATCATCCTAAAATGAAATACTTTGTGACAGCTTTAGGATGTGGGATTGCAGGTTATAAGGTTTCCGAAATCGCTCCTCTTTTTAAAGGCATACATCACAATGTGATTTTTCCTGAATCGTTTAAACCGTATGTTGAAGAAGATGCTGTTTCACAGTTCCCAACACTCACTCAAAAAATGGTTCAAAGTTTCATTAATGATGAAGTTATTTTTTACTTTAATCACGCCAGTGAATCTTTTGAAGATGCTTTAGATAAAACGGATTTATCACGTGCTGAAAAAGCGATAGCGCTTATTGTGCTTAATGAGGAATTGTATCCTCGTGACCGCTATGGCAGAGGCCGTGACCACGAATTGAGGGATATTTTAGGTAAACTCAATGGTAAGATTTTTAATATTCATGGTAACTCAGAAGGTGCAATGATTTTCGTAAGTGTAATTGTTGCGCTTATGGAACTTTATGATTTTGATGAGCAAGATTTTATAAAATTATGGCGCGGTGAGAAAAATATCGACCACCCTATTAACCGTTAATTTACTTTGATATTTTATGAGTGAAGCAGATAAATTCTGCTTTCTCATTATTTTATTTTACTTATATTTAATATTTTTATTTTAATTATTCTAATAGATTTAAATCGATTATTTTCCCAAATCTTAGTTTTTCTCATTATACTTTAAGACAAACTGAATACTTAAAAGAAACGCATGGAAACTTTAGATTCTTCAATTTTTGACCTCACCCCAATTCCAATGTGGATTGAAGACTTTAGTGAAGTTAAGCAGTTATTTGACTTATGGAGAAATCAAGGGGTTGAAAACTTATATGAATTTCTAAGTCAAAATGAAAATCTAGTGGTTGAATGTGCTCATAAAATTAAAATTATTAAGGTCAACCAAAAAGTATTAGACCTTTTTGAAGCAAAAAACCAAGAAGAGTTATGTGCCAACTTAAATCTTATTTTTAAAAAAGAAATGTTTGAAGCCCATATTCATGAACTCGAAGCGTTATGGAATGGCAAAACTCATTTCTCGAGTACCACTATAAATTACACGCTCTCTGGTAAACGTATTGATGTACAACTACGTGGAGCAATTTTACCGGGTTCTGAAACTACGTTTGACCGTATTTTAATTACCACCGAAGACATTACTCCGTATCAAAATGCACTTCGTCAGGAAGAGAAAAATCGACGCCTAGCAGAGTCAATGTTTATCTACTCCCCGACTTCGCTTTGGGTTGAAGATTTTAGCCGTATTAAAAATAGAATTGATCAGCTTAGGCTATTAGGAATTGAAGACTTTAGGACTTTTTTAGATGTACATCCTGAATTTGTTCGCCAATGCATAGAAGACATTTTAATTTTAGACGTCAATCAGTCGACTCTCGATTTATTTAAAGCACCAGATAAAACCACTCTGTTAAAAAATACCCATAAAATTTTTGCCGAAGAGATGGTGGAAACTTTTAGAGAACAGCTGATTGAACTCTGGCAAGGAAATATTCACCACAAGCGTGAAGCCGTTAACTATGCATTAGATGGCCAAATCAGAAATGTCTTACTGCAATTTACCGTATTCCCCGGTTATGAAGAGACTTGGGGATTGGTACAGGTTGCGCTTACAGATATTACTGCACGAAAGAAAGCCGAAAATTATCTAGAATATTTAGGCCAGCATGATGTACTGACTAAACTTTATAACCGAGCTTTTTTTACAGAAGAGCTTAATCGTTTAAATCGCAGTATTATCCGCCCTGTTTCTTCAATTTTTTTAGACATGAACGGCCTAAAGGAAACCAATGATCAACTCGGCCATGATATTGGTGATGGTTTATTACGTCGAGTAGGTAATATTTTAAATCAGGCAATTATGAATACTGCTTATACAGCTTCTCGAATCGGTGGCGACGAATTTGTAATTTTAATGCCTGGTGCAGATGAAGCGAATGTTTTGATGATGCTGCAAACCATTCAGGAGCTTTTTAATATAGATAATCAATATTATTCAAGTCATCCTATTAGTATTGCGATTGGGCACGCCACAACAAAAGAAAATGAACAAGTTGAAGATATGCTAAAACGCGCAGATCATCATATGTATCAAAAGAAAAAAAGTTATTATCAAGAAATTCTTTTACCATAAAAAAACAGGCATATTGCCTGTTTTTTTATTTAAATTAGCGCTTACCCATAGAACGACGAGTACCACGCGGTGGCATCCAAGTTCTATCTGCATATTGTTCAGGTTTCGGACGTACTTGGTTGTGTACAGCATCGCCTGCTTGGTTACTTTCATTCGGCATTGGAAATGGCAATTTCACCAAAGCCTTTTTCTGTTTTGGCTGTTGCTCAGTCATGATTCATTCTCGATATTTCGATTGCGGCTTATTATAAAGGATTTTTCTTGTTTCTTTCGAAAAAAGCTTCAATTGAATAAAACCGCAACAAGATCTTTCCTAAATTAAACTTTTTTACATCTAAAAATCCCCACATCCGCAAATTGCTTAATTTTTGCGATAAGATAGTGTGCTTTTTATTTTTAATCCCATAAGAGGAATATTGCCGTGGACGTACGTCTTTCTGATCGTGTCAATGCTATCAAACCGTCCCCTACACTTGCTGTAACTAATAAAGCTGCTGAGCTTAAAGCTGCTGGCAAGAACGTGATTGGTTTGGGTGCTGGCGAGCCAGATTTTGATACCCCTCAACACATCAAAGATGCTGCAATTGAAGCGATTAATAATGGTTTCACCAAATATACGGCTGTAGATGGTACTCCTGGGTTAAAAAAAGCAATTATTGCTAAATTAAAGCGTGATAATAATCTTGATTACCAACCTAACCAGATTTTGGTTTCTTGTGGCGGTAAGCAAAGCTTCTTTAACTTGGCACTAGCATTATTAAACAAGGGTGATGAAGTGATCATCCCTGCGCCATTCTGGGTAAGCTATCCAGATATGGTCATTATTGCTGAAGGTACGCCTGTTATCGTGAAATGTGGCGAAGAGCAACGTTTCAAAATTACACCTGACCAATTAGAAGCAGCAATTACTCCTAACACTCGTTTAGTGGTATTAAACAGCCCATCTAACCCAACAGGTATGATTTATAGCAAAGCTGAATTAGAAGCTTTAGCTGAAGTTTTACGTCGTCATCCGCAAGTATTTGTTGCATCTGACGACATGTATGAACCAATTCGTTGGGAAGATGAGTTCTACAATATTGCAACTGTTGCACCTGATTTATATGACCGCACGATTGTTTTAAATGGTGTTTCTAAAGCATATGCAATGACAGGTTGGCGTATTGGCTATGCAGCCGGCCCAGCAAAAATCATTGGTGCAATGAAAAAAATCCAGTCTCAATCAACTTCTAACCCGACTTCAATTTCACAAGTTGCTGCTGAAGCTGCGTTGAATGGTCCACAAGATGTTTTAAAACCAATGATTGAAGCGTTTAAACGTCGTCATGACTTAGTGGTTAATGGCTTAAACGACATCAAAGGGATCTCTTGCTTACCTGCTGATGGTGCGTTCTACGCGTATGCAAACATTCGCCCTCTTATTCGTGCAAAAGGCTTAAAATCTTGCACAGAATTCTCTGAATGGTTACTTGAAGAAACTGGCGTAGCGGTCGTTCCTGGTGATGCATTTGGTTTAGGTGGTTTCATGCGTATTTCATATGCAACAGCTGACGAAGTACTTGTTGATGCGTTAGCACGTATCAAAAAAGCTGCTGAATCAATCGAAGGCGTTGATGCTGCAATTGCATCTATCGAAGCTGAAAAAGCTGCTAAATAATTTGAAAATATAAAAAAAGGCCTCAAAATTGAGGCCTTTTTATAATTAAATTATTCCAAATTAAATAAAGCTGCCACCTCAGCCTCAGTCAGTTTTTTTGTATCATTCTGAAAATTATAAAAATCAGGTTTTGAATCAATAAAAATTTCCATATCTAATTTCAAGTCTTTTACTGGTTCATTTAAAGAAAACACATTGATATTGCAGTAACTTTGATCTTTTGTTCTCCAAAAAATTGTTGTTCCACAAGCGTTACAAAAGCCTCTTTCACCCCATTCAGAAGAGTTAAATACACTAAGATGCTTTTGCTGAATAAACTTTAAACTACCTTTAACTACATCAACTGTCATAATGACACCACTGGTTTGTCTACGACACATCGAGCAATGGCAAACATGTACATCATGATTTTTTAACTCAACTTCGAAAGTTGTTTCACCACATAAACACTGTCCGTTCATTATTATTTTCCACAAAAAGTTTATATTTTTAATGTTATAAAATATTCTGCTTAACCAAATTTTACAAGTTTATAAACTATAAGAGACCTATCTTTCTATTCACTTCAACTTGACAATAGTTAATTTAACGCCTAATTTAACATCAAGTTCCATTTTAGAACTTTAATAACTGAAGGACTCAAAAAATGAAAAATCCTATGGAAATGACAGGCCTCGAATTTTTACAAGCCATGATTGAAGGTCATATTCCACCTGCCAGTATTAGCAAAACTATTCCGATGCAACCTACTGAGATTTCAGAAGGATCTGTAACTTTCAAAGCACAAGCAGATCATAATCACCTAAATCCTTTAGGTGGTGTACATGGTGGTTTTGCTGCAACTGTTCTAGATTCAGTGACTGGCTGCGCTGTACATACAATGCTACCTGCTGGTGTGGGTTATGGAACCATAGATCTTAATGTGAAAATGTGCCGTCCTCTTCCACAAAATCAGGTTTTAATTGCTACAGGTAAAGTGATCAATTTAAGTAAAAATTTAGGTATTTCCGAAGGAAAAATTACTGATGAAGAAGGCAAACTTTATGCTTATGCAACAGCAACCTGCATGATTATTCGACCATAAAAACCAAGGCAGCTTTAAACGGCTGCCTTTTTCATTAAGTAAGGAATATCTGGGCGGTCACAAGTTTTCGCAACCACATAAGGTGCCCAAATATTCTTAAGTTGAAGCTCTATCACTTCATGATGCTGAGTAGACCAAGCTAAAACTTTATTTTTACCTAGGAATAATTCTCCTTCGAGCTGGAAAATATAGAGAGGTTTAGATTGATCTAATACCTTGGAACACTTTAAAACTTTCAATGAAGTATGCACATCCCATTTTGAACTAAACCAGAGTTGTAGTAAGTCACCTAAGTACAAATCTTGTTTTTTAAATGGAAAAGCATCGATCCATGCATCTTCTACAGGTGTGTAATAAGATTCTGGTTGATTTAAAATATTGAGATAATTGCGTTGATAAAAATCAAAATTAGAAAAAATAGAAGCAACAGTAAGTGTTTTCATACTTATCTCCGATTTAGCCATTTTAGTGCTGGCAAGTTGGTTTAAATCCACACTGTTTGGATTACTCCAAACGCTTGTTCTTTTCTGAATCTAGCAATTGAATTTTCAAAGTGCAAGTAATTTATGATCTCACCTTTCAACTGGTCAAATAAAAAGCATACAACACAAAAATGAATGAAACATGACGATTTTTACTTGACCCTTGTCAAAATCTCCTTATAATCGCATGCAGATTCTCCCATAGCTCAGTCGGTAGAGCGACGGACTGTTAATCCGCAGGTCCCTGGTTCGAGCCCAGGTGGGAGAGCCAAATACTAAAAAGCCCGCAGCATTAAAGCGGGCTTTTTTATTGCTCTCTATTAAAGTATACCTATAAAAAAATCCCCTACTGCCTGTAGAGGATTTGCTTTTCATAATTCGAATATTTACCAGATCGAATCATCAGTTCTAAACTTAGGTAGACCTTCTACGCTTAGATCTTTTTAAAATTACATTATTCCACTTCTACAACTTTTAAAGGGTTAAAAGTCTGAGTCGTTGGCATCATTTCTATACGGTTAATATTAATATGCGGTGGTTGTGATGCGATCCATGCTACTGTATTTGCAATATCTTCCGGCAAAATTGGATTTTTCTTATCGTATAGACTGTTAGCTTTCTCCTGATCTCCCTTAAAACGTACAAGAGAAAATTCGGTACCACCACACAACCCTGGCTCAATATTCGTTACTCGCACGCCAGTACCAGCCAAATCTGCACGTAGATTTAAACTAAACTGCTCTACAAAAGCTTTTGTTGCCCCATACACATTACCACCTGGATATGGGTATGTACCTGCAATTGAACCCATATTAATGATTAAGCCTGATTTCTTCTTTACCATACTTGGTAAAATTAATCGGGTAACCGTAACAAGTCCTTTAACATTAGTATCAATCATGGTGTACCAATCATCTAAATCCGCTTTATCTGCTGGCTCTAGACCCAATGCCAAGCCTGCATTATTCACTAGTAAGTCAATTTGATCGATTTGAAATTCATTTGGTAATTCTTTAAATAACTTATTTATATTTTCTGCTGTATCAGTCATATCAAATACGAGTGGGTAGAAATTTTCGCCAAGCTGTTTTTGTAGTTCTTCTAATTTTTCTGCGCGTCTTCCACATCCAATAACTTTATAGTCTGACTCAATCAGTTTTTTTGAAATACTATAACCAAAACCTGCTGATGCGCCTGTAACTAATGCTAACATTCTTATATCCTTAGAAATAATCAA
Source organism: Acinetobacter sp. BD54 (assembly GCF_044778325.1). Classification (NCBI taxonomy): domain Bacteria; kingdom Pseudomonadati; phylum Pseudomonadota; class Gammaproteobacteria; order Moraxellales; family Moraxellaceae; genus Acinetobacter; species Acinetobacter sp. BD54. Next base: position 176,886 of record NZ_JANJEP010000005.1, on the reverse strand, counting down.
CTGTTTCAGTTGAACTCATGATGAACATATCAGCCTTTATATTTACACAATATTTATTATTAGCCTAAAAAAATAAAAGTTTTTTTAAAAATTTTAAGAGAAATTTAAATCTGTAAAAAATATATTTATTAAATAATGATATGCATTAAAAAACTAAAAAATGGTCCTTACTTAACCTTAAATATCGGCTCAAACTATTTAGAAGTTAGAGCTACTTAATAAAAAGTTTACCGTGAAAGGTAAACTTTTTAACTTGAGGTATCCAAGCTTATGCAGGGATACCACTATGAAAACGGAAAGTATCATCTGGAGTCAAAATCAGATTCTTTTCAACTTCACGGATATGTTCAATACGCTGTTGAATATCTTCTTCAGGATCTTTCATTTTGGCAGTTTTTGCGACATCAAGCGCTAGTGCTAAATAGTCTTCAAAATGACGAGATTCTGACTTAAGCAAGTAACGGTAATAGCGTCCTAACTCATCATCAACACGCGGAGCAAGCGCATAAAAGCGTTCACATGAACGTGCTTCTACAAAAGCCCCAATCACGAGTACATCAATTAGAGCTTCTGGTTCATATGTGCGGATTTCTTTTCGTAAGCCACCTGCATAGCGTCCAGCACTCAAACCTTTCCACTCTTGCCCACGTTTTGTCATAAATTCTAGAACTTGTTCATAGTGAAGCATTTCTTCACGTACAAGCTGGGCAAGCTTAACTTGTAGGTCCGTAAAAAAACTATAGCGGAACATCAAGTTCATGGCTGTACCCGCTGCCTTTTTCTCACAGTTAGCATGATCTTGCATCAAGATGTCTAAATTATTAACGGCCTCATCCAACCATTCTTTTGGGGTTTGGCACCCTAAAAATGCTAATACAGGCTGCATTAATTCATCGTAATTGATACTCGACATTACTACTTATCCTGCTGCCTGAATCGCTGTTTTCATGTCTTTCACCGCTTGTACTAGTCCAACAAAAACACTTTCCGCAATAATTGAGTGACCAATATTTAACTCATGAATTTGTGAAATTGCCGCAATTGGAGCAATATTTTTCAGATTCAAACCGTGACCAGCATTTACAACCAAACCTTTTGAAGCTGCGTATTCCACACCTTTTACGATGCGAGCAAGTTCTTCTTGTTGCTCTTGCTCTGTTTTTGCATCTGCATAAGCCCCAGTATGTAATTCAATAGTAGGCGCTCCACAAGCAATTGCTGCATCAATTTGAGCAAAATCAGCATCAATAAAGAGTGAAACATCACAACCAATGGCAGCTAAAGCTTGAGTTGCAGCTTTAACTTTTTCAAAGTTACCTATTACATCTAAACCGCCTTCTGTTGTAACTTCTTGGCGTCGTTCTGGTACAAAACACACATGTTGCGGTTGAATTTCTTTCGCAAACTCAACCATTTCATCAGTTACGGCCATTTCAAGATTCATACGTGTTTTCAATAATGGACGCATACGGCGCACGTCATCATCTTGAATATGTCTGCGATCTTCACGCAAATGCAAAGTAATCCCCTCTGCACCCGCTTGTTCACAAATAAGAGCAGCTTCTACAGGGTCTGGGTAAGCAGTACCGCGCGCCTGTCTTAAAGTAGCAACATGGTCTATGTTTACACCAAGCAATGCAGCCATAAAAAAATCCTAATTACGATTGAGTTTGAGTATTTTGAATCCACAATTGTCGACTTTTTAGGGGACGGTCACCTAAAAGCGATGTAATCATTTGACGGTATAGTTTACCTAATAATTGCAATTGTTCGTGAGAAAAATCCTGTCCCTGCTCATAATCCAGCATGGATAAAATTGCTTTTCCTGACAACGATGAGCGACTTGCCTGAACAACGGGGGCAAATCCTTCAGTCACTTGAAACTGATAAAACTGTTGAGGCAAAATTTCTTTTTGTGAGCTATCAATTGAAAAATCAATCGCATAGCCTAGCTCTGCAAGCAAGATATGCTCAAATTGCCTCAAGATCTGTCTAAGAAATAAATCCGGATTTTCATGAGAAGATAGCTGCTGGAGTTGAAGCAGCGTTAACTGGTATTGTTCAAAAGTTTGTGGCATTGCCTCTTCTAGTGGGCAAAGTCTAAGAACAATTTCGTTTAAATAGAACCCTGCAAAAAAAGCATCGCCAAAAAAGAAAACCGGCTGATTTAGTATTTCCAGCTTTGTAAAATTTTTGAGCTCACTTTTGCCTGTGGCTTGCAAACGGATTGGCTGATATTGAGGAGGCGGAGTCTGTCTTAAAATACCATCAACCCGCCCATATTCTTGAGTGAAGAGATGCACAATATGGCTTTTTTCACGGTATTTACGATGGTGAATCATATATCCATGTAGGACTTCATTGCGCATCATAAAAAGAAACTATTCCTCAGATTCTTTTTCTTTTTTATCGTCATCATCACCATCAGGAATTACAGCCCCTACAACAGCAGCTGTACCCTTCACTACACCTTTAGTCGTTTTATAAGCAATACCTACTGGTACGGTTACAAGCTTATATACACAACCTTGCAACATCAATGTACATCCAACGATAATCAATATTGATGTAATTGCTTTCATACCAGTATTCCCTACTTTTTAGATATCACTATATCCTAAACTTTTTAAAGCACGTTCATCATCAGACCAACCACCTTTGACCTTAACCCATAAGGTAAGCATGATCTTTTGTTCGAACATTTTTTCCATGTCTTTACGTGCATCCATGCCAATTGTTTTAAGCTTGGCACCTTTTTCACCAATCACAATTGCTTTTTGACCAGGACGATCCACAAAAATAGTTGCATCAATATAGGTACATGCTGGTTTTAAACGACCAGTTTTTTCATTAACAGTTGCCTCTTCCGTTTTGAAAGATTCAATTTGTACTGTTAAATCATAAGGTAGCTCTTCACCCAACTGACGCATGATTTTTTCACGGATGATTTCACTTGCCAAGAAGCGCTCTGAACGGTCCGTAATTTGATCGAATGAATATAAAGGTGGCTGATAAGGAAGATATTTTTCAATCGTTTCACTTAAGTGCTCTAAGTTTGCTCCACGGAGTGCAGAAACAGGAACAATCTCAGCAAAATTCATAAGTTTGGCACGTTCTTGAATTAAAGGGAGAATCTCTCTCTTATCTCCAAAAGTATCAGCTTTATTAATCACCAAAATAACTGGCATCTCAGCATTCTTGAGTTTCTCAAGAACTAAATCGTCATTTTGAGTCCACTTCTGGGCATCAATAACAAATAAGACTAAATTCACGTCACGTAACGCAGAATGCGCAGCACGGTTCATCATTTTATTGATTGCACGTACTTCTTTCTTATGCATACCTGGAGTATCGACATAAACCGCTTGCATTTTTTCACGCGAATCAATACCGATAATTTTATGGCGTGTCGTTTGAGGTTTACGTGAAGTAATAGAGAGTTTTTGGCCCAATAAATGGTTCATGAGGGTAGATTTACCCACATTTGGACGTCCTACAATCGCCACAAATCCGCTCTTAAAATCCGAAGGAATTGTAACGCCTTTGGAACTAAAAAATTGATCAATCAGATTGTTTGGATCTTGGTTTTCGTTTGAATCTGGATTGATTTGATCAGAATGCATCGACATGCAGGTTATTGCTCCAATAACTTTAAAATTTCCGCCGCTGCTGCCTGCTCGGCAAAACGACGACTTGACCCCTCACCATGAATTTTTGATAAACCATCTACCAAACATTCGACTTTAAAGTGCTGATGAGGCGCATCACCCTGAATATCTACAACCTCGTAAACAGGGAGAGGTTTTTTACGTGCTTGTAGATACTCTTGTAAACGTGATTTTGGATCCTTGAGTTGATCTGTTGGCTCAATATGATCTAAATAAGGCGTATACCATTTTAACACAATATCTTTAAGTAGGTTCAGATCACTACTATCAAGATAAATTGCACCAATAATGGCCTCCACTGTGTCAGCCAATATTGACTCACGATGATGACCACCAGATTTCAACTCGCCTGTGCTTAATATTAAACATCGACTAAGTTGCAAATCGGTTGCAATTTTACCTAATGCTTCCTGACGTACTAAAGTCGCGCGCATACGCGTTAGTCGCCCCTCATTTTCATGAGGGTACGCATGGTATAAATAATTGGCGATAATCATCCCCAACAGTGAATCGCCCAAAAATTCCAGACGTTCGTAGTTATACTTATGACTCACCGAACGATGAGTCAAAGCCAACTGTAGCAATTCAGGCTGCTTAAATTGATAACCGATTCGACTGAGTAAGCGAGGATCACTTAGCTTGAACTGATGTTTTGTCAAAACTCTTCTCAAATGTTAAAACTAAATCAATATTCAGTAAGAAAGGCTTTCTTACCTCATATTTCTTTTTGACTGTTAGACTTGGCTGGTTAAACACTTCAGCAATCTCTTTAAAATGCAGATCACGAATGTTGTTCATTTCCAGTCGTTGGTCCATCTGTGTCATAAACTTTTGGGGTGTGATATCAGCCGAGCTTTGTTGCATAAGCTCTGTAATCTGATTATTAATCACACGATCATCCCAATATGCTGGCCAAACTGCAAGTACGGCTTTCACCGCAATTGCAAATATGACCACCCCAAATAAAATTGCTAAATACGAAGTACCCTGTTGTGCCTTACGCATTTTTGTTTTCCTAATGGTTGTTTTTAATCTATTTTCCCATTTCGGTTAAAGCTTGGCAGGTGGAAACCAGGTTCTTTATGCATCCAGACATAGAAAGCTCGGCCTGTTAAATTTTCTTCAGGTACGAAGCCCCAGAAACGACTGTCAGCACTTTGATCACGGTTATCCCCCATTGCAAAGTAATGTCCTTTCGGAACTGTTACTTCCCAATATAAACCGTCTTGGTTTGCATATTTACCATTATCAACATAGTTGATAAATGGCGCCTGACGCGCAACATTTACGCCTTCAAGCTCACGCATCGTAAAAGTATGATCACCAATTGTTTCTTTATGATAAATAGAAGTTGGTGTATCTAAAGCATCTTTTTCGCGACTAAACTGTGTTGGTACTTTAGGAATTTTTTGACCATTAATAATCAATTGTCCATGATCATAAACAATATGGTCACCAGGTAAGCCAATTACACGTTTAATATAACTAATAGTAGGTTGTGGTGGATAACGGAATACAATGACATCACCACGTTTCGGTTCACCGACATCAATCACTTTTTTATTGACGATAGGTAAACGGACACCATAGTCAAATTTATTAACTAAAATAAAATCGCCAGTCTCTAAGGTCGGAACCATAGAGTCTGATGGAATATTAAATGGTTCATAAAGAAATGAGCGAAGTACAAGCACAACAGCTAAAACCGGCCAAAAGTCATAGGCCCATGTAATAACAAAATTTTCGTTCTCTCGCCCTTTATTTGCACGCTGTTTAAAAACAAGCTTATCTAGCAACCACACTGCAAATAAAATCAGCGTAACAGGAACAAGAATTAAATTAAAATCAAAATCCACAGGACCTCACTCGCAGCTTAGCTGCTTGCCTTGCGGCTGGGAGAATATAAGTTCATCCCAGCCTTTTCTCTTATCTTTCTACTTTCAAAACAGCTAAGAACGCTTCTTGTGGGATTTCTACACTACCCACTTGTTTCATACGTTTCTTACCTTCTTTTTGTTTCGCAAGTAGTTTCTTCTTACGAGACACGTCACCGCCATAACATTTTGCTAAAACGTTTTTACGCATCGCCTTCACGGTCGAACGAGCAATAATTTGTGCACCAATAGCAGCCTGAATTGCGACATCAAACATTTGACGTGGAATCAAATCTTTCATTTTCTCAACTAAAGCAATACCACGATGACGAGCATCATTACGGTGACAAATCATTGCAAGCGCATCGACCTTCTCACCATTAATTAACACGTCAACCTTAACTAAAGATGAACTCTCAAAACGAATAAAGTTATAGTCAAGTGAAGCAAAACCACGTGAACATGATTTAAGCTTATCAAAGAAGTCCATAACCACTTCAGCCATAGGAATTTCAAAAGTAATTGAAACTTGATTACCTAAGAATTTCATGTCTTTTTGTACACCACGGCGCTCAATACATAGGGTCATGACGTTACCTAAGTACTCTTGCGGTACAAGAATATGACACTCTGCAATTGGCTCACGCAAATCTTCAACAACAGAACCATCCGGCATTTTAGATGGACTATCAATATAGATCGTATCGCCTTTTTTAGTAACAGCTTCATACACTACCGTTGGCGCTGAGCTGATCAAATCAAGGTCATACTCGCGCTCTAAACGCTCTTGTACGATTTCCATGTGCAACATGCCCAAGAAACCACAACGGAAACCAAAACCAAGCGCATCTGAACTTTCAGGTTCAAAGAATAAAGCCGAGTCATTGATCTGTAGTTTTTGTAGGGCTTCGCGGAATGGTTCAAAATCGCTTGCATCAATTGGGAAAAGACCTGCGTAAACCTGAGGTTTAACCTTTTTAAAACCAGGAAGTGAAGCTACTTCAGGGGTTGTTGAAAGCGTGATGGTATCACCTACCGGCGCACCAAAAATATCTTTAATACCCGCGATAACAAAGCCTACTTCACCAGCTTCAAGCACGCCAGTTTCAGTATGTTTAGGGTTGAATACACCTACCGATGTAACAATGTGAGTCTGACCAGTAGATTTAACCAACATTTTGTCGCCCTTGCGGATACGACCATCTTTAATACGAACTAAAGAGACAACACCTAAATAGTTATCAAACCATGAGTCAATGATTAATGCCTGTAAAGGAGCCTCACGGTCACCTGTTGGAGCAGGAATAACATCAACTAATGTTTCTAAAACACCTTCAACGCCTAAGCCTGTTTTTGCAGAACATGTAGGTGCATTGGTTGCTTCAATACCGATAATTTCTTCAATTTCGTGAATAACGCGCTCAGGCTCTGCTTGCGGTAAATCAATTTTATTTAAAATTGGAAGAACTTCGAGACCTTGCTCAATAGCGGTATAACAGTTTGCAACTGATTGTGCTTCTACACCTTGTGCAGCATCCACAACCAATAACGCACCTTCACAAGCAGCTAATGAACGAGATACTTCATAAGAGAAGTCAACGTGCCCCGGAGTATCAATAAAGTTAAGCTGATATTCCTGCCCGTTTGGATGAGTATAGTACAACGTCACCGAAGCAGCTTTAATGGTAATCCCACGTTCACGCTCGAGCTCCATTGAGTCCAAGACCTGAGCTTGCATCTCACGATCTTGCAGGCCACCACACATCTGAATAAAACGGTCAGCCAAAGTAGACTTACCATGATCAATATGAGCGATAATCGAGAAATTTCGGATATTTTTGATATCAACGGATTTTTTAGCTTGCGCCATGGGCTACCTTGAGAAAATATAAAGTGCTATGTAGCTTGTTTTAATACATAGCCAAAGCGGTTTAACAAATTGCGAGAGATTATAGCAGATGGATATTTTAAAGTATCCAAAATTCATGAGCTTTGTACTTATGTTTTAAAAAATGATAATTCAAAGTACAAGTAATGCTTCTGATTATCAGGCATATGAAACAGTAAAATCTAAAGGATTTATACTTGAATCAAGAGGTTTATAAGCCTGTGTAAAAGTCGGCGACATACGCTTAGGTCGACCTGAAGCAATTTCAATACATGCCCATTTGGTATTTCCGACGAACAAAATTGCCTGATCAGAAGGACGGAAAAAGGCATACTGGCGAAATGAATATAGAGCATTAATATCATCTAGCCATGTCCGCAGTACAATTTCTTCACCTTCAAACGCAGCTTTACGGTATTGCACATGGTGTTCAACCGCAACCATTGCATGTTTTAGCTCTAGATATTTGGTTACCCCTACCCCTAATGTTTCCACATGAGCAGCAGCAACGTCTTGCATCCACTGTACATACATTACATTGTTAACATGCCCTAAAGCATCAATATGCTGTGGCTGAACCTGAATATGTAAATCGAAAATACTGCTCACAAAACACCCACTTTAATCATTAAATTCAAAGCTAAAATTTAATTAGCTAGATCGAACATTATGCCGAATACAAATAATAAAAAACCACCCATTTTCAGGGTGGTTCATTTTTATAATATTTTACTGAATACGTAAACCAAGCATTGCTCGTTGTCCTTGACGAATAATCCCAACTCGCGCAACTGTATTTTTTGGCAAATTCGAAACAACTTTTGCAAAATCCTGACTGTTCAAAATCTGAGTATTGTTAACCTGAATAATCACATCGCCAGGAATGATATTTGACAATGATGCTAACCCACCACGGCGGACATCTTGTACATAAATACCACCTTTTATACCCAAAGCATTTTTTTCTGGAATAGCGAGATCACGAATACTCATTCCCAATACTGGCCCTTTAGAAGCAGAGGCTTGATTACCGGTAGCCGGTGTTTCATCAGGTGCAGTTGCTAGTGTTGCCGAGATATTTCGGGTTTTATCATCGCGTAAAACCTCAAACTGAACAGTTTGGTTTGGTTGTACTTTATTTAATGCATAAAGCAAATCACTGGTACGCAGTACAGAAGCACCATTTAATTTTAGAATGACATCGCCAGCTCTAAGCCCTGCTTTTTGAGCAGGTGAATTTGGAGAAACCTGAGTAATCAGAGCACCTTCCGGTTTAGGCAATTTATAGGCATCGGCAAGGTTACGGTCAATATCTTGCATCATGACACCCAAGTATGAACGAGTCACTTTCCCTTTCGTTTTAAGCTGTTCAGCTACATCCATCGCAACATCAATTGGAATAGAGAAAGATAAGCCCATATACCCCCCCGTACCACTAAAGATACGTGAGTTCACCCCGACAACTTCACCATTTTGGTTAAACAATGGCCCGCCTGAGTTACCAGGGTTCAACGCCACATCAGTTTGAATAAATGGTACAGAGGTTTCACCGCTCATGTTACGTGATTTAGCGCTGACAATACCTGCTGACGCTGAATAATCAAAACCAAATGGTGAACCAATTGCTAAAACCGGCTCTCCTACACGTAAACGGTCAACATTTCCTACGCGTAAAGCAGGATAGTTAGTTCCGTTTACCTTTAATAATGCAACGTCTGTCCGCTCATCACTACCGACCACTGTTGCATCAATTTCACGACGGTCATTTAAAGTAATACTGATGCGGGAAGCATTTTCAATTACATGGTGGTTCGTAAGTAAATAACCGTCTTTACTAATAAAGAACGCGCTACCATATGCGGTTTTCTCTTGAGGACCTTGTTGCTGTGGAATGATGACCTGATTACCAAAGAAACGTTTTAAAATTTCAGGAACTTGCTGTTGTAACAGTTCATCCTGAGTCATTTTTTTTACAACGTTTACACTCACCACAGCCGGACTAACTTGTTCAACGAGGTTTGAAAAATCAACAGCAGCATTTGCTTGAACAGCAGCAACTGTAAATACCGCTGCATACATTCCTTGTTGTAAATAGCGAGATTTCATTCGGTGCTCACCCACAATTGGTCTACGAGAATAAGAATAAAACTTTTGTATCACAATGCTTTGGAATTGTGCGTAACAATATGTTTATTTGTAAGGCATCCTCATCACGTTTATTTTACACATTGCAATTTTTTAAGCTAATTGCAATTTTTCTGTGACTTAGAGCGCTTAAGCTCTTGCCTTTTTAGGTAAAAAGGGGTGTCATTAGCGGACGTTTTAAATTGATGCGAATGGACATGCCTAATCAACAGACAATTCACCACTTTGACGTGATTATTGTGGGCAGTGGCGGTGCTGGTTTAAGTCTGGCTTTATCGTTACCAAGTCATTTTAATATTGCAGTTTTAGCTAAAGCTGCTTTAACTGAAGCAAGTACCTTCTATGCACAAGGTGGTGTTGCTGCGGTGCTTGATGAAACTGACTCTATTCAACAACACATTAATGACACTATGATTGCAGGTGCTCATTTATGTGAAATGGATGCAGTCCAGCATACTGTAGAAGGAGGCCGTCCTTCTGTTGATTTCCTTTTAAAGCAAGGCGTTCAGTTTACCTTAGATGAAGATGAACAGCTTCATTTGACTCGTGAAGGTGGCCATTCGCAGCGCCGTATTATTCATTCTGCTGATGCAACTGGCAAAGCTATTTCAACCACTTTGGTTGAACGCGCCAAAGAACGCAAGAATATTACTATTTTTGAAAACTACATTGCGATTGATTTAATCACGTCGCATAAATTGGGTCATACAGATCAAGCGAATCGCGCTATTGGTTTGTATGCACTAGATGAAAGTACTGAAAAAGTTCATACCTTCCTTGCCCCATTTACCGCACTTGCTTGTGGCGGTGCAATGAAAGCTTACCTTTATACATCTAATCCGGATATTGCTACGGGTGACGGCATTGCGATGGCATACCGTGCAGGTTGCCGTGTTGCCAATATGGAATTTAACCAGTTCCATCCAACCTGCCTTTACCATCCGCAAGCACGTTCTTTCTTAATTACTGAAGCCATGCGTGGTGAAGGTGCTTACTTACGTTTACCAGATGGCGAACGTTTTATGCTACGTTTTGACGATCGTGCAGAGTTGGCTCCTCGCGATATTGTGGCACGTACCATTGACCATGAAATCAAGCGTCTCGGTATTCGCCATGTGTGGTTAGACATTACACACAAATCACCGGATTTTATTAAAGAGCACTTCCCTACACTTTATGCACGATTGCTTGAGCTAGGTATCGACATCACTAAAGATATGATTCCGGTGGTGCCGGCTGCACACTATACCTGTGGTGGTGTTGTGGTTGACTCAAATAGCCAGACTGATATTGAAGGTCTATATGCAATTGGTGAAACCTCTTATACGGGTTTACATGGTGCAAACCGTATGGCGAGTAACTCATTACTTGAATGCTTCGTTTATGGCATGAGTGCAGCAAAAGATATCGAAAGTAAGTTTGATAAAAACTTCAAATTACCGGAAGTACCCACTTGGGACGATTCTCAAGTAACCAATCCAGATGAAGATGTCGTGATTTTACAAAACTGGGATGAGTTACGTTCGACCATGTGGAACTACGTTGGTATTGTAAGAACCACAAAACGTTTAGAACGTGCGTTACACCGTATTGAAATGTTAAAACGCGAAATTACTGAATATTATCAAGATTATCGTGTAAGCAAGAACCTGATTGAACTGCGTAATCTTGTACTTGTTTCCGAAATGATTGTTCGTTGTGCTATGCACCGTAAAGAATCACGTGGCTTACATTACACACTTGATTATCCGGAAACTTCGAGCGAGATTCGTAAAACGGTTCTGACGCCTCCAAACTTTGCAGTAGAGCAACCTTTGGTGAATACCAGTGTATAAATAGTTTCTTTATAAAAAAGCACGGTTCATGCCGTGCTTTTTTATTACTTAAGATTTATGGTCTAGGTGGAATTGAGTAAGTCGCGGTCACATGTGCCACGGGTTCCTCTTGCCCTACTGAATAAATCCAGACCTCGCCTACGACTAAACTCTTTCCTACTTTCATGAGCTTACATTCACTGCGTAAGTCTTGATCACCTGCGGGTTTTCTCAGGAAATTAATATTAAAATTGGTGGTTACAGCTAAACCAATAATTCCAATTTCACCGAGTATTGCAATATATAAAGCAAAGTCAGCCAAAGTCATCATAGTCGGGCCAGATATAGTACCACCCGGACGTTGATGTCTTTGGTCAACATGATAATAAACAACCGCAGCTTTAGAAGTGACTGATTCAATCGTGCAATGTTCCAAACTTTGTGGGAATTCCTTTTCAAGAAATGCCACAATTTCTTCTTTTGAGCTTTTCATCCTTGTTATTCTTCAATTTTAAACGGTAATTAAAATAGCATACGATACTGCCCAATATTTTCTATGACGTTTAAAACCAGATTTCTTGTCATTTTTCACCACTCCCAAAAAAATATGAGAGTGGGTAATCCCATGGCTTATGCTAAATATTGTAGAGCTTGCTCGAACACCTGATCAGGGCTTTGTGTAGCATCTAAACGTTTAATACGCTCAGGCTCAGCTTTCCATAAAGTTTCATATCCTTCACGAACCTTAGTAAAGAAGCTTAACTTTTCCTGTTCAAAACGGTCTAAAGCTCCGCGTTCACGTGCACGGTTCATACCAAGTTCAATTGGTGCATCTAACCAGAAAGTCACTTCTGGCATGCGTGAAACGAAGTTCTGGTTTAAAAGCTGTAATTTGTCTTGGCTTAAACCACGACCGGAACATTGATAAGCAAAACTCGCATCGGTAAAACGATCACTTAATACAATTTTATTAGACTCTAATGCCGGTAAAATAACTTGTTGTAAGTGTTGAGCTCGTGCCGCATAAATTAAGAGCAGTTCGGTATCATGACTCATATTTTCATCATGATTCACTGCCAAAAGCATCGAACGGATTTGTTCTGCGAGCGGTGTTCCACCCGGCTCTCGAGTTAAAACAACTTGTTTGCCTTGTTCTTCAAAATGCTGATGAATTTTTCGAATGAGTGTAGTTTTTCCTACCCCTTCCGTGCCTTCAAAGCTAATAAACATCTCTTTTCCTTATTTCTTCGATCTCAACACGGATAAATACTCTTGCACTGCTTGGTTATGTGCTTGCAAGTCTGCCGTAAATTTATGTCCACCATTACCAGTCGCTACAAAATAGATGTTATTTGAATCATCTGGATGTAACGCAGCCTCAATGGCTTTTTGGCTTGGCAGCGCAATTGGAGTTGGCGGTAACCCATTAATTGTATAGGTATTATATGATGTTGGTGTACGTAAGTCTTCGCGAGTAATGTTACCCTTATAGTTTGCACCCATACCATAAATTACGGTTGGATCAGTCTGTAAACGCATACCGAGTTTTAAACGGCGCACGAAAACCCCTGAAACTTGTGTAAGTTCGCTATCGAGGCTCGTTTCTTTTTCAACAATAGAAGCCATGATTAAAGCTTCATACTTATCTTTATAAGGTAAATTCGGTGCTCGCTTTGCCCAAGCCGCATCTAAGGCTTTCATTTGACGATGGTATAAATCAGTCAGGATTTTCTTATCGGTCTCACCTTTAGCAAAGAAATAAGTGTTGGGTGCAAACAGACCTTCAGGATGATGATAAGGAATACCTAAAGCCTTCATAAGCTGGTCATCTGGTAAATCCAATATCGTATTTTTTACATTTTTATCGTTTTTTAGTGCTGTAATCAGCTGCTTAAAAGTTGTTCCTTCAATCACTAGAACACGGTTCATCTGGGCATTATCAGCATCAGATAACATCTCTAATACTTGTCTTACACTCATACCCTGCTCTATCTCATATACACCAGCTTTCATACTGTCATGAATCATAAACTTTTGATAAAGCTTAAGTACAATTGGGAAATGGATTTTATTTTCTTTGGCTAAGCGATCAATAAAACCAGAATAGGTCTCACCTGATGTGATCGATAGCATCTGCTTTTTCCCTTCAATAGGATAAGCTTTAAATAAACTTGACCATAAAATAGCAAAAATAGAAATTAAAACGATAAAACAGCCAATCAGCACTAACTTTTTTGGAAAATTAGATGCTGTTTTCTTGCCCTTTTTTTTAGCATTTTTTGCTTTCGCATTCACAGGTGGCTTCGGCATATTAATGAATCTGATTCAAGTTAAGAGTATGAAATAAATTTAGGCACGCCTGTGACTCTAGAATTTGTTCACTGATTTGAGTAACTACTCGCATTGGATGTAAAGCATTACAAAAGAATAGACTCTGTATTTGTGGTACTTCATCTAGCTCAATTATTCTGACTTCACAGGCAATTCCGTAGTGCTGCATACGCGCCAAAATTTCTGCACGCATCACACCGTGGACGCCATTATAGCGAAGTTCCGGAGTAATCCATCTATCATTTAAACGAATAAAACAATTACTGCTTACCCCTTCAACAATATAACCTTGTACATCAGTTACTAAAGCTTCAACCCAGCCTTGTTGATCTGCTTCTTTTTTTAGCAATACCTGCTCAAGACGGTTTAAAGATTTAAGCCCAACTAAACTCGGCATGGTTAAACCTAAAGCCTGATTTAAAACACCACACTGTATAAAATCTGGCTGGAACTGCTCCAATGCTTTTGGATAAAACCAGATATAAATATCTGCCGCATGCTTTGGCAAACTATAGCCACGATCACCTTCACCACGGCTAATCACAATTTTTAAAGTCCCGTTGAGCACGAGATTCTGATTTTGTAGATGCTGCAAACTTTGTTCGATTAACTCAAAATCTGCAACCAAAGATAATTTTTGGCAAGCAAGTTTTAGACGTTCCCAGTGCCGTGCTTTCAGCTCAATCTTATTTTGAAAAACACGAATTGTGGTAAAGCAGCCATCCCCATAATGAAATGCCCGGTCCAATAAAGGAATGGTCTCTACAGGTTGTCCATTTTTAAAACACCACATGCTTAATCCGTCCTTTATTTAAAACCACCAACAATACAACACCTTTCATTTAATTAATAAATGACTGATTTTAAAAAATTATACCGATTTAAGAGAAACTTTTGAAACTTGTTATATATCAAGATTTAAGAATAACTTATCCATTTTTATTATTTCTATATTTTTCATATTAAATTCGTTTTTTATTATTTTTTTAGAATAAAGACTAGCGCTATTCTGCGTTCATGTTTTGAACATTTCGTATTTTTTGAGGGGTTATCTCATGCGTTTTTCTCAGTTAAAAGTCGGGGTTATTGCTGCATTACTTTCTGTTTCATCGTTTGCAGCTCAAGAATTCTTAAACGTTTCTTACGATCCAACTCGCGAGTTATATACAGATTTCAATAAACAGTTTGGTACTTACTGGAAACAGCGTACCGGTCAAGATATTGAGTTTAAACAATCACACGGTGGTTCTGGTAAACAGGCCCGCGCTGTAATCGACGGCTTAAATGCAGATGTTGTGACATTAGCACTTGCTGCTGATATTGATGAAATTGCTGAAAAAGCAAAATTGCTTCCAACTGATTGGCAGAAGAAGTTGCCACAAAACTCTACTCCGTACACATCAACTATCGTGTTTTTAGTTCGTAAGGGTAACCCTAAACAAATTAAAGATTGGGGTGACTTAATCAAGCCAGGCGTGGAAATTATTACGCCAAACCCGAAAACTTCTGGTGGTGCACGTTGGAACTATCTTGCAGCTTGGGCTTGGGCAAAACATCAAGCAGGTGGTAACGATGCAAAAGCACAAGAATTTGTTCGCCAAATTTATAAACACACCAAAGTTTTAGATTCAGGCGCCCGTGGTGCAACCACTACATTTGCTGAACGCGGAATTGGTGACGTATTACTGGCTTGGGAAAATGAAGCACATTTAGCTATCCGTGAACAACCAGGCAAGTTTGAGATTGTGACGCCATCTTTATCTATTTTGGCTGAGCCACCAGTTGCAATTGTTGAAAAAAATGCAGCGAAAAAAGGCAACTTAACTATTGCAAAAGGTTACCTCAACTATTTGTACTCACCTGCTGGTCAAGAAATTGCAGCACGTAATTTCTACCGTCCTCGCAATGCAGCTGTACTCAAAAAATATAGCAATGTATTTAAGCCATTGAAACTTGTCACCATTGATAAAGAGTTTGGCGGTTGGACAAAAGTACAAAAGCAACACTTTGATAATGGTGGCGTTTTCGATCAAATCGTGAAAATCAATAGTGCAGAGAAGTAATTCTTTGTTCTAACGATAAGGAGAACAGACATGACACACACTGTAATTGTTCCGGGTGTAGGTGGAAGTGAACATCAACATTGGCAATCTTGGTTGCAGCGTCAACTCGTGTCTAGTTCTCGCGTTGAGCAAAAAAACTGGGATAGACCCGTATTAAGCGAATGGATTGAGCAATTCGTTAACACAGTTCAAGCAGTACAAACACCAGTCCAAATTGTTGCGCATAGTTTCGGCTGCCTAACTAGTGTTGCTGCCTTAGCAGAGCATCCAGAGTTACAACTTCAAGTTAAAAAACTGATTTTGGTTGCTCCTGCAAATCCGGCACGTTTTGGTGAAGCGGGATTTGCCCGTCATAGTTTGACTGACTACAAAGATTATTTTCATCAGCTAAAAATTAATGTGCCTGCAACGCTACTCATTAGTGAAAATGATCCATGGTTAGACTTTTTTGATGCTTTACAGCTTGCGAAATCTTGGCAATTAACCCCGATTAACCTTGGACAAGTCGGTCATATTAATGTTGCTTCAGGCTTCGGTCCGTTTCCTGACTTACTGAATCATATACTTCCTGAAGACTCGATGTGTAGCCACTCATCTATTGAACCGGTAAAGACACATTTCTCTTTGAAATTTGCTTAATACCTAGCTTTATACCGCGCCGTTTATCTTTATTTATTCGCTTACTGGTTTCAGCAGGCTTTTCTCTTTGAGGAAATATCATGTCGCAGCGATCCCGAGTGCTGCCTGGGTTTGGTCTATCATTGGGCTTCACCCTCGCTTACGTTTCTTTTATTGTGCTTATTCCATTAGCCGCAGTCTTTATCAAATCATTTGGAATCGGATGGGACGGACTATGGGAAATTTTAACCTCTGAGCGTATTTTAAAATCGCTTCAACTCAGCTTTAGTTCAGCCTTAATTGCGGCGTTTATTAATGTTGTTTTTGGGCTACTTTTAGCTTGGTGCCTTGTCCGTTATAACTTTCCCGGAAAGCGTCTGGTTGATGCCTTAGTGGACTTACCTTTTGCACTTCCAACAGCGGTTGCAGGCATTGCGTTGACCTCACTCTATGCGCCTACAGGCTGGATCGGTCAATATTTAGAACCCCTTGGTATTCAGGTTGCATATACCCCCATCGGGATTACGCTAGCTTTGGTGTTTATCGGCATTCCTTTTATTGTTCGAACTGTTCAACCGGTATTAAGCGATATTGAAACTGAACTTGAAGAGGCGGCTTCCGCACTCGGTGCAAATCGTTGGCAGACCATTACCAAAATTATTTTACCAATATTACTCCCTGCCCTATTTACAGGCTTTGCTTTAGCATTTGCTCGCGGTGTAGGTGAATATGGTTCTGTAATTTTCATTGCAGGTAACCAGCCGTTTAAAACTGAAATTGCTCCGCTTATGATCATTTCTCGCCTCGAAGAATATGACTATGCAGGTGCAACGACTATTGCAGCAGTGATGTTGGTTCTCTCTTTCATTATTTTATTTGTCATTAACTTACTTCAAGCATGGGCAAACCGTCGTACAGGGAGAAATGTCACATGAACCTACATACCGACAGCAATGCACTTGCCTTGAAATTGCAATCTCGTGACGCGACACGTGAACCAACTTGGGTACGTTATACGCTCATTACAATTGCACTGATTTTTTTCCTTAGCTGCCTCATGTTGCCACTTATTCTGGTTTTTGTTGAAGCATTTAAACAAGGCCTTGAAGTCTATGTTCAAGCTTTAATTGATCCAGATACGTTATCAGCAGTGAAATTAACACTATTGACCGCAGCAATTGCCGTTCCGATTAATGTGATATTTGGTGTTGCCGCTGCATGGGCTGTTTCCAAATTTCAGTTTAAAGGTAAAGCAATTTTAACCACCATTATTGATATGCCTTTTTCGGTTTCACCTGTTATTGCAGGTTTAATGATTGTACTGATTTTCGGTGCTCAAGGCTGGTTAGGCGGTTGGCTCATGGAACATGACATCAAGATTCTATATGCCGTACCTGCCATTGTTTTAGCGACCATCTTTATTACAGTTCCATTTGTGGCGCGTGAGTTAATTCCACTTATGGAAGCGCAAGGAACTGAAGAAGAGGAAGCAGCGATTGTACTCGGTGCATCAGGTTGGCAAACCTTTTGGAAAGTCACACTCCCTAACATTAAATGGGGTCTGATTTACGGCGTGATTTTGTGTAATGCCCGTGCAATGGGTGAGTTTGGAGCAGTATCAGTAGTTTCCGGCCACATCCGTGGTGAGACCAATACCCTACCTCTTCATGTCGAAATTTTATATAACGAGTACACTTTTAGCGCAGCTTTTGCGGTGTCCTCACTACTTGCTTTCTTGGCACTATTAACACTGATTTTAAAAACCTGGTTAGAACTACATCAAGACAAACCAGAACCACATTCAACTGATTCGTAAGGAATGAAATCATGAGTATTCAAGTTAAAAATATTGAAAAACACTTTGGTGCATTCCATGCGCTTAAAAATATTTCACTCGATTTCCCAGAAGGTGAACTGGTTGCCTTACTCGGCCCATCTGGCTGCGGTAAAACGACGCTACTTCGTATTATTGCGGGTTTAGAGTCAGCAGATGGAGGTCAAGTCTTACTAGAAGGCGAAGATGCAACCAATGTCCATGTCCGTGAACGTCAGGTCGGTTTTGTTTTTCAGCATTATGCTTTATTCCGTCACATGACCGTATTTGACAATATTGCCTTTGGTTTACGTGTCCGTCCTCGTGCCACACGCCCATCGGAAGCCGAAATTAAAAAACGTGTGACTCGTCTACTCGATTTGGTTCAATTGGGCTTTTTAGCAGACCGTTACCCAGCCCAGCTTTCTGGTGGTCAACGCCAACGTATTGCCTTAGCTCGTGCACTTGCCGTAGAACCTCGTGTGTTATTGCTTGATGAACCATTTGGTGCACTAGATGCTAAGGTTCGTAAAGAATTACGCCGCTGGTTACGTAACTTGCATGATGAGCTGCATATCACTTCAATTTTCGTAACCCATGACCAAGAAGAGGCACTTGAAGTAGCCGACCAAATTATTGTGATGAATAAAGGTAACGTCGAACAAATTGGTTCTCCGCGTGAAGTTTACGAAAAACCTGCAACGCCATTTGTATTTGATTTCTTGGGTCAAGCAAATCGTTTTGAAGGTGAACATGCAAGCGGTATTATCCGTATTGGCAATGATCGTATCGAATTACCGACCACAGTTCAGGCACCGCAAGGAAAAGTAATTGCTTTTGCCCGTCCGGATGAGTTACATATTCATGCGCAACCACAGGCAAATACAATTGAAGCAACTTTTGTACGTGAAGTCTGGATTGCTGGAAAAGTAGTGGCGGAATTACAAGATCGTAATGGACGTTTAATTGAGATTGCTCTGAGCAGTGAAGCTGCAAAACAACATGCATTTAAACCAAATCAAACTGTTTGGGTAAGTGCATCTCAACTTCACCTATTTGCAGATCAAGTTGCTTAAGGAATTATTTGGTGAGGAGCCATCTCGCGGTATTTAAAGCCGTTCCTCACCTCTTTTGAGGAAAAGTGTAAATGAACTTTCAACAATTAAGAATTATCCGAGAAACAGTACGCCAAAACTTTAATTTAACGGAAGCATCTGCCGCGTTATACACCTCTCAATCAGGTGTAAGTAAACATATTAAAGATTTAGAAGATGAATTAGGCGTACAACTTTTCGTCCGTAAAGGTAAACGTCTGCTTGGTTTAACTGAACCCGGTCAATCACTCCTTAGCATTGTAGAACGCATGCTTGTAGATGCTGAAAATATTAAACGTCTTGCCGATGATTTTAATAAAGTGGACGAAGGTACTTTAACGATTGCAACAACTCATACTCAAGCACGTTATGTATTACCACCAATCGTCAATCAATTTAAGAAACTATTTCCAAAAGTTCATTTGATTTTGCAACAAGCAAGCCCTGTCGAAATTGCAGAAATGCTTTTACAAGGTGAAGCTGATATTGGCATCGCGACAGAGTCTTTAACAACTGAAGAAAATTTAGCAAGCATTCCATACTATCAATGGCAGCACAGCATTATTACTCCTCAAGATCACCCACTTACACAGCTCGATAAAATTGATCTTGATGCTTTATCTGAATACCCACTAATTACTTATCACGGCGGTTTTACAGGTCGTTCAAAGATCGATAAAGCATTTGAAGATGCACAAATTGATGCCGATATTGTAATGTCTGCTCTTGATGCCGATGTTATCAAAACTTACGTTGAACTCGGCATGGGCGTTGGAATTGTCAATGATGTCGCTTACGATGCAGAACGTGACTATCGTTTAAAACAAATTAAAACTGATATCTTTGGTGTCAACACCACATGGATTGCTGTTCGCAAAGGCCATTTATTACGTGGTTATGGTTATGAGTTTATTTCTTTATGCTCACCTGATGCTGACATTAAAGCATTGAAAAAAATTGCCTATCCAGATGAATAAAGTTTAAGAACAAAATAAAAGAGCTACTTATGTAGCTCTTTTATTTTTAGATATAAAAAAACGAGCCGAAGCTCGTTTTTTTACTATTTATTACCAGTAGAAGTTTACACCAACTTTACCAACTGGCATCCATTCGTATTTATTATCGTTACGAATTTCATTTGCTTCTTTATCAACCGCATCCTGAGCAGATGTTGGGTTACCAGTTACAGGAGCAAGATTATACTGAGTTAACTCAACTTTTGGATTACCAGTATAGTAAGCACCTACTTCACCAAATACACCCCAGTTTTTGCTAATCTTTGGAGCAAAACCAAAACCTAAATATGGAGCGATGTCATTTTTGTAAGACATTTTACCTCTTACACCGCCCTCTTGACCAGGAACTGCTTGTTGATAGTTTTTACCATCAATTGATAAGGTATCACCATTACCAATACGTTTAGCAAGGTCATAATCATTATCTAAGTAAGCCGCACCTGCAGCTATATATAGGCCTTGAGCCCATGGATTTGTGCTGGCACCCCAAGGACGAATTTCAGCATTTAGATAGACATTGTTATTATCCATGTCTAAATCATACTTAGTGCCATTTACTGAAACATCATCTGTCCAAGAAATGTCACCGCCGTTATAACCCAATGCTAAACCTACATATGGGTTTGCTTGCCATAACAAAGCACCACCGTAACCTGTAGTACCTACTTCAGCACGAGCGCCTACTGGAATTAATTGGTTTTTATCGAATGCATAGCTGTCATGAACAACAGCTTCATCCGCCATTGCAGCACCAGCAGCAAGTAAAGCTGTAGTTGTCACTAAAACACGTAATACTTTCATCGTTTTCTCCTTAAGAAAAGGCTCTGTTTTTAATTTATTCAGCTTGTGACAAAAATTATATTCAAGAGCATAGATTCTTTTTTATACAAAAACTGCTAGATTTCTGTTATTTTTTGATACAAATTGAGTTAAATTTTTATTTTCAAATCATTTTTGTGTAAAAAACACTTGATTATCTAATAAGCTTATTTTGGTTTAACTCATTTATACCTCAATTAAACGTAACACGTTTTTTCAAAGATTCTTGTCACAAATTAGTGTAAAATCTTTAAAATTTTTTATGGAAGGAAGATCATGTCTCAGCTTTCTACGATCATTGAGCAAGCATTTGAAGACCGCGCAAATTTCACTGCAGCAGATTGCCCAAGCGAAATTCGCCAAGCTGTTGAAGAAGCAATTGCTGGTTTAGATAACGGTACACTTCGAGTTGCAGAAAAAATCAATGGTGAATGGGTTGTTCATCAATGGTTAAAAAAAGCTGTTTTATTATCATTTAAACTTAATGACAATAAACCAATCGAGTCATGTGATCTTCGTTTCTACGACAAAGTTGAAACTAAATTCTCTGGTTGGACTGAAGAGCAATTTAAAGCTGCGGGTGTTCGTGTTGTTCCTCCTGCTGTTGCTCGTCGTGGTAGTTTCCAAGCTAAAAATGTGGTGTTAATGCCATCTTATGTCAACATTGGTGCTTACGTAGATGAAGGCACAATGGTTGATACATGGGCAACTGTAGGTTCATGTGCTCAAATCGGTAAAAACGTTCACTTATCAGGTGGTGTTGGTATCGGTGGTGTTTTAGAACCATTACAAGCTAACCCAACCATTATTGAAGACAACTGTTTTATCGGCGCACGTTCTGAAATCGTTGAAGGTGTTATTGTCGAAGAAGGCTCTGTTATTTCTATGGGTGTTTATATCGGTCAATCTACACGTATTTATGATCGTGAGACTGGTGAAATCCATTATGGCCGTGTTCCTGCTGGCTCAGTTGTTGTACCAGGTAACTTACCGTCAGCTGATGGTAAATACAGCTTATATGCTGCAATTATCGTGAAAAAAGTTGATGCACAAACACGTGCAAAAACAAGTTTGAACGATTTGTTACGCGCTGACTAATTTCAGTTTGATCAAACATCTCTACGATCAACACTGATCGTAGAGATTTTATTTTTTATATAGTGTGGTATTTCTAGAATGGCTTCCTTACGTTCCTCTGCAATTCCTGTCTCTGACCCTGCGTCCGGTCTACGCATTACCGAGATTTTTTACTCCTTGCAGGGTGAAGCAAATGCCTCTGGCCTACCGACTGTATTTATTCGTCTCACAGGTTGCCCTTTACGTTGTAGTTATTGCGACACCACCTATTCTTTTGAAGGTGGCGAACGCCTATCACTTGAGCACATTATTGAAACGGCTGAAAAATATCAAACGCCTTATATTTGTGTAACAGGCGGTGAACCCCTAGCACAACCCAATTGCTTAATTTTATTACAACGTTTATGTGACGCCGGTTTTGACGTTTCCCTAGAAACCAGTGGCGCTCTTGATGTATCAAGAGTGGATCCGCGTGTTTCAAAAGTCCTCGACTTAAAGACCCCAACTTCTGGTGAAGAACACCGTAATCTCATCAGTAATCTTGACCATTTAACACCGCGTGACCAAATCAAATTTGTGATTTGTAATCGTGAAGACTATGAATGGTCAAAACAACAAGTTGAACAATATCAACTGCAAACCAAAGTCAGTACTATCTGGTTCTCCCCTGCTTTTGCAGTTGAAAAAGGTGCTGTTGGCCTGCCACGTTTAGCACGTGATCTGGCACAGTGGATACTGGACGACAAACTGCCTGTACGTTTCCAGCTTCAGTTACATAAACTGCTCTGGAACGATGAAACAGGTCGCTAATCGTTCAATAAAATAAATCATTCCGAATATGGAGAAAAATATGCGCCCTCGTGCCATTGTTTTACTTTCAGGCGGCTTAGACTCAACCACTTGCCTAGCTTGGGCACAAGCGCGCTATGAATGTATTGCTATTAGTTTTATGTATGGTCAACGCTCAACCACTGAACTGGATGCTGCAAAAGCATTAGCTCAGCGTGCAGGTGTTGAACATCGTGTAATTAATATCGATTTAGCCAATTTAGGCGGGTCTGCACTTACAGATCATAACATTGCTGTACCAGAACAATTACAAGAAGGTATTCCTGTAACTTATGTACCAGCACGTAACACAATTTTCCTCTCTTATGCCTTAGCAGCTGCAGAAGTTTTCAATGCTGAAGCGATTGTTATTGGCATCAATGCTGTTGATTATTCAGGATATCCTGACTGTCGCCCAGAATTTATTGATGCTTTTGCCAATATGGCTCGTTTAGCAACTAAAGCTGGCGTGGAAGGAAAACCTCTTAAATTTGAAACACCCCTGTTACATTTATCCAAAGCGAATATTATACGTTTAGGGATTGAACATGGCGTAGACTATAGTCAAACGGTATCTTGCTACCAAGCAGATGCTCAAGGACGTGCGTGTGGTAAATGTGACAGTTGCCGTTTGCGTAAAGAAGGCTTTATCGATGCTGGTGTTACCGATCCAACACGCTATATACCGCAATAAGTAGGTAAAATTTATGAAGTTGTTAAAATCAAATCTTATTCTTTCATCTTTATTCTCAGCAGCTGCACTTATGGCTGGTTCGGCTCAAGCAGCTGAAAACCCAGTTCAAGCAGCATATAAAAGCACTAACGTTAAAGGTGCATTAATCAACGTTTGTAAAGACCAAACTGCAAAAGGCGGTAAATTAAGTTCAGCTGAAGTTAGCAAATTCTGTAGCTGTCAAGTTGAAGCGCAAGGTAAAGTGACTGAAGCACAAAAATGGGAAATTCAAAGCGCAATCAATGCGAAGAAAAGCCCAAGCTCTTTAGCTTTTGTACAACAGCAAAACCGTGACCTTAAAGCATGTTTCGGTCCTCAGTTAACAACTAAGCTTGAGAAATTAACTGAAGAAGCAATGAAAGCAGCTCAACAACAAGCTCCTAAAAAATAAGCTTTTGTTGCTCCAAATTAAGCCTGCATTTATGCAGGCTTTTTTATAGCTCTGTTAAAATGACACCGATCTCTTCATTCGAAATAAGTCATGCAAGACCAATGGAAAACTAACGCACATAACAGACCGTCAATTGTCTCCTTTAGTGGAGGTAAAGACAGCTCTCTTGCACTTTATCATGCCATGCAAACCGGTAACGTAATTGGTTTAATCGTTATGCTAGAAGAGCAAGGACAACGCTCCCGTTCACATGCAATGCCACTTGATATTATTCGGGCGCAAGCACAAGCAATTGGCTTACCTGTATTTATGGCATCATCTAGCTGGAATGACTATGAAAATAAATTCATCAACTTACTAAATGAAGCCAAACAAAAAGGTGCTGAGGTACTGGTTACAGGTGATTTAGATATGCCGGAACATGGTTGTTGGCATGATCGTGTTACTCAAACAGTGGGCCTTAAATTAGGAATGCCGCTCTGGCTACGGCCCCATCGTGAAGTTGTTGAAGAATTTATTCAACTTGGATTTCAGAGTGTAGTTGTGACTGTAAACCTTAAACTCGGAATGAAGGTGGAAGATTTAGGTCAAGTGTTATCGTTAGAATATATACAGGAACTTGAAAACCGTGGAATTGATCCATGTGGAGAAGGTGGTGAATTTCATACCACTGTGATTGATGGTCCAATTTTTAACAAAGCTATTCCTGTAAGAAAGCTCGATATTGTTTATCATGAAGAATATGCTTTTTTACCACTTGAATTAGATCAAATTTAACTTTTAAAGGATAAGAAATGTCTGAGAATATTCAACTGCCAAATCAGGTTTTCCCAACCACACACGGCGAAGTTAATTTGGCTGAAGTCGATAATGAATGGCTGATTATTTACTTCTACCCTAAAGACTCAACGCCAGGCTGTACAACACAAGCTGTCGGCTTTTCTTGTTTAAAAGATCAATTTGATGCTTTAGGTGCTCGCATTTTTGGAGTATCACGCGACTCGGTAAAAGCCCACCAAAACTTTACAGAAAAGCAGGCACTGACAATCGATTTAATTAGTGACAAAGAAGAAGTACTTTGCAAACACTTTGATGTGATTAAAGAAAAGAATATGTATGGGAAAAAAGTAATGGGGATCGAACGCTCTACTTTTATTTTCCATAATAAAACCTTAGTTAAAAGTTACCGTAAGGTAAAAGCGGCCGGCCATGCTGAACAGGTTTTAGAAGATTTAAAAGCATTACAAACAGCTTAATAAGCTTGAGTAACAAAAAAGCGAGTTGAATACTCGCTTTTTTACACGCACATAAATTGCTCAGCTATTTTAATTTGGCGTATGATAAAAATATTAAAATAACTCGAACTCAGGCATTGCTATGAATCTACTAAAAGTTTGTACTTTATTGCCTTGTAGCCTTGTTATTGCTGCCTGCTCCGTTAATTCATCAAGCACTCCTCCTACACTGAGCTCTTCTACACCACAAGTTCAAAAATCATCGATAGAAATAAGCTGCCAAGATTTACAAAATCCTGCTTACCGACAAGCTGTGCTTAATGCAATTAATGAAATTCGACAATATTCTCGTCAATGTGGTCAGCAGTATTTTTCTGCAGCTAAACCTTTAAGCTGGAATAATAATTTATATCAAGGTGCAAGTGCTCACTCTAAAGATATGGCAAATAACAACTTTCTTGGACATGTTGGCTCAACAGGTTTAGATTTAAGAGCGAGATTAAAAAAATATCATATGCTGAGTAAAGCCAATGGTGAGAATGTCGCGAGTGGACAAAAAACTTTAAATGAGGTCATGGCTAAATGGATCGCCAGTCCTCTGCATTGCAGTAATATCATGAACCCTAGATATACCGAATATGCCATTGCATGTGCTTCTGACCAGTCTGCTAAACAAAGAAGCTATTGGACACAACAATTTGCAGGTTTTTAAAGTAGACTCAAAAAGCATCAAACAATTCAATCTACTTTAAAAAACAGAGATTCTTTAGTTAGATCGACTCATTCTTTATGAGATGACACGGTTTCCTCAATATTTGAATGGTCTGCCTGTAAAAACTTTTGCTGTAGCTGTAAATATAACGGTGTATTTTGGAATTCTTCCAAAAATTGAATGGTGCCTTTGGGAAATGCATCCGTTTTAATTTTGCCCTGATAGTAGGCTTCACGCATTGGAGTGGCAGAAATCGAATCTTTTAAGCTATCAAGTTCGACCATCACCCATTCTGGAAATAGTCGTAAATAATAAGATGACTCATCTTTGAAGTGGCCAATCAAACCAACTTTTGAGTTCGGTTCTATTACACCATTTACTAATGATTTAACCAGTTTTACCCACTTCTCATCATTATAAACATCAACCACATGTACAAAACGAATGCGCTTTTGCTCATCTAATGAAAAATTAGATAAAATCATTTGTTCTCGTTCAATTGCAAGAAACGGATTTTTTATATTACGTTCCATTTGGGCAGAACCTAAAGCCAAAATCACATAGCGACTTTGTTGCAGTGCAATTTCAATCGTTTGCATATGTGCCAAATGAAATGGCTGAAAACGACCTATAAAAACGAGATAGTCAAATGTATACATAATTAGTTTTTCACTTTTTATGAACTCACCAGTTACGCTCATTACAAAAAATATGCGCCATAATGAGAACCTAAAAATCAACAACGTGGTTTAAAGCAAGGATAGTACGATGACACTTAGCTGTATTCAACAACCTCATCAACATTTACAAGCAAATTTAGAAGGTGGCGTACTCACCTTAGCCATAAATCGCCCAGAAGCAAAAAATGCATTATATGGCGAACTTTACTTATGGATTGCCAAAGCACTTGATGAAGCCGACCAAAATAAAGATGTACGAGTAGTCGTTCTACGTGGTGCCGAACATGACTTTACCGCTGGTAATGACATGAAAGATTTTATGGGTTTTGTACAAAATCCGAATGCTGGTCCAGCAGGTCAAGTTCCTCCATTTGTACTCCTTAAATCTGCTGCCAGATTATCGAAGCCGCTTATTATTGCAGTAAAAGGCGTGGCAATTGGTATTGGTGTTACGATTTTATTACAGGCAGACCTCGTTTTTGCCGACAATACGGCCCTCTTTCAAATTCCTTTTGTTAGCCTTGGGCTTTCTCCTGAAGGTGGTGCAAGTCAATTATTGGTTAAACAAGCTGGTTATCACAAAGCAGCTGAACTTCTGTTTACTGCCAAAAAGTTCAATGCAGAAACTGCTGTACAAGCTGGTTTAGTTAATGAAATCGTTGAAGATGCTTATGCCACTGCTCAGGCAACTGCCCAACACTTAACAGCTTTACCGCTTGCTTCATTAAAACAAACCAAAGCATTAATGAAACATGATTTAGATCAGATTATTGAATGTATTGACCATGAAGCAGAAATCTTTATGCAACGCGTTCAATCACCAGAAATGCTAGAAGCTGTGCAGGCATTTATGCAAAAACGTAAACCGGACTTTTCACAGTTTAATTAAAAATCAACTTCTATGATTTGAATAAACTCAAAGGCAGGCTCTTCGTAAGGATGGCTTGCCTTTAATGCTTTTGCCACTGCACTTGCCTTTTCTTCAAGCACAATCGTTTCAACACGCCATTCGTCAACTTGCTCAAGTTCACCTAGCTCTCCTATATAAGGGTCAGCTCCTTTAACTGGCTTGAATTGCCCTATTCCTTTAACTTGCCAAGCACATTGTTCATAGTTCCCTATCCCACCTGCTCCGGCCGCAAATATAGACTGTTTAGTCGACTCAAGATGTGACTCTGGTACGTAATAAATCAGCTTTAACATGAATAGAATGACTCAAAACTAGTAATTTGCTTTAAATCATACCCTTTAAGAAGACTCCGAATCAAAGTCAGCTCATCATTGCTAAATAATTTGCTCCAATAAAAAGTATTTGTATGGCAAGTGCCAAGCCAAATAAGCGCCAACCTTTATCTCTTGTGTACATCGTTCTTATGTGATTTTTGTTTTTCATCATTTTGATCTCCGATTTTTATCGTTGTTACAGAGAAAGCAAAAATTGAACCAACAGCAATCCAAGCATAAGGGGTTAAATATACTTATGTCTATACTCTTATAAATTTTCTTAAAGTCCTTAAAAAACGTATTTTCTTACCTTTACTTTAAGTTTAAAGAAAATTTTTCTAATTCAGTGAGCTATCATTATTCTGGATCATTTTAAACATTCGATTTCTTTAAATATCTGTTCTCATATACTGTCATCATAAATGCTAAACCACATAAAATAACAAAACCGCAAGTCATTGGAATTAGTGTGCCGTTATATAATTGCCCAATAATAGAGGCAAGAATAAGTGACAATACGGACGAAGCTGCACCAATAATAGCTGATGCCATACCAGCTACATGTCCCATAGGTTCCATTGCAATCGCGTTTAAATTACCAAATAAAGTTCCAAATAATAAAAATAAAATACAGGCATAAAGCATAAACATCCAAAATGCTACAGTCACACCTATAAGTTGAATCCCTAAGAAAATTAATGAAATTAAGCACAGACTGAGAAAGCCATAAATACAGATTGGACGCATACCAAACTTCATGACAATTTTAGAATTGGTAAATGAAGCAATGCCCATTACACCAGCAAGCACAGCAAAATAAGCACTAAACTCTTGCCCAGTTTTACCAAACTGCTGCATAAAAATTTGCTGAGAAGTACCTAAGTAACCAATAAATCCCCCAAAGCAAAAGCCTGCACATAACAAATAGCTCATGGTGGTTTTATTACTTACAACTTCTTTGAAACCCTCTTGAAATGCTTGTAAACGCATAGGTAAACGATTTTCAGGAAGTAACGTTTCTTCTAAACGTAAAGCGACCCACGCTCCAACGACTGTGGCATAGATCATGTATAAGACAAAAATATCACGCCAACCAAAGAAGTGAATAATGAGTTGTCCCAGACTTGGTGCAATCGCGGGAGCGACCATAAATACCATCATGATTAAGGACATAATACGGGCCATCTGAGCGCCGCTGTATTTATCTCGCACAATGGAAATTGAGGCGACATAAGGACCTGAAACCCCAATACCTTGAATAAAGCGACCTACTAAAAACCATTCAAAACTTTGTGTGGTAAAGCACAATAAACTTCCCAAAAAGTAGATGATAATACCGGTAAATAAAATACGTTTTCGTCCAATCGCATCGGAAAGTGGACCTGCAATCAACTGCCCTATTGTCATGCCGGAGAAAATACCAATAATGACCCACTGGGTCTGATTATTATTCTTTAATTCAAAAACTCGTCCAACCTCACCTAAAGCAGGCAACACTGCATCTATCGAAAAAGACACGATAGACATGAGTAATGCCATCAACAGTGCAAACTCACGGAAATGGATTTTTGACTTCATTTTTCTTCTCTACTATTTATTCTACTTACATTGTACTACATACAAATAAGCCACCTTACGGTGGCTTATTTCAATTTTTATATTAACCAATAAACTTACGTGCGTTACGGAACATACGTAACCAAGCACCGTCTTCAGTCCACTCTTCTGGACTCCAAGAGTGTTGAATTGCACGGAAAGTACGCTCAGGGTGCGGCATCATGATCGTTGCACGACCATCTTTAGACGTTACGCCCGTAATCGCTTCCGGTGAACCATTTGGGTTCAATGGATAATGTTGAGTCGGGTTACCGTGGCTATCAACATAGCGCAATGCAACTTGATTCGCTGCATTTAAGCTTGCAATATCAGCTTCGCTAGCAACCGCACGGCCTTCACCATGTGCTACAGCAATCGGTAAAATTGAACCTTCCATACCATCAAGTAATACAGAAACTGTTTTTTCAACACGAACGTTTACGCTACGTGCTTCAAAAACTTCTGACATATTGCGGTGGAAACGTGGCCAGTGTTCAGCACCCGGAATAAGTGGCGCTAATTGTGACAACATTTGGCAACCATTACAGATACCTAAGCTAAATGTACCTTCACGATGGAAGAATTGCTCAAACTGATCACGTAGTTTTGCATTGAACAGAACTGATTTTGCCCAGCCACCGCCTGCACCCATTACGTCACCGTAAGAGAAACCGCCACAAGTCACTAAACCTTCGAAATCACTTAGACTCACACGACCAGCAAGTAAGTCGCTCATGTGTACGTCAATTGTGTTAAAGCCAACTTTATCGAAAGCTGCTGCCATTTCAATATGACCATTTACACCCTGCTCACGCAAGATTGCCATATTCGGACGACGGCTATTAATAAACGGTGCTTCGATAGGTTCATTTAAATCAAATGTAGGTTTAGCAATCAAACCTTGATGTGATTTATCAGTAATTAAAGCAAATTCTTGGTCAGCAGTTTCAACGTTATCACGTAAACGTTGGATCTGATGAGATACTTCAGACCAAGCTTGTTGTAACTCTGCACGCTCTAAAGTTAAGCCATTTACAGATAATTGATCAGTATTATTTACGCGACCAACTACAGCAATTGCATCTTTTAAGCTAGAAGCAGCTACTTCTGCTTGTAAAGCTTCCCAATCAGCTGCTTTGATTTGAACTACTGCACCAATTTCTTCTGCAAATAAACCAGCAGTAGTCTGATCTTCTAATGCTACACCTAAACGCGAAGCGAACATCATTTCAGCTACAGTTGCGAGTAAACCACCATCACCGATGTCATGGTAAGCCTGAATCAAGCCACGGTTATTCCAGTCTTGAATTAAAGCAAAGAACGCTTTGAAATCATCAAAACTATCAACATCTGGAGTGACTGAACCAATTGCTTTATATACTTGCGCAAGAATCGAACCACCTAAACGGAATTGTCCTTTAGATAAATCAATACGGACAAGTACTGAGTCTTCTAAATTCTTAAGTTCAGGTGTTAAAGTCTTACGAACATCAGCTACTGGAGCAAATGCAGTAATTACACCAGTCATTGGAGATGTTACAGCTTTATCTTCACCGTTATCATTCCAAGTCGTACGCATTGAAAGTGAGTCTTTACCTACAGGAATCGCAATTCCTAAAGCAGGACACATTTCCATACCAATCGCTTTTACACCTTCAAACAATGCTTGGTCTTCACCTTTTTGACCAGCAGCAGCCATCCAGTTTGCAGAAAGTTTGATATCGCTAATTTGTTCAATGTTTGCACATGCAATATTGGTAATTGCTTCAGCAACTGCCAAGCGAGCAGACGCTGCTGGATTTAACAATGCAACTGGTGGACGTTCACCCATTGCCATTGCTTCACCAGTGAAGCCTTGTAGGCTTGTAGTCGTTACTGCTGCATCTGCAACAGGAATCTGCCAACGACCAACCATTTGGTCACGTGCAACCATACCTGTAATTGAACGGTCACCAATGGTGATCAAGAATGATTTAGACGCAACTGTAGGATTTTTCAATACACGGAAAATCGCATCTTTCAAATCAACTTTTGAAGCGTCAAATTCGTTGCCTTTACGTTCAATTGTTTCATAAGAACGTTGCATACGCGGTGTACCACCAAGCATCACTTGCATTGGGATATCAACTGCATTGTTTTGGAACAATGGATCTTCAACAGTTAAGTGACGAGCTTCAGTTGCTTCACCTAACACGGCAAATGGACAACGTTCACGAGCACAGATTGATTCGAACTGTTCTAAAGACTCTGGACGAATTGCAAGAACATAACGCTCTTGTGCTTCATTTGACCAGATTTCCATTGGGCTCATGCCCGGCTCTAATGAAGGAATCTTACGAAGGTTAAGAACTGCACCTAACTCATGATCGTTTACAAGCTCAGGCATTGCATTTGATAAACCACCAGCACCTACGTCATGAATAGACACGATTGGGTTGAAGTCTTCTAAACGCCAGCAAGTATCAATCACTTCCTGACAACGGCGTTCCATTTCTGGGTTTTCACGTTGTACAGATGCGAAATCAAGGCTTTCACCCATTGTGCCGCTGTCTACAGAAGAGGCTGCGCCACCACCAAGACCGATTAACATCGCAGGGCCACCCAATACAATGAGCAAGTCACCCGGTTGAATCGCATCTTTTTCTACATGGTCAGGACGAATGTTACCGTAACCACCCGCGATCATGATTGGCTTATGGAAGCCCTTCACTTCACCATTTACGTTTTGTTCGAAAGTACGGAAATAACCATTTAATGCAGGGCGACCAAATTCATTGTTAAATGCCGCGCCACCTAATGGACCTTCAATCATAATTTGTAATGGCGATGCCATACGTGAAGGTTTACCGTAGTTTTCTTCCCAAGGTTGTTCAAAACCAGGAATATTTAAGTTAGAAACTGTAAAGCCTGTTAAACCTGCTTTCGGTTTACCACCACGACCAGTTGCACCTTCATCACGGATTTCACCGCCTGAACCTGTTGCTGCGCCAGCAAATGGAGAAATTGCTGTTGGGTGGTTGTGAGTTTCAACCTTCATTAAAATGTGAGCAGCTTGGCTCTTATATTTGTAAACAAAATGACCGTTTTCATCTGCTTTCGGATAAAAACGCATCGTGTCATAACCAACAATTACAGATGCGTTATCTTTATATGCTGATAACACGTCAGTTGGAGATTCTTTATAAGTGTTTTTAATCATTTGGAACAATGATAATGGTTGTTTTTCACCATCAATTGTCCATTCAGAACCGAAGATTTTATGACGACAGTGTTCAGAGTTTGCTTGTGCAAACATCATCAACTCGATGTCATTTGGGTTACGACCAAGTCGAGTAAATGCTTCAGTTAAATAATCAATTTCTTGTTCAGATAACGCAAAACCAAATTCGTTGTTGGCTTTTACTAATGCTTCTTTACCTTGACCTAAAATATCAATTGAATTTAAAGGTTTTGGTGCTGTTTCTGAAAATAGTGCTTTTGCATCTTCAATTTGTGCAAAAACAGTTTCAGTCATACGGTCATGAAGTACTTGTTTTACTTCATTAGAAATTTCAGAAACACCTTTTAAAGTGAATAAAAGACCACGTTCTAAACGGTGAACTGGAGTATTACAGTTTTTGAAAATGTCAGTCGCTTTAGATGACCAAGGTGAAATCGTACCCACGCGTGGTGTTACTAAAATCTGAATCTCATCACTTGCAGGTTGACGAAGTTCAAAAGACTCACCGTCATTTAATAATTGCAAAGCAGATTGATGTTGCTGCTCGTTGAGCGCTTGATCAAACAAATAGACCCATTGGCTGTCAAAAGATTGAACAGAACTAATTGACGATAAACGTGTTAATAGTTGAGCTTTCTTAAAAGAAGAATGTGCTGCTGCACCGGCCACGATAAACATGTTGATTTTGGCTCCACGGGCAGGTCTTGTGAACCTTACCGCAATGTGACTTTAGAGAGAGCGCATATTCTACTGTGTCTTGCTAAAATCAGCTAGATGTAGAATCAGTATTCTGTAACCTAATTCTGCAAGAAGTGATGTGTTTTTTGTTCAAAATCATTTTTTTAATCATTCTCGCTCAAAATAAATTGTTTCATGTTTATTCAATAACATAATAAAACCTGAACTAAGACAAACTATGTCGCACCAAGCTAGTGCTTTTAGCATTTTTTTGGCATGATCAGGCTTTATAGTTTTGAATAATGATAAATGGAACAAATGCGTTGGTTAGAACTGCTGTCTGCAGTTCGTTTAGGTAGTAAAAAAAGCAGCACAGAGCTGGCTCGAAGCCCATTTCATAAAGATTATGACCGCATTATATTTTCACAAAGTTTTCGTCAGTTAAACCGCAAGACTCAAGTTCATCCTTTAGCACAGCATGATGGCATTCATACCCGTTTAACTCACTCGCTTGAAGTTTCCTGTATTGGCCGTTCCATGGGCATGCTGGCAGCCGAAAAAATTAAAGATGAATTGCCTGTCTGGATTTCTCCTGCCGATGTCGGCGCAATTATTCAAGCGGCCTGCCTTGCTCATGACATTGGCAACCCACCCTTCGGGCATGCAGGTGAATATGCAATTCGTGAATGGTTTGACGATGCCTCACATAATGATTTTTTAAAAAAATTAACTCCCGAAGAAGAAGCCGATGTCCGTCAGTTTGAAGGCAACGCCCAAGGATTACGCTTATTAACCCGTATTGACTATCATCCTGATGATGGAGGCATGCGTTTAACTTACGCAACCTTAGGCGCTTATTTAAAATATCCTTGGCTTTCAAAAACAATCGCGTCTCAAGGTGATCGTCCATCCCACCAACGAGCGAAATTTGGTTGTTATCAGTCTGAAAAAGAAATTTTAAAACAAATTGCTGAGCAGCTCGGACTTATTCAATTAGGTGAATATCACTACTGCCGTCATCCACTTACCTATTTGTTAGAAGCTGCCGATGATATTTGCTATGCTCTCATCGATTTAGAAGATGGCATTATTCTAAATATGCTGAATTACCAAGAGGTTGAACCGATTTTTCTCAACTTGATTGCAGATTATGGTCAACCTGAAGAGCTATCACTTCCAAGCAGTACATGGCAACAAAAAATTTCGGCATTGCGTGGTCGTGTTATGAAGCGTCTGGTTGATGAAGTCACTACAGCTTTTGCCAAACATCATTATGAAATTATTACTGGTCAGCTCAAAGGTAGTCTTTTACAGTACTGTTCGCCTGATATTGCGGCAGGTATTGAAACAGCCAAAAATCTGGCACGTGAAAAAATCTTTGAACACCCACAAAAGTCTGGTTTAGAAATTATTGCTCACCAAAGTTTGCAAACTATTCTTGATGCATTTGTTCCCTTAACGATGCCGCATAAATCTTTAAGCTTTAAAGAACAGCGCTTGATGTCTATTCTTAATTTGTACGGTGCTCGCTTTAGTAATAACCACTACAGCAATATCATGCAGGTACTCGATATTATCAGTAAGTTTTCAGATCATCAGGCTTATAGCTTGGCTCAAGAGCTACAAGGTAATAAAATCGGCTTGTTTTAAGCTGCCTTAATATAGAAAGAAATACAGCTAGTGTCGTTTTAATACATTTAGAACGACCAGATTTACAGTTATGAATAAGTGAAATTACGCTATGATCGGATGTTTAATTGGCGAAGTGTTTGCCCTAGAAGCCCCAACTGTCTTACTGAATGTAAATGGTGTGGGCTATGAAATTGATACACCACTTTCAACATTTTGCCAATTACAAAAAGGCCAGAAAGTTACGCTATGGACGCATTTGGTCGTCCGTGAAGATGCTCAGCAGCTTTATGGTTTTAGTGATGCTCAAGAGAAAACTATTTTCCGCACCTTACTAAAAGTAAATGGTGTGGGCCCGAAAATGGCATTAGGTATTCTTTCTACGTTAAGTGTTGAATTGCTGGTACACACAATTGAACATGACGATGTGAATACTTTGGTTAAAGTTCCGGGTGTAGGCAAAAAAACAGCTGAACGTTTAATGATTGAACTTCGTGACCGTTTTAAAACTTTGGCACAAGGAACTTCTAGCGCTGCGGCCCTGCCTCAGATTCAATTTGTTTCGAACTCACCTGTTGCAGAAGCAGAAGCAGCCTTACAGTCACTAGGTTATAAACCTCTTGAGGCACAAAAAGCTGTTGCGGCGGTTAAAGCCGATTACACTGAATCAGCCGATATTATTCGTGCTGCACTTAAATCAATGATGAAGTAAACACACCTATGCAAGACCGTCTAATCAGTGGAACAGAAAAACCTGAAGATCATTTTGATCGGGCTATTCGACCGACTTCACTTGCCGATTATATCGGGCAACCAGTCGTACGCGAGCAAATGGAAATTTTCATCGGTGCGGCTCGTGGTCGTGGTGAGGCACTCGATCACACACTGATTTTCGGTCCACCGGGCTTAGGAAAAACCACGCTTGCCAATATTATTGCGCGTGAAATGGGTGGCAATCTCAAATCCACTTCAGGGCCTGTTTTAGAGCGTGCGGGTGATTTGGCTGCAATGCTGACTAACCTTGAAGAAGGCGATGTTTTATTTATTGATGAAATTCACCGTCTTTCACCAGTGATTGAAGAAATTCTGTATCCGGCAATGGAAGATTACCAACTCGATATCATGATTGGTGAAGGCCCTGCTGCTCGTTCAATTAAACTCGATTTACCACCTTTTACGCTCGTTGCTGCGACCACACGTGCCGGCTTACTCACCTCGCCTCTACGTGACCGTTTCGGTATTGTGCAACGTCTTGAATTCTATTCTGTAGAAGACTTAACTCACATCGTGTCACGATCTGCAAACCTCATGGATGTACCCATTACAGTTGAGGGTGCAGAAGAAGTTGCACGCCGTTCACGCGGAACACCGCGTATTGCCAATCGTTTATTACGCCGTGTACGTGACTATGCACAAGTAAAAGGTACGGGCGAAGTTAACCATGAAATGGCACAACGTGCGCTTGATATGCTTAATGTCGATAAAGCTGGTTTAGATACCTTAGACCGACGTTATTTAAGTATGTTGTTAGAACGTTTTGATGGTGGACCTGCTGGTGTTGAAGCCCTTGCAGCTGCTATGGCTGAAGATAGCGGAACACTTGAAGATGTTATTGAACCTTATTTAATTCAGCAAGGTTATGTTATGCGTACTGCACGAGGTCGCATTGCAACCAACCAATCTTATTTGCAGTTTGGCATGACGCCACCTGAGCCTAAAAACTAATCAAAGGAAGAGAATTTTCTCTTCCTTTTTTTATTTAACTATTCTTTTTAACTCAAATAAAAATTGTCTTATCAATAAATTAGCCACTCTATACCTTTTAAGTCTTTCGTTATACCTTATTGATTTTTTAATATTTTTAAAAACTGAATTATAAGAAATCTAGATATTAAATCTTCTGAACAATAATATTTTTAGGATAAGGATATGTACAAAAAAGCCGCTTTAATTTTTCCACTTGCCCTAATAAGTCAATTGAGCCTAGCGGATTGGGTAAAAGATGCTACACAACAAAATGAAAATCAGGTCATTCAATTAAGACAACACATCCATGAGTACCCTGAACTAGGCAATATGGAATTTAAAACATCTGCATTGGTTCAAAAAGAATTAAAGTCTTATGGCATTCAAGTCAAAACAGGTTATGCAAAAACAGGGGTAATCGGCATTTTAAAAGGGAATAACCCCGGCCCTATTATTGCGCTTAGAGCAGATATGGATGCGCTACCTATGGAAGAAAAAAGTGGTGTGCCATTTGCTAGTAAACAAAAGGCAATTTATCAAGGTAAAGAAACTTATGTGATACATTCTTGTGGACACGATGCGCACACTGCAATGTTATTAGGTGCAGCAAAGATATTGGCGGCCAATAAAGATAAAATATCAGGCACTGTAGTTTTTGTATTTCAGCCAGCTGAAGAAGGTGGAGCAGATATAGATAACTTCACGCATGGTGATCAAATCGGCTCAAGAAAAATGATTGCGGATGGTGCATTTAAAGACTACAAACCAGAAGCTATTTTTGGCATGCATGTCATGTCCGGCATGAAAAGCGGACATCTATATTATAAAGATGGTGCTATTTTAAACAGTGCCGATCACTTACGTATTCAAGTTAACGGCAAACAGGTTCATGGCTCTACCCCTTGGTTAGGCAGAGATCCAATTTATGCATCAGCTCAAATGATTAATAATTTACAAAGTCTTATTAGCCGAAGAACCGACTTAACCCAAGGTATGGGCGTTATTAGTATTGGCAATATTCAAGGCGGTACAGCTGGAAATGTGATTCCTGAACAGGTCAATATGATCGGTACTATTCGATCCAATAACGAACAGATCCGAGAAAATATCCTAAAGAGCTTACCAACTCTGGTGGAAAATAACGCTCAAGCTAATGATGTAACAGCAAAAGTTGAAATTGCGCCTTATGCTCCAGTAACCATGAATAATAAAGCTCTTACTCAACTTATCCAGCCAACATTAGCCAAAACTGTTGGAGATTCGAATCTTCATGTTTTGGACCATAATGCAAGTGCAAGTGAAGATTTTGCCTATTATGGGAAATTAATACCCTCTTTCTTCGTTTTCTTAGGAGCAACACCTGAAAATCAGGACTTAAGCCAAGCTGCACCAAATCACAACCCTTCTTTTATAGTAGATGATAAGGCCTTAAAGACAGGAACCGAGCTACATATAAGATTCGTTTTAGACTATCCGAATATCGCTAAACAAGTTCAGGCTGCATGGAAACAGTCTTAACTTAACAATATGCTCACCATAGAGTGTTCCGTTTTAAAGAAGAAAGACAGCAGTCGCGATTGAAAGGTTGTGCCATAGGACTTAGTATGCAATCTGCTAAACTGCCCCGTATTTAAAAGCAGATGTATGGCTTTGGATAGAACTGATATTTTATTCAACAGTCATATTTTAAATATAAAGCTCTATAGTGAACTAAAACGGAATACTCTCATGGCGAATCATTTTGAATTCAACATTCGTGTTTATATTGAAGATACGGACGCAGGTGGTATTGTTTACCATGCCAACCACATTCGCTATATGGAACGTACCCGTACAGAATGGCTCCGCGCTGCTGGCGTTGACCATTACTGGCATCAAAAAGACTACAACTTTGTAGTATATAAAATTGACGTAAAATATATGCGTCCTATTTTAATGGATGACTTAATTACTGTTACAGCACGTGTAGTTTCATGTAAAGCTGCGTCATTTGTGTTGCAACAAAATATTTATCGTGGTGAAATCTTGCTTGCTTCTGGTGAGGTTGAGTTGGCATGTTTAAGTAAAGATCTAATGCCACGTCGTCTTCCGGAAGAAATACGTGATCTTATTCGTAAAGAATTGGAACAAGACTAAAAAAACAACCGGCATATGTAACTATGGCAACAAACATTGAATCAACCCTGCATATTTCTGACCTTATTTTACAAGCAAGTCCAGTCGTCCAGTTGGTCATGCTGATTTTATTGTTAGCATCAATTTTTAGTTGGTACCTGATTGCCAAGTTACATATGAGTTATAAAAAAGCACGCCAAGATGATGAACATTTCCAAAAAATGTTCTGGTCTGGTGCTGAACTCAATACGCTTTACAACAACGCACAACTCAATTCAAAACGTTCAGGCCTTGAAGATATCTTTTATCAAGGATTAAGTGAGTTTTTTAAACTCAAAAAACGCCAAGCTCCTACCTCACAAATGATCGAAGGAACGGAACGTATTTTACGTGTCGGTTTAAGTCGTGATCAGGGTAGTCTGGAATATGGTTTAGGTACTTTAGCAAGTATCGGTTCGGTTGCCCCATATATCGGTTTATTCGGTACTGTTTGGGGAATCATGAATGCTTTTATTGGTTTGGCTGCTGTTGACCAAGTGACGTTAGCAACAGTTGCGCCAGGTATTGCCGAGGCCCTTATTGCAACTGCAATTGGTCTATTTGCTGCAATTCCTGCGGTATTGGCTTTTAACCACTTTACGGCTAAAAGCGAAAGTGTCTACTCTGATCGTGCATTATTTGCCGAAGAGATGATTGCTTTATTGCAACGTCAATCTGTGGGTTCGTCACAGGAAGATGCATAATGGCCATTCAACGTTCAGGGCGCTTTGAGCGCATAAAAAAACCATTAAAAAGTGACATGAACGTCGTGCCTTATATCGATGTAATGCTGGTACTTTTAGTGATTTTCATGGTGACTGCTCCCATGATTACCAGTGGTATTAAAGTCGATTTACCTCAGGCAAATAATCATCCAATTGAATCAAAAGATATGCCAGCCATGGTCACGATTGGTAAAGATGGCAATATTTATCTTCAATATGAAGATTACAAAGATAATGAGCCACTTTCTCTTGAAAAACTTGAGTCTGTTTTAAGTGAAGCACAAAAACAAGCTGAGCAGGAAAACAAACAACTTACAGTTTTAGTGAATGGTGATAAGACTCGCCCTTATGGAGAAGTCGTATCATTGATGGCAAGTTTACAAGAAGCAGGTTTAACTCAAGTTGGCCTTCTGACAGAGCCTTTAAAATAAGCTATGAATAAAAATCAAAAGCCTCCTTTTAAACAAAATGCAATAGCATTGAGCTTCACCCTTGGAGTTCATGCAATTGCCATTGTTGGCTTGCTTTTTTTAGGCTTGAGTAAACCACCTGAACAACCAAAAAAGCTGACCACTGTTTTAGTTAAACCAGAAGATTTACCACCACCTTTAGCAAAAGAAGTTGAGCAACCAACCGTAGCAGAAAATCAGGCTGAAGAAGTTCTAAGCCCGATTGTGGATGAAACTCTTCCTCAAAATCTTCCAGCTGCCCCTCCTCCTCCAACAGCACAACAACTTGCTGCTCAAAAGCAAAAAGCTGAGCAGGCACAACAAGCAAAATTAGCTGAGGAAAAGCGTAAAGCTGAAGAAGCTGCTAAAGCAAAGCAAGCTGCAGAGCAACAACGTTTAGAGGAAGCACAGAAGCAACAGGCCGAAGCTAAGCGTCAAGCGGAGGCTAAAGCGAGAGCTGAAGCTGAACAAAAACGAAAAGCCGAACAAAATGCAAAAGCTGAGGCCGATGCGAAAGCTAGACAAAAAGCAACTGAGGAAGCTAAACGTAAAGCGGAGACTGAAGCAAGACTAAAACGTGAAGCTCAAAAGGCTGAAAACGCTAAACTTCAAGCACAACAAGAAGCTAAACGAAAAGCCGAAGCAGATGCGAAAGCCAAACAGCAAAAAGCTGCCGAAGACGCCAAACGTAAAGCTGAATCAGATGCTAAGGCTAAGCAACAAGCAGCTGATAACGCGAAACGTAAAGCCGAGGCCGATGCGAAAGCTAAACAGCAAAAAGCAGCTGAAGATGCTAAGCGCAAAGCTGAGGCCGATGCGAAAGCTAAACAGCAAAAAGCAGCTGAAGATGCTAAACGCAAAGCTGAGGCCGATGCGAAAGCTAAACAGCAAAAAGCAGCAGAAGACGCGAAACGCAAAGCTGAGGCTGATGCAAAAGCCAAACAACAAAAAGCAGCAGAAGATGCTAGACGTAAAGCCGAAATTGAGGCCGAAGAAAAAGCTGCATCTGCTAAAAAAGCTCAAGAAGAAGCTGCCCAGAAAAAAGGTGAAGCTAAAAAAATTGCATCTTCGGCTAAACGTGATTTTGAGCAGAAAATTCGTCGTGCTTGGGATGTTCCTACAGGAAGCAGTGGTAAAACTGTTAGCGTTAGATTTACCCTGTCTGACTCAGGTAGTGTTAGCTCGATTGTTATTACACGGTCAAGTGGAGATGATGCATTGGATGCAAGTATCAAAGCTGCAATTCAGGCGTCTGCTCCCTACCCAATGCCATCGGATCCTGATGCAAGACGAGAAGCGCGAAGCGTTACCTCTACTTTCAGAGCACAATAATTTTGTAAGAGTTACATGCTTTAAATAGTTTGAAGCATGTAACTATGCTACAAAATCACCAGTCACAAAAAATACCTTCAATGACTTTAAACCTATGAAAACGAGCCGCAAACACCTTCTAGCCTTAACGCTACTTACAGCATTAAGTCCTCTTGCACCAACAGCTGCCTTTGCTCAATTACATTTAGAGATTGCAAAAGCACCTGATCAGGCACCTAAAATCGCTATTGTGCCTTTTAATAACGACAATGGACTTTATCCTATTGTTGAAACTGACTTGAACCGCTCAGGACGTTTCACAAGTTCATCAAAAAATTTACCTGCGAATGCCGCTATTAACCAGATTCAAGCATCTGATTGGCAAGCTGCGGGTATTCCTTATGTTGTTACTGGACAAATTAAGCAAACAGCTGACGGGTTTGAAGTCCATTACCAACTTTATGATGTACAAAAACAGCAATATCTTCTGAATGAGTTGTTAAATGTTCCTGCTTCACGCATACGTCAAGCAGGACATATGGTAAGTGACGCTATTTATCAGGCCTTAACCGGAATTCCAGGCGATTTTAGTGGCCGTATCGCTTATGTATTACGTAATCCTGCCACTCCTGCTGAACGTTATACCTTACAAATCGCCGATACAGATGGTGAACAACCGAAAACTGTTCTCTCTTCACGTGACCCGATTTTGTCTCCGGCATGGACTCCTGACGCTAAAAAAATTGCTTATGTTTCTTTTGAAACTAAACGTCCAGCCATTTATTTACAAGATCTCTCTACTGGAACACGTGAAGTACTTACGAGTTTTAAAGGCTTAAATGGTGCACCAAGCTTTTCACCAGATGGCAAATCAATGCTATTTACAGCATCGATGAATGGTAACCCTGAAATTTATCAAATGGATTTATCAACTCGCCAAGTCAAACGCATGACAAATGACTCGGGAATTGATACTGAAGCGCGTTACACACCAGATGGAAAAGCTTTTATTTTTACATCTGACCGTGGTGGCTCTCCTCAAATTTATCGCTATGATTTTGGAAATGGCTCAGTAAAACGCTTAACATTTAAAGGGTCATTTAATGCCCGTGGCACTTTAAGTGCAGATGGTAAAAAAATTGCACTCGTGCATCGACCAAGTGGTAGTAACTATAAAGTTGCGATCCAAGATATTAATACAGGCATTGTCAATATTCTTACCCCAACCAGTTTAGATGAATCACCAAGTTTCTCACCAAATGGGCAAATGGTAGTTTATGCAACTCGTGAAGGGAACCGTGGTTTACTGTCTATCATGTCCACTGATGGTCGTTTCCGTATGAATTTACCGAGTGAGCAAGGTGAAGTACGTGAACCAGCCTGGGCACCTAAATAACTTTTTATTCCATTGATGGAGATGATGATGAAATCAATTAAATATTTGGCCTTTCCTCTACTTAGTGCAGCACTTGTCATGACAGGTTGTGCAAGTCGTAAGCCAGCAACAACGGCAACTACAGGTACAACTAACCCAAGCACAGTAAATACGACAGGCTTAAGTGAAGATGCTGCATTAAATGCTCAAAATCTAGCAGGTGCTTCTTCAAAAGGTGTAACTGAGGCAAACAAGGCTGCCCTAGCGAAACGCGTCGTTCACTTCGATTATGACAGTAGTGATTTATCTACTGAAGATTACCAAACACTTCAGGCTCATGCTCAGTTCCTCATGGCAAATGCAAACTCAAAAGTTGCATTAACTGGTCATACAGACGAGCGCGGTACACGCGAATACAACATGGCCTTGGGTGAGCGCCGTGCAAAAGCAGTTCAGAATTACCTCATTACCAGTGGTGTAAACCCTCAACAACTTGAAGCTGTAAGTTATGGTAAAGAAGCGCCTGTTAATCCTGGCCATGATGAATCAGCTTGGAAAGAAAACCGCCGCGTTGAAATTAACTATGAAGCGGTTCCTCCTCTATTAAAATAAAACATCCCAAAAAATAAACGCCCACATATGGGCGTTTATTTTTACATTCTTACTTTAAGAAGATTTGTTTTGCTCTTCTTCTGAATGTTGCATTGACTCAATCAAATCATGCTTATTAAAAGCTTTATATTCAGGTTTTGCCTCATAATCTTTCCAAGCTTCCTGAACACTTTCTTTCGAAATTTCTTCTAAATTGATTGGTTCACCTGCTGTTGGGGTCGCATCAAACTTCTTAGTTGTCATTTCGATTCTCCTAAATCTACATTCCTTTGTTATGCAAACAACATACCACGTAAAATAGGGCTTGTAAGCATAAATGCAACACAAATAAAGTAAGATAATTTTTATTTTTCGGCATTCTCATCTAGAATATGCCACGTATTTATCTGACTCATTTTGATGCTTGCGCACAGGAGCGTTTTTTTATGTCCAACCTCACATTGTCCCAATTTTTACAACAAGAAAAAGGGAATCTTACACCTGAGTTGGCTCAAGTCATCGACACAATTGCTGCGACTTGTAAAACCATTGATCAAGCCTTACAAAAAGGTGCCTTGGCTGGAATTTTGGGTAGCGCAGGTAACGAAAATGTTCAAGGTGAAACACAGAAAAAACTTGATGTGATTTCTAATGACTATTTAATCGATGCTTTAAAAGTCCATCCTCACGTCGGTGGTCTTGCATCTGAAGAACTTGATGATTTTACACCAGCACAAGAAAACGGCGAATACTTGGTTCTATTTGATCCATTAGATGGTTCAAGCAACATTGATATCAACATGTGTGTCGGAACAATCTTCTCGATTCTTCCTGCTAAAAATGCGGTTACACAAGCACAAGATTTCATGCAGGCAGGCACTCAACAAGTTGCTGCTGGCTATGTGTTATATGGCCCATCAACTATGATGGCTTTAACAGTTGGAAACGGTGTAGCTTTCTTTACGTTAGATCCAGAAACTCAAACATTCTTACTTACCACAGAGAATGTTCAAGTATCAGCAGATACTCAAGAATTTGCTATTAATGCATCTAACCAACGCCATTGGGAACAACCAGTAAAACAATATATTGAAGAGTTACTTGCAGGTAAAACATCTGTACGTGAAAAAGACTTCAATATGCGTTGGGTCGCATGTATGGTGGGTGATGTTCACCGTATTTTATGCCGTGGCGGTATTTTCCTTTATCCATATGACTTGAAAGACCCGAAAAAAGCTGGTCGTTTACGTTTAATGTATGAAGCTAACCCAATGAGTATGCTCATTGAACAAGCAGGCGGCGCATCAACTACTGGCCGTGTACGCATTCTAGAGATTGAACCTACAGAACTTCATCAACGTGTTCCTGTGATTATCGGTTCTAAGAATGAAGTTGAACGCGTAACAAGCTATCATTAATAATTTAAATTACACAGGGCGTCATAGTAT
This sequence comes from Acinetobacter sp. BD54, assembly GCF_044778325.1. NCBI lineage: Bacteria > Pseudomonadati > Pseudomonadota > Gammaproteobacteria > Moraxellales > Moraxellaceae > Acinetobacter > Acinetobacter sp. BD54. The sequence continues at coordinate 131,941 of NZ_JANJEP010000005.1, read as the reverse complement.
GATGACGCCCTTTTGGATATTTCCTTATGGCGGTTATTTTTTTAGAATCAAAAGACAATGCAAAAATTAAACATTTGCGTGGTTTAATTGAACTCAATAGCGCCCGAAAAAAGCATCAACAAACAGTTCTTGAAGGTACCCATCTTTGTCTAGCTTGGTTACAACAACAGAAAAAACTCTTTTCGTTGTTTACGACTGAACAAGCCTTAGAACATCCCGATTTAAAGAAAATCATTGAACTTCACCAAGGTCATGTCTTTATTATTAGCGAAGTTTTATATAAAGATTTAAGTACTTTAGGTAATACTCTTCCTTGCTTGGCTATTATCGATTTACCGAAAACTGCGTCAACCATTGACTATAGCGTAGATACGTTAATTCTAGAAAATGTACAAGATCCGGGTAACGTAGGTACATTGTTACGTTCAGCGGCAGCAGCAAATATAAAACAGATTATTTGCACACAAGGCTCTGCCTCACTTTGGTCTCCACGAGTTTTAAGAGCAGGTATGGGGGCACATTTTAGCCTGTCTTGTTTTGAAAACTTTCAATTGACCGATATTCTTCCTAAATTTGATATTCCTGTTTTCGTTACAAGCTCTCATCGCTCGACTAGTCTTTATTCAAAAGACCTTTCAAAACCATGTGTTTGGATTTTAGGCAATGAAGGACAAGGTGCAAGTGATTATGCTTTAGAACATGCACAATCAGTGACTATACCGCAGCCCGGTGGTCAAGAGTCATTAAATGTAGCCATTGCAGGATCAATTTGTTTTTTTGAAATGGTTCGCCAACGCCAATAAAACGTTAATTTATTTTACATCGCTCATATTTGTGAAAAAAATCATTTACACTACTAAAAAATAGCCGATTGTTGTCAACCTCCCACCTCTTTTCAACGTTATATAAGAGATATATTGAAGATAAGGTGGGTACGTCCAATGACAGGATTTTCCATCTCCATGGATTTAGCACCGAAAAAGTCTCGATCGGAAGCATCTAGTGCTCATGCCAGCACGGCTGAGCAACGCCTAAAGGTTTTCATGCAAGATGTTACTGGTCGTGCTTTAGTGATGATGGAAAGTGCTACCCAAGGACAACAAGGCATTGCTATGGACTTGGTTCAAGAAGCATTTATTGCTTTACACAAGTCTTACGCCGATCGAAGTACTGAAGAATGGTATCCCCTATTTTATACTATTCTAAATAATAAACTTCAGGATTGGCGCCGCAAAGAAGCACGTCGGGCAAACCCATTTTCATTCTTCAAAAAAGTTAGTCTAGACAATGATGATGAAGAAATCATTGATATTGTCGATGAAAAAGCAATCAATCCAGCAGATTTTCTAGATCAAGCAGTGACCATAGAAGAGATCCAGGAAGCGATTGCAAAACTACCTGTTCGTCAACAACAAGCTTTTATGTTACGTGCGTGGGAAGGTTTTGATACCCATACTACAGCGCAAATTATGAACTGTACCGAAGGTAGTGTAAAAACCCATTATCATCGAGCAATTCAGGGACTTAGAGAGTATTTAGCGCATTTAAATCCCATGGGAGGTTCCAATGAATCATGATGATTTCACTAAAAAGGTGACATCCAAACTCGATAGTTTGGCCCATCACCATAAAAATAAAACAGTGGTGATGAATCATGTGCTTGACCATATCCAACAAAAACCAGCCTCTTATTATAGTGTCTGGAAAATGACTGGTTTTGCACTTGCAGCAGCGATTACTGGTTTTGTTATTTTACCAAATTCAGTAGATATGCTTGATAAGCCACAAAATCAAGTCGTTGTAAATCCTAAATTATCGCCACAAATGGTAGAAGATTTAGAAATGCTCATGGTGTTGGGTGAGGATAAAGTTCAACATGGTAGCTAAAAAGTTAGCACTTATCCTTTGTTCATTAAGTTTCTTGCAAACAAGTTTTGCAGGTTTCGAACGTTTCTGGATTTTTTCGAAAGATGCCAATACGCAAGTAGATGATACTTGGAATGCTCTATCTGAAGAAGAGCAACGAGCTGTAATTAAACGTTATCAAAGCTTAAAGGAATTACCATCCAACCAAAGTGCTAACTTGCAACAACGTATGGATTGGTTTAACCAGCTTCCAGATGCAGAAAAGCAAAAAATGCGTGAAGCCTGGCAAAAAATGAGTACACAAGAACGTAATGATTTACGTCAACGCATGCTCAAAGCAAGTGCTGATGAAAGAACTGCTATACGTGAAGAATATATAAATAAATATTTAGAACACTAAACCCGTATTTAACATTTATCTTTTTTAAAAATAAAAAGTTACTAACAAATAAAAAGCCTCCTAGTAGAGGCTTTTTATTTTTTTCATCACTTACGATAACGTCTATAAGCAATTAAACTTAGTAGTGATACGATAGAAAGAATTCCAATACTTCCACCACCCCCACCACCACGTGAATCATCAGTTGTGGTTGCTGTACTTACCAACTTAATAGTACCCTCATTTGAGATTTTACCATCAGCATCATATACATAATAAGTTAAGGTATCGTTGAAGGTATTAAATACATTACTAGCTTGAATATAGATATTACCACCATAACAAGTATTATCTTTATCATTATTAGGACATGGACCTTCTCGATCCGCTTTTACTACTTTAAAAATACCATCTTTTGAACTTTTACTTGGAAGATAAATTGGTAGCTCAACACCTTTATCATTGACCCAAAATTGAGGCTTATTAGGTTTTGTTTGAAGAGTATTCGCTGGTCCGTCCCCATCATCATTTGCATATTTAAGTAAATTTATAGGGATAATTTCATTAGCCAAATATTTAAATGAAACTGTTTCATCAGTAGCTACAGGAGCAATGTTATCAAAACGAGCCTCTAATAAACCTGTCGATTGAATAGAACCATCTTTAGTACTTACTGTATATTTACAATAGTTGTAATCACCTGCTTGGGTAATTCTGTCATCTAAACGATAAAATATAATTTGCTGTAAAGCAGAGTTCCATTCACATTTAAGTATATTCTCTTCTTTATCCTTAATATTATAAACTTTATCGTCTATTAAACCTGTTCCAATAGTTTCAACATTAATATTATAATCAGTTGTATTAAAGAATTTTAATGTGTGATTAGCACCCTCATTAGGTAAAGGCAATCCTTTAGCTTTCAAATCTATATAAATAGCACGATACTTTGCATTTGCTTTAGTTTGATCAAGAAGATTTTTATATTCTACCGATCTTATTTTTAATACTGGCCATAAATATGAAAAAGCTTGGTTCTTAAGATTTTCTTGTACATTATCATATCGAGTTTGATATGTAGAAATTCGATCAGTAAAAGAATCATTGCCTAAATCTTTTATATCTCCAGCAGTCAGTTTCATTAGCTCAATCGAACCAATATCACAACTATTCTTGATACCTGACTGATAATATAACTTATTAGTTACAGATCTAATAAGCCCCCGTTGGTCTAGAGTTATACAAGTATCTTTACCATCAGGATCTACATCTATCAAATCATTTTGTGGAGATGAGGTGTTATTTAATGGGTAATAAACAGGTAAAAAGCCTGTTTCTGGCGAAGCAGAACTTTGCGGTTCTAATAACGAACTAAAAGGAATATTCGCAATATCAATAGTTTTATTAGATGAGGTAAGTGCTTCTGTTGGTAAATCACATTTTTCAACGTTATTCGTTAAATTTAATGCATTAAATGATAGTGTAAAACCAGAATTTTTTAGGTCCGCAGCAGGCCCCACTAAATAACGACAAGCGTAACTACCTAGATTGTACCCTATTAAATTAAACCTTAATTCTTTTATACCCAAACTATCATATAAGAAGGTAGTATGTGCAGTGTTCTCAACAATCGTATTATTCTGTAAATTTAAACTACTACTTCCGCTCAGTATAGTTGAGGGATTAGTTGTACTTCCAGGAACGGCATCTCCAGTAAATTTTAGAATACTACCATTTATCTTATCAGCGATATTTTTTGCAATCGTATTAATTGTCAATATGGCGTTTGGTTCACCACAAAATTCAAATGTACTCTTAGAGTTAAGCGAACCATTTTTGAAAATACTTGAAGACGTTATAGTGATATCACGTTTAGCATAAGCTGGTTCTTCTTTACAACTCATCGCTAAAACACTACCGGTAACAGCTTGATTACCCTGTAGTAATGAATGGCTTATTGATAAGTTTACCCCACTCCCGCCCAGAAAAATGGCACCACCTTTTGGAGCTTGAGAATTTAAAATTTGGGAATCTAACAAGGTGACATTACCACCTGCATAAATAGCCCCGCCTTGGGTTGAAGCTATACCATTTTCTAAAATAATATTTTGTAAAGTTAAAGCCTTTTTATTCTCTGCAGTATTAAATATGCGTGACTTACCCGCAGCATTAATACGTGTTTTAAGTTCTGGTAGAGCAGGATAATCATTTGTTAGAGGGTTTTTTTCTGTCCAATTTTTATCCTCTCCGCGCTCTCCATAACCATAGATAGAAATATTTGCATTTGGTACTAATTCTTTATTTAAAGTATAAGTCCCTGCTTTTAACTGAATAGCTTGATTATCATCTAAGCTAAAAATAGTACATCCATAGTCTGATTTACGTGTAGCTGCAACTTTAATTGCTTCACGTAATGAACACGCATTTGGATTTTCACCATCTTCGTCAGCAAAAGTTGTAACCTCAATCCGTTTATTTGTGCTATCAGCAAACAATGGCATGGTCGCAAGTATAGATAACGCCAATAATGCTTTTTTATAATTTTTCATAGTCTTCATCCTTGATTATGACTTAAAGCGACGTAACGCAACCAACCCCAGTAAACTTAAAATAAAACCAGCCCCTATACTTCCCCCCCCACCAGAGCTGACAGATTTATCTTCAATTCCAGACAAAGGTTCCTGTACAATTCTTGTAGGAATAGTAATGTATTGGAACTCGACTCCTTCATTAAATCTTGAAATACTTGTAACTACCTGAATACTAAAAATATCTGCACCATGCCAATTACCATTTGGTGTATAAATTACATTTCCATTCTGATCTATAGTTACAGTACCTTTCGAAACAGGTGTATCAGTACTTTGTTTTATTTTCAAACAGCCAGGTTGCCATTCTTTACCATCAGGACGTTCACCGAATAAACGCTTACACGTGGCAGGTGTAACCAAGTCTGCTTCACTTAATGAGCCTAAAATACTAAACTTTGCAACCTGCCCATATCTAATATCCTGACCAACTGAAGAGATATCACTATTTAGGATATATTCAATTGCGCCTAAATCACATAACTCATCATAACCAGTACGTCTTTTTCCACGCTGATCTAAAGTTTCACAACTTGCCAAGCCTACAGAAGTACCATCACTGTACAAACGGCCTTTATTAATAATAAGTGAATCAGCTAAAGTATTATAACTTTCAAGTAACCGTGGCTTAAAAAAGCCCAAGAAACTATCCTTTGGCGTATTAAAAGGACATAACAACCCATCCTTTGAAGCTACATCACAAACTCCCTCATCTGTACTACCAGCAATTAATTTCTGATTGGCAGGATAAAGAATATTTGGAACTTTTACTGAAGCGTTACGATTACATTCTGTAGTCACTAAATTACTTTGGATAATTGCTTTATCAGTTGAATTAGCCTGACAATTAATTGTATTTCCAACTAATATACTATTTGAAATTGAAGCATTGCCTTGTGGAGCTTCAAGGAATAATCCTTTGTCATTTTTAATCATCGTAATATTATTAACAAACATCCCATCTCGAACATTCGTAATAAAACCACCTTTATTATGAAAGACCGTACTATTGCTTAATCCTATAGCACGTTGAACTACATATTCTCCAGTACTTTCATCATCAAATGAATCTTGACTGAAGAAGAGTGAACCACTTGTATTACTAACTTCATTATCACGAATTACCGATTGAGTAATTAGAAATAATGGTTGCTCACTATAGATTACCCCACCTTGGGTTGCTTTATTATTCTGGATAAGGCTATTTACAATATAAACAAAACCAAAGGTTCTATCACTTTTTGAGGCAAACCCTTGATTGTAAATCACTCCACCTTGATTCGCATATCCACCTGTTAAACGAGAGTTTTGAATAGTCAATTTTTCATGGTTTAAAATTAAACCACCTGTTAACTCTTTAGAATTTGCACCTGCCCCTTGTAAGTTAAGATCACTCAACAAAACCGAAAATGATGCTTTTTCAACACTCTCATCATCAATTTTAAATAGCTGATCTATACCTGCCATTTTAATGGTTGCATTATGAGAACCGGGCTGATCAGTATCAACTAATGTAGAATCGTTTTTTGCTGTACTAATTGTAAGGGGTGCTGTAATCGTTATTCTGCTATTTAACGTATATTCTTTATCGCGCTGTAAAATAATATTTGATGAACTATCTTTATTTCCACAGCCATGATACCCATCTTTTACTGAGGCAACCACGGTAGAATCACTTGAATTACGCTTATTTATTAGTTCTACAGCCTCACGTAATGAGCATACTGTATTATCAACATCTTCATCAATTGTAGTTGTGACTTCAATATCAGCAGAATAAGCGTGCCCAGCAGCAGCCAATAATGCAAAAGCAATGCTCCGTTTGAGCATACCCTTCTCCTTACCTATTTTTTTCATTTTTCTTTGTCAATATTGCAAAGTTTCCACTTTTGCAACCGCATCCTTTGTGCGTACTTTGTCACAGGAATCAGAATTTCTCAAGATGTTTTGATCGGTCTATAGCGTCATTTTCGATAGGGAACTTTCTAAATATTTGTACAATTAAAGATCTATTGATATATGAAAATTTTACTTATAAAAATTTAAAAGTATTTTTCAAGGTTAAAAGAATAAGTAGCTCATGATTTTTATAGTAGGGAAAGTCTACTTAGGCTAATAAATTAAAAGTCCAGAAGCTAGAAAATTATTATTGTTGATATTCATCAATTAAAGCATAGATTTGTCTTAACGTTGCATTTGAAAGTTTAGTCTTCTCACCTTTAAGGAGTTTTTCTAATTGTGCTACGGTTTGCAATAGAACAGAAGCTTGATGAGGCCCATGTAAAAGTAAATAGTCTACAATCTGCTGATCAAAATGGATCCCACGTCTAGCCATTACAGAAGTGACTAAAGCATAGCGGTCAGCATATAAACTTCCGCTCGGCACTTTTACACTCACTGCTTGTGTAAGTCGCGATTGTAAATCTGGTAACTCCAACTTTAATTCAATCGGTGCAACACGTGAAGAAAATACAAGTTGTCCTTCATGGTTATTCATTAAATGAAAAACAGCTTTTTGCCAGTGAGGCACCCCACTAATTGACTCAATATCATCTAAAGCCACCAGATCATAGTGCTCTAAGCAAGTAATTGCCTCAATTGGAGCATCGAGAAGTTCAAGCAAAGAAACTTTAATTGCAGATTTACCGACCTCTAAATAAGAATCACAAATCGCTGAAAGCAAATGGCTCTTGCCTGTTCCTGCGCCACCATAGATATAAAATCTATTTACTAGACCCGCATGTAGTTGTCGCACTGCATCCACTACATGCCCCCAACCTGGTCCCGAAAAATCACTGATTCGGGCATCAAGTTGAGGTTCTATATCCAGTTGGAGTTGACGCATATAATGAATTGGCCTTGAAATTATTTCTGATCTGAAAGATTCGGGGTATCTGTATCTTGCTGTTTTTTAACTTCAAGATCAAGTTTAGTATTTTCAGTTTCTACATGAAGTTGCTCAATATTACCCTCTTGGATTAATAATGTAGAAGATGGAGCATAGAATGAACTCCGTTCGTAATTTTCTCTGAGGTGTTTTAAAAGCACTACAATGACAGCCGCTACAGGTAATGCAATTAACATTCCTAAAAATCCAGCCAATTGAGCCCCTGCTAAAACAGCAAATACAACTGCAACAGGTGAAAGACCAATTTTATCACCGAGTAGGAATGGCTGCAGAATATAGCCCTCTACTGCCTGCCCAATCATAAAGACTACGCCAACAAGTAATAAGTGTGTCCAGTCCATTCCAAATTGGAACAAACTTGCAATAACCGCTGCAATAATCCCGACTGCAAATCCTAGATAAGGAATAATACTGGCAAGACCTGCCACCATACCAATAATTAGGCCGACCTCTAGTCCAATTAATTGTAAGCCTACTGCATAAACTACACCGAGCAAAAGCATAACAAGGAACTGACCTTTAACAAATGCTCCTAACACGCTATGGCATTCACGGACGATTTGTAAGGTCGTAGCCTCATATGGCCGTGGAATGAGACGACGTAAGTTTTGTAACATACGGTCCCAGTCTAATAAGAAGTAAAAAGCAATAATTGGGATTAAAACAACTGTTCCACCAATTTGAATAAAATTAAGTCCTGATTGTGCAAGCTTTAATAAAACTGCTTGAATACTATCGGCACTGTAATTGGTCTGAACATAATCCATCACAGCTTTGGACATTTGATCGGTATCAATTTCCATTTGCTGGACATGGAATGTCGAAGAAATCCACGGTAATAGCTCTGCATTAATCCAATGGATCCCCGCTGGAATACTGTCTCGAGCGTAAACAAGTTGTTTCCAGATCAGTGGAACCAGGTACCATAATGCAACGGTTAAAGTTACACCTATACCAATAAAAACAATACTAATTGCCAGCCAGCGAGGTATCTTAATTTTTACTAGAACTTCGACTAGTGGACTAAATAAATAAGCCAGGAAAAAAGCACCAATAAATGGGATGACCACAGGCTTGAGCAAGTATAATACCCATACCAGCAATACAATACCTGCGAGTAAGAAAATACGGCGCAGTATACGATCTTGCATAAAATCTAGCCTTTTTTGATTTAATCGTTATAAATGGAAAAATATTTTTATTAAAGATAGCATTTTCGAGCATAAATAACATAAGAGTTTCGTATATTCAGGTTATAATCTGCCGCCAATGCGGAGACTTCATTTATGAGCAACTCAACTTCTACCCCAAATACCGGTTTAAGCTACAAAGATGCGGGTGTTGACATTGAAGCGGGCGACGCACTGGTCGATCGTATCAAGTCAGTCGCTAAACGTACAACTCGTCCAGAAGTAATGGGCGGACTTGGTGGCTTTGGTGCACTATGCAAAATTCCTAAAGGTTACGAAGAACCTGTTTTGGTTTCTGGAACTGACGGTGTAGGTACTAAATTACGTTTAGCACTTAACCTTAATCGTCATGACACAATCGGCCAAGATCTTGTCGCTATGTGTGTAAATGATCTTTTGGTTTGTGGTGCAGAACCACTATTCTTCCTCGACTATTATGCTACTGGTCACTTAAATGTCGATGTAGCTGCAAACGTAGTTACTGGTATCGGTAAAGGTTGTGAACTTGCAGGTTGCGCACTTGTAGGTGGTGAAACAGCTGAAATGCCTGGCATGTATGAAGGCGAAGATTACGATCTTGCTGGTTTTGCCGTAGGTGTAGTTGAGCAAAGCAAAATTATTGATGGCTCTAAAGTAAAATCTGGTGATGTACTTATTGGTGTTGCATCAAGCGGTGCTCACTCAAATGGTTATTCATTACTACGTAAAATCTTAGATGTTAAGAATGTAGACTTAACTCAAGTAATTGATGGTCGCCCTCTTGCAGATGTAGCAATGGAGCCAACACGTATTTATGTAAAACCAGTTCTAGAGCTTTGCAAACAAGTTGATGTACACGCGATGGCACACATCACTGGTGGCGGCTTACCAGGCAACTTACCACGTGTATTACCAAATGGTGCCCAAGCTGTAATTAATGAAGCTTCTTGGGAATGGCCAGAATTATTCAAACTTTTACAACGCGAAGGCAATGTAGAACGTTTTGAAATGTACCGTACCTTTAACTGTGGTGTAGGTATGGTCATTGCTGTTGATGCAAATGATGCAGAAAAAGCAATTGAAGTGCTTAATGCTCAAGGTGAAAAAGCTTGGAAAATCGGACATATCCAAGAAAATGCTGAATCAGTGGAAGGTGCAGACGAAAAAATTCGTGTGATCTTTGAATGATGAAAATTGCTGTTCTAGTCTCTGGGAACGGCAGCAACTTACAAGCCTTGATAGATGCAAATCTATCAGGGCAAATTGTAGGTGTACTGTCTAATAAAGCCGATGCTTATGCCCTAGAGCGTGCTCAAAATGCCAATATCGCGACAGCCGTAATTTCTCACAAAGACTTTCCTAGTCGTGAAGATTTTGATGAAGCTATGCATCAGCAACTTATCGCATGGCAAGCTGATGTGGTTATTTTAGCTGGCTTTATGCGTATTTTAACTGCTAACTTTGTCGACAAATGGCAAGGTAAAATGCTTAATATCCATCCTTCATTATTACCTGCCTATAAAGGCGTTAATACACATCAACGTGTATTAAATACGGGGGATCGATTACATGGCTGTACCGTTCACTTTGTGACTTCTGAACTTGATGCTGGTCAAGCAATTGCTCAATCTGCCATTGAAGTAAAAGAACATGACAATGTTGCATCCTTGGCCGAACGTGTACATAAACTTGAGCATTTTATTTATCCTCAAGTTGCAGAGTGGTTATGTAATGGCCAGCTCACATGGAAAAATGGACAAGCCTATTTCCGCAATCAAATTCTTGAACACCCTATCCGTTTTGCATCTTGGTAAAAGTTTGCTTAACGTCAATTAAAAAAGGACATGCATGCATGTCCTTTTTTTTGCGAAAGCTTTATTAGCGTGAATTACGGTGAATAAGTTCCTTAATATAATTCACTGTATCAATCGGATGCTCTAGAGGGAACATATGCCCTCCTTCAACTACACTAAATGGAATCCCCATTTTACGTTTTGCCATTTGAGGAAAACCTCTTTTTAAGAAGGCACTCTCTTTTCCTACAACTAAATGTACTGGCATTTTCGGTTTTGGCATGGGTAACCACCACCAAGAAGGGTTTTTACGGAAAATCGCAACTTCATCTTCACGGGAAATAGTTAACGTTACACCACCACGTACCGAGTCTTCTTTCAAAGCATAGTCAATGTAGGCTTGAAAGCAATCTTCATCAAAGTCTTTATAAAAACCTTTTGGACGTAACAATGCAGCTGCTTGCTCACGTGATTCCCAATGCTCGCGACGACGTGCAGATAAACCCGCTGGTGTCATATCATCAACTATTTTGGGTTTAAATAATTTTGCCATATGAAAAGCAAAAGAATATCTACCCAAAATAAGAGGCGGATCTAACATGATCACTTGTGAGAACAGCTCAGGCCGTCTAAAAGAAGCCATTAAAGTTAAAACTGAACCGAGCGAATGGCCCAGTCCAATCACTTTTCGCCCCTTCGCTTGACGTACAATACTATCAATTACCTGATCAACCAAAAAAGGCCAATGATTGGTAATCGGATAACGTTTGTCAGGTCCAATGAGTGGAACATAAATTACGTCATACTCATCTTTTAATTGATCAAACAATTTTTGATACACCATAGATGGCACGCCGTTGGCATGCGCAAAGTGTATAACCGGTTTTACTGACATACCGTTATCCTGCTTAAATTATTGTAGTTTTGCGTCCTGACTTGTTTGTAAGCGTTCAGCAACCGACTCACTTAAACCTTTCCCCATTTCTGATCCCATTCGCCCTAGAATGGATTGTAATGGGTTACGTTCAATCGTGTAGTCAACTTTATTATCAAGCTTCAGTTCACGCATCAAGCTTGTAATGTTACCTGAACGGTCAGCTACGCCTAACTGAATTGCTTGCTCGCCAGTCCAGAAAAGACCAGAGAAAATAGCAGGATCATTAGTTTTTAAGCGTTTCCCACGTCCTTCTTTAACTGCGTTAATAAAGTGAGTATGAACATTATCGAGTACAGATTGGATATGTTGTCTTTGTACAGGATTAATCGGTTTTGTCATACTTAAAATGTCTTTATTCGTCCCCGCTGTAAGAGTTCGGTCTTCAATTCCTAGTTTTTGAGCTAAACCAGTAATGCCATAGTTTGGCATAATGACACCAATTGAACCTACCAAACTTGATGGATTCACAATAATTTCATCGGCAGCAGAAGCAATATAATAAGCACCCGAAGCACCCATATCGCCAATTACCGCATAGACTTTCTTGTCAGGATGCTCTTTTTTCAAATAGCGAATTTCCTGCCAGATTTCATCTGACTGAACAGGTGAACCACCAGGAGAATTAATATTAAGGGCAATTGCTTTACTATTCGATGCCTCAAAAGCACGTTTAAGCGCTTTGTTTGTATCTTCACTATTCACAGCCTGATTGCTTGAAGCATCAATAGTTCCAATAATATCAACCACTGCAAGGTGAGCACTGCTACTACTTGCTGTAGAGCCATCTTTAGTGGTCGAACAGCCTTTGCCCATTAAGACGATAATGAACAATAGATAAATAAAAGTAAGTGTTTTAAAGAATATACCCCAGCGACGACTACGGCGTTGTTCTTCTACAGAAGCCAGTACAGCTTTCTCAAGGATTTGCCATTCCGGTCCGTTCTGTTTAGGGGTTATAGGTTCATTTTGTGGTTTTGGTGGCCAATCGGACATAAAATTCCAATCCAAATCAATCGAAATGATGTCATTATATACGTTGATTTGATAAAAACTGTCTAAATAATATGATTTCATTTATAATATTTTTGTCTTTTTTTACTTGTTGTTTCTTCCTTACTTACTGCTATAGATGACTAGACCAGATTCAAAAAGCATGAACTATCAATTACTCAAAACATTTAGCCGCCAACCCATTCAATTTGGGCGTTTTCTTGCTCGTCTGTTAGCAGGACTTGTAAATACTCTAAAAATTACTAGAACATCAAAAAGTATTGAGCTTAACTTAAGAATTGCGCTTCCGTATTTAACACCTCAGCAGCGTATAGCGATTACAGAAAAAGCTGTAAGAAACGAATTAACTTCATATTTTGAGTTTTTAAGTATTTGGGGCTCATCAAATAGTAAAAATATCTCACGCATTCACCGTATTGAAGGTGAACATTTTTTTCATGAAGCATTGGCTGCAAAAAAAGGTGTAGTTCTTATTGTTCCACATTTTGGTACGTGGGAAGTCATGAATGCATGGTGTGCTCAATTCACATCAATGACCATTTTATATAAACCCGTTAAAAATGCTGATGCAGACCGTTTTGTGCGAGAAGCCCGTAGCCGTGAACAAGCGAATCTCGTCCCTACCGATGAAAGCGGTGTAAGACAAATTTTTAAAGCATTAAAACAAGGTGAAACGACAGTAATTTTGCCGGATCATACCCCTAATGTGGGTGGAGATATGGTGAACTATTTTGGTGTTCCACTTGCTTCAAGTAATTTAAGCGCAAAACTCATCCAGAAAACTAAAGCAAAAGCTCTGTTTCTTTATGCGATCCGTAACGAAAACGATGGCTTTACCATGCATATCGAGCCAATGGATGAGAAAATCTATGAGGGTACTGCGGACGATGGAACGTATGTCATCCATCAAGCGATTGAGCAACTCATTTATCAATATCCAGAACACTATCACTGGAGCTATAAACGTTTTAAAGCGAACCCTGCTTTAGACAATATCTATAATATCGATCCGACAGAAGCACTTAAAATTGTAGATAGGCTCAAAGCAGAAGCTTTAAAAACCTCTACTCAACCAGAGCCTATCCAAACGTCGGTCATGTAAAACTATTTTGTGGTTTTCCAACACAAAACTTAAGGTCCCTTGTTCCACAGTGCTTTTTAGCGGAATATGTAGAGCTTTTAAACGTGCTATAACTTGTTGGCTAGGATGGTCATAACGGTTATCAAACCCTGCCGATGCAATGGCCAGTTTAGGTTTTAAGGTCGCCAAGAAATCATAAGCCGAACTGTGCTTACTTCCATGATGCCCTAGCACTAACACATCTATCTTCAAGTTAGGATAATCTTTTAATAACTCGTATTCAGCTTCCCATCCTGCATCGCCCATAATAAGAAAATTTTGGTAACCAGCAACTTTTTTAAATTGAAGATATACAACACAAGAATATTGATTCTGGTTAGAAGCAACAAAAGCCAGATCTTTTTCTTTAGGCCATAAAATTTGAATATCTAACTCAGGATAATGCCATTGTTGCCCTTGATGGCAATATTGGAATGGTTGCTTTAAATCATTTGGTAATTGTTCATTCGAAATAAGCTGCTTTACAGGAATCTCTTGTTGAATAAGAGGAAACGCGCCACTATGGTCTTGATCAAGATGGGATAGCACAACATGATCTAATTGTCTTACGCCTTGCTGACGTAGAAAAGGCACTACAACATTTTGTCCAATACTAAATATTTTTTCATCGTAAGAACCGCCTGTGTCAATTAACCATTTTTGTTCGGAATGTTGTAAAAAAATGGCCTGCCCCTGCCCAACATCTAAAATATTAAGCTGAATTTGCTGACTCATTTTGTTCATAATAACTAAGGGTAAACAACATAATATCCCCCAAGTTTTGGGCAGAATTCCTTTAGGTAAAAATAAAATAATAATGGCACAGCTAATCGCCAATAAAGACAGTGGCGTCAAGCTTATACCTTGTAATGGTAAAGAAAGTTTTTCTAATAAGCCCAAACAACTCAGCAATATGCTGAGCAACATATCATTGAAATGAAAAAGCATATTTCCAAATGGTTTTACTATAAACCATGCGCAAGCAGCTATGATGTTTAAAGGGACAATAACACCACCAACAATAGGCACGGCAATAATATTGGTTAATGGAGCAACCCAAGAAATTTGTTGAAAGAAAAGTAAGGTTAAGGGACTCAATGCAATAAATATTTTGCCTTGAGACTCAATTAACACCTTACTCATAAAAATCATTTTTGAGCTCAGACTTAAAAAATGTTGCTCAGGTAGCTGCGCTATAGTTTGGTAAATTCTTAATAAAATAAAGCATGCCCCATAAGACAGCCAAAAACCTGCAGAAAGCACACTAAACGGGTCAATTAGCAACAGTAGACTTGCGCTATATACGAGTAATGTAAAAGGTTTAATAGGTTGTTTTAATAATAGAAATCCAATAAATATAAGGGTTGATAATAATGTTCGTAGTGCAGGAATTTCGAAACCTACAAATGCAGTATAAATTAAAACACCAAGGCAGCATGGTACAGCCATCAAAACCTGTTTCGGTTTCCATAAGTAAATTTGAGGATAATAACGACTGATAAATTGATGACATGCCCAAGATAACATAATGGCAAAAATGAGCACATGTGGGCCTGAGATCGCCAATAAATGACTAATTCCTAATTGTTTGAACTGTAGTTGAGTTTCATCTGATAAAAGGCTTTCATCACCTGTCAGCAAAGCTAAAATTAAACCCTTTTGCTGTAGAGATGAGCTGTTTAATATTTGCCTAAAAGTTAAGCGAAGTTTTTCTATATTTAAACGAAAACTATTGGAAAAAGACTGTTGTTCTTTTAAATGTTGCTGATAGCCTAATCGATAGATTTCATCAAGGCTTAAAGGCTCAATATATCTCACGTTAAAACCAGACATAATATTTCGCTGAATAAACCACTTTTCCTGATCAAAAGCTCCTGAGGTGGCATAACTATGCGCAGGTCTTGTTTTTCCAGATATTCGATAATAGTGACCTAATTCAAGATTCTGATTATTCTTTAATAAATTTTGATTATTACTTTTTAAATATAGCAACCAATTCACCGGTTCTTTAGAAAGATTTAGAACTTGTGCAGTTTGTTGAACCTTATTATCTTTTTCTTCACTTAAACGGTTTATATAGACAATAATGTCGAGATTTCGGGTATCCGTTTCTCTTTGTTCTAATCGTTCAATCAGTGCTTTTTCAGCATAGTAGTAACCAACCATAAAAAGACTTATTGTACATAATAAGCAAAACACTGCCTTTAAAAATGGTCGATCAACGAACATAGGGCGTTTATAAAGATAAAAAATAAAGGCAAGTAACAGTAGAGCCTCGCCCACTTTTTCATATTGCATGATTAAAGGGAAATCTATTCCCATCAATGCAATACCGCCAATCCACCCCAATAGAATAATCTTAAACATTTAAAAATCTAGTCATTATCATATTAGGGGCAAAATTAAAGCCCAACTCAGTGGGCTTTAACAATGTGATTTAATGACAATTTTTTAAGAACCGTTTACCCACAGCCCATCTTCCATATGCAAGATTGAATCTGCTGCCTGAGCTAATTGCTCATCATGGGTCACAATTAACATTGCCATGTTTAGTTCTTTCTTAAGATCGGTGAGCAACTCGAAAATACCTACTGCTGTTTTACGATCTAGGTTACCCGTAGGCTCATCAGCTAGTACTACCGCAGGCTTAGTCACTAATGCACGAGCAAGTGCAACACGTTGACGCTCACCACCTGAAAGTTCACCTGGTTTATGGTCCATACGATGAGATAGCCCAACTCGATCTAGCAAATATTCAGCCTGTGCCTTTACCGACTTATATTGACTGTCTGCTCGAAGCATTAAAGGCATCGCTACATTTTCAAGAGCAGTAAATTCAGGTAATAAATGGTGGAACTGGTAAACAAAACCTAAGTATTGGTTACGTTGAAAGCCACGTTCCGCTTCACCTAAATTATCAAAGCGCTGACCATTCAAAAATACCTGTCCTTTAGTCGGCTGATCTAAACCACCAAGTACATGCAACAAAGTACTTTTACCTGAACCACTTGCCCCGACAATAGATACAAACTGCCCTGCTTCCACTTGTAAAGAGAGACCTTTAATGACTTCAACCTTAGATTTACCGTCATCAAAATGTTTATAAATATCTTTTGCTTCTAAAACGACTTTACTCATAACGCAATGCCTCGGCAGGTTGAACTTTGGCTGCACGAAGCGCCGGATAAATAGTTGCCAAGAAACTTAAGAGTAAAGAAACAATCACAATAATTGTCACGTCTTGCCATCTTAAGTAAGAAGGTAAGTAATGTACAAAATAGGCATCGAACAGATTAAGTCCGAGAACATTATTAAACCAAGAAATAATATCGCTGATCGTAAGTGCCAGAATTACCCCTAAAACCGTACCCGCAACCGTACCAATCACACCAATAACCGTACCTTGCACCATAAAGATTTTAGTAATCATAGATGGCGATGCACCTAAAGTACGTAAAATTGCAATGTCTGATTTTTTGTCAGTCACGACCATAACCAAAGACGAAACAATGTTAAATGCAGCAACTACAATAATTAGTACAAGCAATAAACCAACTAATGTTTTTTCCATTTGGATGGCATTAAATAAGTTGCCATGTGTATAAGTCCAGTTGGTTGCGTAGAAATTGCTTGGCAAATTTTTCACAATGTCATCGGCAACTTGAGGAGCGGCAAAAATGTCATCTAATTTTAGACGAACGCCTTGAGCGCCATCAGGTAAACGCAATAGGGTTGAAGCATCATATAAAGCAATGTATCCAACCATCGAGTCAACTTCAGCACCTACACTGAAAATACCCACCACTTTAAAGCGTTTAAAACGAGGTACAACACCAGCTGGAGATGGAGTCGCTTCAGGTAAAACCAATGTCACGCTATCGTTTAAACGTAAGCCAAGCGAATCGGCCATGTCTTTACCAAGTACGATACCGAATTCACCTTTTTTAAGTGAGTCGAGACTACCGGCAACAATATGGTTTTGAATGATAGAGACATTCTTTTCATATTTAGGATCAATACCCGTCACCATAATACCTGCCACTTGCCCTTGAGCAGTTAACATACCTTGCAATTGGGTAAAAGGTGCAACTCCTGTCACGTGGGGATGATTTTCAACTCGTTTAACCAGTTCAGGCCAATCCGTAAGGATTTGCGTCGATGAAACTGTCGCTTGCGGTACCATTCCCAAAACACGATTTTTTAATTCGCGGTCGAAACCGTTCATTACAGAAAGTACCGTAATTAGTACAGCGACACCAAGTGTCAAACCGACCATCGAAACCAATGCAATAAAAGAAATAAAATGATTACTGCGTCGAGCGCGAGTATATCTCAACCCTATATACAGTGAGATTGGTTTAAACATACCTTCTAAATCCAAGGTCATTGATGGAAAAAGAGAAGTGTTCATTCACACTTCTTATTTAGCCATATCGTTAGATGCTGTATTAAGGCTTAAAAATCAGTAAGTTCTGATCTATCCTTAACAATCCTAATATTATATTGCTGCGCTATTTTCTACTACTTAAGATATGAGATCAATTTGATCATGCATTTAGCTACGAATTAGAACAATTTAATGAATAAGCTCAACAAATTACCCTTATCTTCTCCTACTTAGACTTAATATGTTGAGCAAAATTACGATTTGCTTGAATGTCTTTATAAAAATATAGAAATAGACCAAATAAGATAATGAAAGCTCCCACAAAAACCATAATCGACAATTGTTCATGGTTTAAAACAGCTCCAATGATCATTGCTAGCATTGGTGTAATGACTGTCGTTAACGATAAAGTGGTCGGTTTTATATTCTGAACAAGTTTGAAATAACAGAACATAGCCACAAGTGAAGCCATCAGAACCGTATAAATTAATGCAAATAAAGATTTAGCTTGTGGTAAATGAGTCGGTGCATATTGCCAAATAAATGGAATAAGGCAGCTTGCCAAAATTGAAGAAACCAAGATCGAACCAGTCGCCTGAGCCATTGGCTGAATTTTGGCATTCACTTTCTTTACCCAAAATATAGAAAATGAATAAACAAAAACGCTGACCAACATTAAGACAATGCCAAATGGATGCACATGTTGATTTGAACCATTTAAACAAATGATCGCTAGTCCACAAACAGCAACAGCCATACCTAGCCACTGCAATTTAAAAAGATGCTGACCAAAAGCAAAACGACCAATCAACCCAGCCATAATGGGTGCTAGACCAAACATCAAGGCAATCATGCCAGAACTTAAATATTGGGTCGCAGCATAGGTAAAAATTTGCGAGCCGATTAAACTAAAAGACCCTGCAAAATAACTATGTAAAGCTTGCTTATGAGTTGGAAAAGAAGTTTTTAGAACAAGTAAAACAATAACCGACAGAGGCAAAGCTATATAAAACCGTAACAGTAAAGCCCACATGACATGTAAGTCAGATACGCTCCATACAATGGCTAAAGGTGTCGTTGCCCAGATAAATACAAGCAAGACATAAGTTGAAGCCAAGTTGGTTTGGGATGGCATAAGAGGCTCACTAAGCAGTTTTACGTTTTTGCTTTAAAATCGTTTGGTCGAGTGCACTAGAAAATTCGCGCTTATCACGTTCTGAAATAGGTGGTGGACCACCCGTCTGTACTCCTGCGCCGCGCAGCGTATCCATAAAATCACGTAAGTGCAAACGTGCTTTTACGTTCGCTGTGGTATACACCTCACCACGTGGGTGAATCGCAATACCACCTTTCTCAATAACTTGAGCTGCGAGTGGAATATCTTGCGTAATGACAATGTCATTTTCAGACATACGATTCACAATTTCCTGATCGGCTTGATCGGCCCCACTTAAAACTTGCAGAGATTTAATACGTACTGAAGGAGTAATACCGACATTTTGATTGGCTACAAAAATCACTTCTAATTGATAACGATCCGAAGCTCTTAAAATAACTTCACGCAAAATTTTAGGTAATGCATCTGCGTCTACCCACAACTTGAATGGCAGCACGTTATTCTCTATTTCCACTAAAAATATAAGTCTAACAGATGCATTTCATTAGAGAATAGCGCTAAAAATAAAACTTGTTTTCTAAATTTAATTTGAACAATACGTTAATGATGATTTATATGCACTCTTAACAGCACATGTTTTACTAGGTAGAGAACTTTTTAATAACTAAATACGTGCTTTTACAAGAGAATTTACATATGTTGACTTGAAAAATAGCAATTACCCTCGATTTAATATATCAAGTGAGATAAACCCAACATCAATCGTACCTATGAAAAATCAAAACAGTCCAGAAGTTATTACGGTAAACGACCAAAATTTTGGTAGTCATGGAGAGCATTGGAATCTACTGACTTCCCATCCAGAAACAGATGTACCAAAATGGCTTGGACTAGCGCTTGATGCTCCTGTAATGCCAATGGGTTTATGCCAAAATGAAGACGAAATGGATCAATCTTTTTGGCTCATTCAAGGTCCACAAGGTCAGAAGGTCACCATTAATCAAATTATTGCAGTTGAAAATCAAAAACCTCGTGCTTTAAAAACTGCCTTCCCGAGTTTTGATAGTCCTTATCAATATAATGCCCAAATTGAGCGCATCATTACTTGTGACTCTGCTACTCAAGCAGTATTAAGTTTAAAATTAAATAAAAGTACAACGATTTATGCATTTGATAATTTATTTAGCGTTAATCGTTGCCAATATGACAAAACCCAAACTTATCAAGTCCAATTTAATGCATGGGCCTATGAATTAGAATCAGTGCCTGCGGGAGAAACAATTGTCGTAGATGATCCAGCGTCAATTAAACATCACCGTGCATTAAATGCGATTTTAACTGAACATAATGGAATTGCACCCGAAAACCTACAAGAACTGATTAATGAATGGCAACCAAAAACTAAAGAAGATCAAGAACCTGTAACGGTTGATTTTTCTAAAATGGTTGCATATTTATATGGAGAAAATCTTGGTCAAGAAGATGAAGCTTGGTTCCAAGGTAATATTGTCGGTAAAACTTCAATGTCATTTATGGGTGCAGAATATACCCTTTATGATGTCACTTTAGTTTTAGAAGACAACCTTCCTGCCATATTAGTGCGCATTGCTACAAAAAATGATTTGTACAAAAACTTTAATATTGGCGAATATATTCGTGGCAATATCTGGATTCAGGCGAATATTTATGCTAAAAATAGTGAAACTAATTGAATTTCACTAATATTTTAAAAATTAGGCTATTGAATGAAGATTATACCTGAACAAACCACCAGCCTCATTCAAACTAGTAACCCACGTATAAGGGTCGATACTGGTGCGTTTTGCTTTTTCGTTTTAGGTATGTTCTTAGCCGCAATTATGATACATCAATTTGGTTTTATGCCTTTTTAATTGATTATTTATATAAAAATAAAGCCCTCTTTTTGAGGGCTTTATTCATTTTATGACTTAACCATTACGTTTAGCAAAATCATCCATAAAGCGGATAAGTGCCTGAACGCCTTCTAATGGTACAGCGTTATAAATACTTGCACGCATACCACCTACTGAGCGGTGACCTGCTAAGTTCAATAAGTGATTTGCTTCAGCTTCTTTCAAGAATTGCTTTTCTAAAGCTTCATCTGCCAAAGTAAATGGTACATTCATAATTGAACGATTTGGAATGGCAATCGGGTTATTATAAAAGTCGCTTGAATCGATATAGCTATAGAGTAACTGAGCTTTTTCAAGGTTAACTTTATGGATAGCATCTACCCCACCCTGCTCTAGTAACCATTCAAATACTAAACCAGACAAGTACCAAGCATAAGTCGATGGTGTATTTACCATAGAGCCATTCTTGGCTTGATCAGCATATTTTAAAATGCTTGGAATTTCTGCTTTAGCTTGATCCAGTAAGTCATCACGGATAATAACAATTGTTAAACCAGCAGGACCAATATTTTTTTGCGCACCTGCATAGATGAGACCAAATTTCGAAACATCAAGTGGAGCAGATAAAATGCTTGATGAGAAGTCACATACCAGTGGTGCTTTAACATCAGGAACGCCAGCAAACTGTAAACCGCCAATTGTTTCGTTATCAGCATAATGGACATAAGCTGCATCGTCAGACAAGTTCCATTCGATTTGCTCAGAAATTGCGAACTTACCGTCTACTTTAATACCAGCTTCTACAACATTAATATCGCCATAACGTTTTGCTTCTTTTAAAGCTTTTTCAGACCAAATTCCAGTATGGATATAATCTGCTTTGTTATTTTTTCCAAGCAGATTTAAAGGAATTGCTGAAAATTGTAATGACGCGCCACCTTGTAAAAATAGCACTTTATAGTTTTCAGGAATATTCATGAGCTTACGCAAATCTGCTTCAGCTTTTTCCGCAACAGCAACATAGTCAGCACTACGGTGACTCATTTCCATGATGGATAGACCCTTACCTTGCCAATCCAACAATTCTTGTTGAGCTTTTTCTAAAACGGCAGTAGGTAATGCAGCAGGACCAGCACAGAAATTGTACGCGCGCATGATTTTTCCCTTGTAAAAGTGAAACACAATAAAAAAAGGCATTTAACCACAGATTGCTTAAGGTTGCAGCAGCTTCTCTAGTAAATATTTCAATGCTAGGGCGTATTTAGGCCTATTTTTTCAATAACTATTTTATTTATTTCCTTGCTTTCACTTATTTTTTTATAAGTTTTATTAAATAAAGTTCAACTTGACTTGTGAATATAGTTTCCCATACTGTGATGAACATATAAAAACTTGCTGTATGATTTTCCATCAAGCAAAAATAAACTCAAAATCATTTTGTGCTTTTATACAATTGTATAATAAACAATATGATAATTGAATTTAATAACAAGAAATTTAAACTATAACGGATGATCAAAAATTGTTATATAAAATGCCAACACATCAATATCGACAGTCTAAACGTCCTTTTTTGTTTAAACCCAATTACCTTGCGTTGGTATTGGGAGTATTAATTGCAACGCCTATTTATGCGCAAAGTTTAAGTTATGCTGAAGCAGAACAACAGGCTTTAAAAAGCTCATACAGCACTCAAGCCAACCAAGCATTACAACAAGCCTCTCGGTTAGAAGCCGAAGCGGTAAAAGGTTTAGGACTCCCCAGAGTTGATTTAAACGTGAGAGCATATGCTTTTCATAGTGAAACAGATGTCCCCTTAAGCTCTTTTAAACAAAAACTTGAAAATGATTTAAGCCAAGGACTCAATGATAAATTATCCCAGTGGAACAATGTCATTCCATCAGATGTTTTAGGTCAAGTTCAGGAAGGCTCAAACCAAATCATACATGACGGTATAAATCGTTTTCCTGACTACGCTAATTTGACTGTAGAAGACCAAGTAGTCCGACCATCTATTTCAGTGGTGATGCCGCTCTACACAGGTGGGTTAACAACTAGTGCAAAAAAAATAGCTAACATTCAGGCTCAACGCTCCGAGCTTTCAAGCCAACAACAACAAGATATCCAGCGCTTCGAAGTCGTACAAAGTTATTTTAATGTGCAATTACAACAACAACTGGTCGCAAGTAGTCTATTTAACTTTAATGCAATGCAAAAACATTATAGCAATGCGTTAAAGCTCGAACAGCAAGGTTTTATTAGTAAAGGGCAACGTATGCAGTTTGAAGTTGCTCGTAACAATGCCGAACGAACTCTACAAAATGCGCAGGCAAATCTGAATGCTAGCCAATTTAATTTAAACAATCTTTTGCACCAGCAAAATAATGCTGATTTAAGTACTCCTCTTTTTGTAAATACTGTTCGTAGCCAATCGTTAGAATCTCTTTTAAGCAGTTACTCTCAAAAATCTAGCCTTGTGCAAAAAATGCAGTTAGACACTCAATTGGCAAATGCAAATATTCAAGCTCAACAAGCAGCAAAAAAACCGAGCCTTTTCGCTTTTGGTGAGTATTCACTCGATGAAAATGAAAACTGGATTGTAGGTGTTATGGCAAAATACAATCTGTTTTCTGGCGTAGATAAAAATAAGAATATTCATGCTGCCGAGTTAAAACGTTATGCTTCAGAACTCATGACTGAACGAACTAAACAAGAGATTGAAGCATTATTGAATAAGTCTTATAACGAGCTCAATTCAGCACAGCAAAGTCATACGCTATTACAAAGGAATATCAGCGCAGCTCAAGAAAACCTACGTATTCAGGAACTTTCTTTCCGAGAAGGCATGGGTACAGCGACTCAAGTGATCGATGCACAAAATGCATTAAGTGCTTTAAAAACAGAAATGGCTTTAAATGCTTATAAATATGTCATGTCGCTCGCAACTCTGTTGCAAAGCCATGGTTCTATGGACCAGTTTAAAGCTTATGTGACTCAACCACACACTGACTATATTCGCTAATGGGGGCATAACATGAATCAAGACTCAGCTCATTCAGAACAAAATTCTCCTGTTGCGGATACGGCAGAAACTAACCAAAATCAGCAAAATACTCAAACCGACAATACTCAAGAAGTAAAAACGAGTAAAAGTGATTCTCAACCTCCTAAAAATTCGAAAATTAAACTAATTATTGCGGTCGTGGTTATTGCTCTCTTAGGATTAATCATTTTCGGTTTGTGGAAAAGCTATCAACCTAAGCCTATTGAATTACAAGGCCGGGTTGAGGCTGAAACAGTTCATGTCAGCACTAAGGTTCCGAGCCGTATTGAAGAAATTTATGTGCAAGAGGGCCAGAAAATTTCCAAAGGTCAGCCCCTTGTTCGTTTAGTCAGCCCTGAAATAGAAGCTAAAAAACAACAAGCTTTAGCCACCCTACAATCAGCTTTGGCATTTCAATCTACGGTAGACCGCGGCTCTCAACAGGAAAATATTGATACTCTTTATGCCAATTGGCAGAGTATGAAAGCACAGGCAAACCTTGCTAAAACCACTTATCAACGTGGAGAAAATTTATATAGACAAGGTGTTATTTCTCGTCAAAGACGAGATGAGATGTTAGCCGCACAGACTTCTGCTCAAGAGTTAAGTGAAGCAGCTTATCAACAATATGCTCGAGCAAAGCGCGGAAGTACCAGTCAGCAGAAATCTACAGCGGATGCACAAGTTGAGATTGCAAAAGCCGCGGTAAGTGAAGCTCAAGCACTTGAGGCAGAAACTCGTTTACTCGCTCCTATTTCAGGTACAGTTTCAAAAACTTATGGCAAACCTTCTGAACTCGTTGCTATGGGTGTACCTGTTGTCAGCATTTTAGAAGATGATGATTTGTGGGTTAGTTTAAATGTCGGTGAAAACCAATACGCTTCTGTTTATAAAAACAAAACGCTGGAAGGTTTCATTCCTGCGCTGAATCAAAGTGTGATGTTTAAAGTGAAAAATATTGATGCCGAAGGCGAATTTGCCACCATTAAAACCACACGTCAGACCGGTGGTTATGACATTCGTAGTTTTAAATTACATTTGGTGCCTGAGCGTCCTGTCAAAGACTTAAAAGTTGGCATGAGTGTTCTATTTAAAATTAAAGAAGAAAAATAAAACATGTTTGCCAGCATATTACGTGAACTAAACTATTTAAGAAGCAATAAATGGGATTTGTGTATGGTGACACTCATCCCTGCTTTTATCATTTTTTTGTTTAGCAGCATGTTTTATGCAGGTAAAGCTGAACATTTACCCATTGCCATTATTGATCAAGACCAGAGTGAACTAAGCCGTAATATTGGAAAGTATCTTTCGCTAAATCATACAGTCGATGTAAAAACAATTACTACAAGCTCAAGTGAAGCCGAGAGATTACTCAATGAAACCAAAATATGGGGTTATATTTTTATTCCGGATGGTGCCGAAAAACGTTTTGTGAAAGCTCAAGATGCGCAAATCAGTATTGCTTTTAACCAATCTTTTTTTAGTGTCGGGAACACGATTTCCTCGGCGATGTTAGTCAGCACTCTCAATGCTTTAGCAGACTATGCTGGCCAGAATTATCTTGCAAATAATATTCCCTATTTAGATGTACCTACAGCACACGTCAAAATTTCAACGCTTTATAACCCAAGCATGAGCTATGAGTTCTATTTAGAACCCTTCATGGTTCCAGCCGTATTACATTTATTACTATGTTGCTGTGTGGCATTTGCCATTGGACAAGAAATTAAACGCGGCACACTAACACAGTGGGTGAACCGAGAGAGTTTTATTCAAGGCTTATTGGCTAAAAATTTGCTGTATAGCTTTATTTTCTGTTTCTGGACTTGGTTATGGATGTTTTGGCTGGTTGAAATTCGAGGCTGGTTTGTAGCAGGTTCACTAAGTTTCTTATTAGCTGCTCAGTTCTTACTTTATTTTTCTTATGCTTTAATTAGTAGCACCGTCATTCTCGCGACCAAAAATTTAAGTAAAACTTTTGGTTTTATTGCAGTATATGGCGGATCTTCTTTAAGTTTTGCAGGCGTTACTCTACCTTTAAATAATGCACCGATTTTCACTAAATTTTGGTCACTAATTATTCCGTACACCCCTTATGCAAAGCTCCAGACCGAACAATGGGTGATTGGAAGTCCACTTTTCATTTCGATGTCTCCCTTCTTAATACTTATTGGCTACTGCCTTATTTATTTCTTTTTAAGTTGTTTGCTGCTTAAAAAACTGGTTCAAGGAGCAACATCATGAAGGAATTTTTAAAGGCTTACGTTCAAACACTTAAAGATATTGTTAGTAACAGTTCAGTTTTCACAACACTTATTTTATCCGTCATTCTTTATAGCTTTTTTTATCCGACAGCCTATAAAGCTGAGCGCGCAGAATCAATTCCAATTGTCATTGTTGATGAAGAACAAAGTCTTTTAACTTCTCAAGTCATTGGTCAAACAGCCAATAGCCCTCACGTTAAAATTGTTGATGTCACTGCTAATTTTCTTGAAGCTGAACAAATGGTTCGCGAACAAAAAGCCGATGGTATTTTACTTTTACCAAGCAATTTAACGCAGAGTTTACGCCGCGGAGAAACTGGCGGAATCGGCTTATACTTAAGCACAACCAACTTTTTAAAAACTAAAGAAATTGGGTTAGGTCTTGCCACCTCTATTGAAGCAACTTTAAAGGAATATATTGAAAGGTTTGGACAACGTACACACTTCCAGCCTGCTCTTTCTATTCACCAAATGCCTTTATTTAATACGCTTTCAGGCTACGGTAGTTATATTTTCCCTGCAGTTGCATCACTTATTATTCACCAAACAATTGTGTTAGGTTTGGCTATGCTGGTTGCAAGTTACCGCGAACAACATGAAAAAATTACCCCTATTCGTTTTGCAGGAATTTTTGCCAGTATCTTTACAATTGGTTGTTTAGGAAGTTTTTATCTTTTTGGTTTTACCTTGTGGTTCAATGACTATCCACACGGTGGAAACTTTGTCGGTTTGCTAGTCGCTGTTCCTATTTTCATTAGCTGTGTAATTGGATTAGGTATGCTGATTGGCTCACTTTTAGATATGCCGGAACGTGCCGGACATATTATTGTATTTAGCTCAGTTCCTCTTTTCTTATTAACTGGCGCCGCCTGGCCTCATCAAGCCATGCCTGAATGGTTGCAATGGTTTGCTTGGTGTTTACCCTCTACACACGGCGTACAGATGTTTGTACAACTTAATCAAATGGGCGTTCCTTTAAATGTCGCGGTCCCGAAATTAATTTTTCTTGCGACTATTGGGGCTATATTTTTAATTACTGCCTATTCACGTTTAAAAGTATCTAAATAAACTTATTTATAGGCTAATCAAAGTGTACAGATTATATTTTTATTTACTATAAAATCTTATAGTTAAAGCTTATTTCTTAAAAAAATTGACTTAAATTTTATAAAAAATCAAATAAATTCAATAAATTAATTTACATCAATTGTCATAAAACCTTAAGAAAACTTTAAGTTGGAATTAAGGAAATTTCTCCATATTAAAAACGTATAGTTTTTCAGCAGCTAAGCAGAATAATTCTGTAACCCTGCCCTATGGTGGAATTTAGATATGGCAAAGGTGTGCTATTGCGCAGATGACTTTGCAATGAATGCAGAAATATCTGACGCAATTATTCAACTTATTGAACAAGGTGCGCTTCAAGCCACCTCATGTATGACCCAATCTGATTTATGGGAAACTGCTGCTACCAAATTAAAACCGTTTAGTGATCGAGTTGATATCGGTTTACATTTAAATCTTACCCATGCTTTCGCTTCGGGTAATCTGGTTCTTCCCTTACCTATGCTTATAGTCCGAGCATGGTCTGCAAGTCTTAATCGCGAATTAATCACTCAATGTATTGAGGAGCAATGGAACTTATTTGTTTCAGTATTAGGAAAACAACCTGACTTTATAGATGGTCATCAACATATTCATCAATTTCCATTTATACGTGATATTTTGCTGCAATTACTAAAAGAGAAAAAATTTACGGGTTGGATTCGAAATTTACAACAACCGATCAATACCCCTCATTACCGTTTTAAAACTCGTATGCTCTCAGCATTAGGTTCTAACTCTTTGGCAAAAGCTTGCCAGACATATCACTTTAATCAAAATGGCCAATTTGCTGGCATCTATGATTTCAAACTGACCAATTATGGCGAACTCAATCAATATTGGCTTGCGAATGCAAAAGACCATTTACTGATTATGTGCCATCCAGCACTTGCACAATCAAAGGATCAAGATCCAATTCAACACGCCCGAATTCAAGAATATCAATACTTCAGTTCGGATCAGTTCCAACTTGATTGTCAACAATACGGTATCCAGCTCACCAGACTAGGGGCAATGCAATGAATATAAAACCCTTTTTATCCTGCGTTGTTCCAGCCTACAACGAAGCAGAAAATTTAAAAACATTTATTCCTGCTTTGGCAAATAGTCTAAAACAGCAAAATCTTAGCTATGAAATTATTGTGGTAGATGATGGAAGTAAAGACGATACCATTCCAATTTTACAGACAATGATTGAGGATTATCCTTTAGTTGTGCTGGAGCTTTCACGGAACTTTGGCAAAGAAGCAGCTTTAAGTGCCGGTTTAGACCATGTGACTGGTGAAGTCGCTCTACTGATTGATGCTGATTTTCAACATCCATTTGAAGCAATTCCAACCATGATTAATCTTTGGAAAAATGGTTATGACATGGTCTATGGTATTCGTAATCGTACAACCGAATCATGGCTTAAACGTGTTCTAACCCAAGCTTATTACCGTATTTTAAACTTAAGTTCACCTATTGATATTCCAGAAAGTGCTGGAGATTTCCGACTTCTTGATGCAAAAGTTGTTGAAGCCATCAAACAGTTACCAGAAAAAAATCGTTATATGAAAGGTCTATATGCTTGGGTTGGCTTTAAAAGTATAGGCATTAATTTTTCTGAGCAAGAACGTCAACATGGCCGTTCTAGCTTCAACTTAAAATCTCTTTTTAACTTGGCCATGTCAGGTTTAACGGGTTTTTCTGATTTACCTTTACGCGTATGTATTTACTTAGGTGCAATTCTGGCCTTAGGTGCGATGAGCTACGGAGTGTGGATTATCATTAAAACTTTGATTGAGGGAATTTCTATTCCAGGCTGGGCAACACTTGCGGCAGGTATGACGCTATTAGGTGGCATACAATTGTTATTCATAGGAATTTTAGGTGAATACATTGGCCGCATTTATGCTGAAGTTAAAAACCGCCCAAAATATATTATTTCTACCGAACATTCTCGTACTAAGCAGGAACATTCAATCGCCCACCAAGAAAATACGTTCTCTAGTTTCTAATGTTTGCTCATATTCTTCAGTTTGCGCGGTTTACTACTACAGGGACCGCAGCAGCACTTACTCATTATAGTGTAGCCATGCTTCTATTTAAGAAACATGTTGCACTGCAATATGCCAATTTATGCGCTTTTCTACTCGCCTATTGGGTGAGCTATTTTGGGCACCGCGTTTTTACGTTTAAAGCACAACATCTTACGCATCGGCAGACTCTCCCAAAATTCACATTGGTTGCCGGCTTAGGGTTTTTATTTAATGAAAGTTTTCTTTTACTTTCAAACCTCTATTTTAACGTACCTGTTTCAACCTTAGTGTGTACTGCAATTGTTCTGACTTCTATGGTGACTTTTTTACTTAACCGTTTTTTTGCATTCCAACATTAAGGATTATGTATGCAGCAATGGCTTCGTAGTTCCAAATTTTTATTAATATTCTTACCGATTTGGCTATTTGTTTTATCTTGGATTAGGCCCTTATCTGTACCAGACGAAGGTCGCTATGGAGATATTAGCCGTACTATGTTCGAATCTGGAGACTGGTTAACTCCACGAATCGATGGCTTACCTTTCATGCATAAGCCTCCTTTACTACATTGGTTAAGTTCTATGTTTATGGAGCTTTTTGGTGTGCATGTATGGGTGTTACGTTTAGTACCTGTTTTGGCTGGTACCCTCATGTTAGTGGGACTATTTTTATTTGTAAAAAAACATATTTCAGAAAACGTTGCACAACTTACCGTTATTATTTTAGCCACTAACCTGCTTTTTTTTGGTAGTAGCCAATATATTAACCATGATTTACTGCTCGCCTCTTGGATCACCATTAGTGTTTTATGTTTTGTTGACTTCACCATTTCTGCACGGAAATCTATTTTATTTTTAGGTTATATCGCTGGTGCAGCAGCCTTCTTAAGCAAAGGTTTAATTGGGATTTTAATTCCCGGGATGATTCTTTTACCGTGGTTAATTTACACCAAGCAATGGAAGAAAATACCTTCTCTTCTTAATCCATTGGCTATCTTGTTATTTTTACTCATCGTTAGTCCGTGGCTCTACTTAGTACAAAGTAAATATCCTCAATTTTTACACTATTTTTTTATTGATCAACAATTTAATCGTTTTAGTTCAAAAGAGTTTAATAACAAACAGCCATGGTGCTTTTATCTGATGATTTTATTTGTCAGTTTTTTACCATGGCTTTTTGCGAGTAGATTTACGTCTATAAAAACCATTTTTAAAGATTACAAATCATGCTCTTTACTTGCCCTGCTTGTATGGTGGTTTGTCTCTGTTACGGTTTTCTTCACTATTCCGCCTTCTAAGCTAGCAGGCTATATTTTACCTGCTGTTCCACCTCTTGCCATTTTCTTCGCGCTTGTGATGAATAGGGTTCTTGAAAGCAGTAATAAAACCAGATTGCAGACTTGGGGTATTCCTGTATTTACTGTACTTGTTGGAATTGGCGTTAGTGCAACACCATATTTTATTCGTGCACATCAGCCCTTTTTTCAAAACCAAGCCATATTTATTTATCTCATTGGTGCCTTATTAATTGTGCTTCCACTTGTGTTAGTGGGGCTATATAAAAAACAG
Source organism: Acinetobacter sp. BD54 (assembly GCF_044778325.1). Classification (NCBI taxonomy): domain Bacteria; kingdom Pseudomonadati; phylum Pseudomonadota; class Gammaproteobacteria; order Moraxellales; family Moraxellaceae; genus Acinetobacter; species Acinetobacter sp. BD54. Next base: position 100,789 of record NZ_JANJEP010000005.1, on the reverse strand, counting down.
AAATTGAACTATTTGACCTATATTTTTATAAGTTTAATTGTTCTATGTAGTGCAGTCCCATTTGCTGTTCGTATTTTAGATACCAAAAACAATGTAGGCCAAACAGATTTTGCTGAGTACATTGCCCCATCTACAAAAATCGTTTTCTACAATTATTATTTCTATGATGTTCCATTCCTTTTAAAACTTAAGCAGCCCATTTATATGGTAAATCAATGGGATACTGTGCATTCAGATAGTGCCTCTTTAGAAATTAAAGATGGTTTGTTATTTGAACCGCAACTCAAAAAGTACTTGTGGAGCGAACAGCAGCTTCAAGATGCTCTAATGCAAAAACAAGATCTGATCGTGGTAAGTCAACCTCATAATTTTGCAACTAAAGACCCGTCAGTAAAAACTTTGCATTACAGAAACTATGATGTATTTATTTTCCATCCCTCGAAATAAACCAGAAATAAAAAAGGAAGCCGAAGCTTCCTTTTTTTATTTTAAAACGTTTTACTCTTCAGAAGTATCTTCATTATTAGATACAGCTTCTTCGCTCTCAGTTTCAGTCGTATCTACTTCACCTTCAAGAAGTTCTTCTTCGTCTTCTACAGCTTCAATTGAAACTACGCCAACAAGCGTTTCTTCTTCGCTTAAACGGATCAGACGAACACCTTGAGCATTACGGCCTGTCATTGCAACTTCTGCAGCACGCGTACGAACAAGCGTACCACCATCAGAAATTAATAATAACTCTTTGGTTTCATCAATAGAAACTGCACCAACTAGCTCACCGTTACGTTCACTTGTCTTGATCGCAATAACACCCTTACCACCACGTTTCTTGGTCGGGAAGTCATTTACTGGAGTACGTTTACCATAACCGTTCGCACTCGCACACAGTACTTCACCTGTCTCAGGCACAACAACAAGCGATACGATGCGACTTACTAGACTTGAATCTGCTGAATCATCATTATCATCTGAATCATCATTTTCAACATCTGCATCTTCTTCACTTAAGGTGCTGCTTGCAAAGCTTACACGCATACCGCGTACACCTTTCGCTGTACGACCCATTGCACGTACGTCAGTTTCAGCAAAACGAATTGCTTTACCTTCGTTAGAGAACAACATGATTTGCTGATTACCATCAGTAATCGCAACACCAATTAAGGTATCTTCTTCATTAAGTTCAATAGCACGTAGACCATTTGAACGAATGTTTGCAAATTGTTCTAACTCAACACGCTTAACCGTACCAGAAGCTGTCGCCATAAACACATAGTGGTTTTCCGGGAACTCGGTTAACGGCAAGATTGCGGTTACGGTTTCTGTTGCATCTAGAGGTAACAAGTTCACGATTGGACGACCTTTTGCCCCACGTGATGCTTGAGGAACTTCAAATACTTTCAGACGGTACACTTTACCCACATTGGTAAAGCAAAGTACGGTCGCATGATTCGATGCCACAATCAGATGTTGAATAAAGTCATCATCTTTCATTGAGGTTGCAGACTTACCACGTCCACCACGGCGCTGTGCCTGATAGTCTGAAAGTGGTTGAGTTTTTGCATAACCTGTTTGTGAAACAGTTAATACCACTTGCTCTTCAGGAATCAAATCTTCACGGCAGAAATCCACACGAGATTCAACAATTTCGGTACGACGTGCATCGCCATATTGTTGTAAAACTTGTGCCAACTCTTCGCGAATAACACCCATTAACAAGTTGAAGTCATTTAAAATCGCAGTAAGTTCAGCAATTTGACCTAAAATTTCAGTATATTCCGCATGTAACTTGTCTTGTTCAAGACCAGTTAAACGGTGTAAACGTAATTCTAAAATTGCGCCTACTTGTGTTGGTGACAGACGGTAAATTGAATCACTTAAACCAAATGGACGATTTGGATCTTCACCTTCAATTTCATCTGGGCGAACAGAAATTGCACCAGCTTTTTCAAGTAGTGCAACAACGCCACCACCTGCCCACTCACCCGCAAGTAAACGCTCACGCGCTTCAGCAGGGTTTGCAGAAGTTTTGATGGTTTCAATAATTTCATCAATATTGGCTAAGGCAACTGTCAAGCCTTCCAAGATATGCCCACGTTCACGTGCTTTACGTAATTCGAACATGGTACGGCGTGTCACAACTTCTTGGCGGTGACGAATGAATGCCGCAATAATATCTTTTAGATTCATCAATTTTGGTTGTCCATTGTCTAGACAAACCATGTTGATGCTGAATGAGTTTTCAAGCTGGGTATTTAAGAATAAGTTATTTACAACGACTTCTGCGTTTTCACCGCGTTTCAAGTCAATTGCAATACGCATACCTTCTTTATCAGACTCATCACGAAGTTCTGAAATACCTTCAAGCTTTTTCTCTTTTACTAACTCGGCAATACGTTCAATAACTCTTGCTTTGTTTACTTGATATGGAATTTCAGTAAAGACGATGGTTGTACGACCTGTCTTTTCATCTTCTTCGAAATGGTATTTACCACGAATGTGTAAACGACCTTTACCGGTACGGTAGGCATCAACAATACCTGATTTACCGTAAATAATACCGCCTGTAGGGAAGTCAGGACCAGTAATGTATTCCATCAATCCTTCAATCGAGATATTCGGATTGTCAGCATAAGCCAAACATGCATTCACAACTTCTGTCATGTTGTGTGGTGCCATGTTAGTTGCCATACCTACAGCAATACCAGCAGCACCGTTAATTAACAAGTTTGGAACACGTGTCGGAAGTACTTCAGGGATACGTTCCGAACCGTCGTAGTTATCTTCCCAGTCAACTGTGTCTTTTTCTAAATCTGCAAGAAGCTCATGTGCCAGCTTAGTCATACGGACTTCGGTATAACGCATTGCCGCAGCGCTATCACCATCGATCGAACCGAAGTTACCCTGACCATCAACCAATAAATAACGTAAGCTAAAGTCTTGAGCCATACGAACAATGGTTTCATAAACAGCTGAGTCACCATGCGGGTGATATTTACCGATTACGTCCCCAACGACACGAGCAGATTTCTTGTAGGCTTTGTTATAGTCATTGCCCAATTCGTGCATGGCATAAAGCACACGACGGTGAACAGGTTTAAGACCGTCTCTCACATCCGGCAATGCACGAGATACAATTACACTCATCGCGTAATCTAAATATGAATGCTTGAGTTCGTCCTCAATGGCAATCGGTCGGATTTCCGATACGCTCATGCATACTCCTTCTTACAGATAGATATTTCTATCCGTTTATATGTCTTGATCTTGCAAAAAATTTAGTTCCGGAAAGTGAACTAAAATCGAAAAAAAATATAGCTGTATACTATAGCATAAAAGCGCTTTGTAATGTGCGGAATCTACACTGCCAATCTGGTGATATTTGTATAATTTAATTGCATATTATTCTACTCTTTTAGCTGCAATCATTATCTTCATGCCTAATCAAAACTATGTGAATTTTATTTTATAAAAATCAAACATCCAAAGCATAAATTTTCTAATTTTTACTTCTAACTTCAGACTGTAAAACAAAAAACCCCTAGTTCAAAACTAGGGGTTTTTAACTTTAATCAATAAAGATTAAAGCTTAGATACCAACTCTGGTACTACAGCGTTCAAATCACCAACTAACCAGTAGTCAGCAACGCTGTTGATTGGCGCTTCTTCGTCTTTGTTGATAGCAACAATAACTTTAGAATCTTTCATACCAGCCAAGTGCTGGATCGCACCAGAAATACCTACAGCAATGTAAAGCTCAGGTGCAACGATTTTACCAGTTTGACCAACTTGGAAGTCGTTAGGTACAAAGCCTGCATCAACTGCTGCACGTGAAGCACCTTGTGCTGCACCAAGCTTGTCAGCTAATGGGTCAAGTACTTTGTGGTAGTTCTCACCAGAACCTACACCACGACCACCAGATACAACAATACGAGCAGCTGTTAATTCTGGACGATCAAGTTTAACGATTTCTTCAGATACAAACTTAGAAACACCAGCATCTTTTACTTCGCCAACTGTTTCAACAGCAGCTGAACCACCTTCCGCAGCAACTGGATCAAATGCTGTACCACGAACAGTACCAACAATGATTGCTTCGTCAGATTGAACAGTTGCAATTGCGTTACCAGCGTAAATTGGACGCTTGAATGTGTTAGCCGATTCAACAGAAATAATGTCTGTAATCATGCTTACATCAAGAAGCGCAGCAACACGTGGAAGAATGTTCTTACCAGTTGTAGTAGAAGCAGCTAAAACGTATTTGTAACCTTTAGCCAAGTCAGCAACTAAGCCAGCTACGTTTTCAGCTAATTGGTTTGCATAAGCAGCGTTGTCAGCAAGTAATACTTTGCTCACACCAGCAACTTTAGCAGCAGCGTCAGCAACTGCTTGAGCGCCTGAACCAGCAACTAATACAGTAATATCACCACCGATTTTTTGAGCTGCAGCAACAACGTTTAAAGTAGCACCGTTAAGTGTCTGGTTGTTGTGATCAGCGATAACTAAAATACTCATGATTTTATCCTTCCGTATTAGATCACTTTCGCTTCATTTTTCAATTTTTCAACAAGCTCATCTACAGATTTCACTTGTACACCAGCTTTACGTTCTGCAGGCGCTTCAACTTTAATCGTTTTAAGCTTAGTACCAGCTGTAACACCGTAATCAGCAGGAGATTTAGTATCAAGCGGTTTTTTACGAGCTTTCATGATGTTAGGCAATGCAGCATAACGTGGCTCGTTTAAACGCAAGTCAGTTGTAATGATTGCAGGAAGTGCAAGTTCAACAGTTTGTAAACCACCGTCGATTTCACGAGTCACTTGTACTTTACCGCCATCCACTTTCACTTCAGAAGCAAACGTACCTTGACCAGCGCCTAATAATGCACCAAGCATTTGACCTACTTGGTTAGAGTCATCATCAATTGCTTGTTTGCCAAGAAGGATAAGTTCTGGTTTTTCAGCGTCAACAACACCTTTTAAGATTTTAGCAACTTCTAGAGCGCCAATTTCGTCAGTAGTTTCAACTAAAATACCGCGGTCTGCACCCAAAGCCATTGCAGAACGGATTTGTTCTTGAGCTTCTTTAGGACCAATAGAAACAACAACGATTTCTGATACTGTTCCTTTTTCTTTTAAGCGAACCGCTTCTTCCACTGCGATTTCACAAAATGGGTTAATTGACATTTTAACGTTGGTAAGGTCAACCCCACTATTGTCCGGCTTAACACGAACTTTAACGTTGGCATCAACCACACGTTTTACAGCAACAAGAGCCTTCATGTAATCCTCGGCTGTTCTAGCAAAAGTAAATGTTGAGAAAAGTATATTAACTCTTCGATTAAAATTTTTTAGGTACCCTATCTTGCAATGTGTTTGGCATTTCGGTCAAGTCACAATTTTCTGGAACGGGGCAAAAAAAATGAAATCATCAGTTCATAAAAAAATTTTTATACATATCTAACTCCTATTTTATTCTTTTTAAAGTCTATTTTATACATTGATTTTTATTATCTTTTTATCTTATTTACCTTATTAGTCAGAAGGATAAGACTCTCAAAAATGAATCAAAATTTATAGTTTTTAGACTATATATGCCGACAAAATGTGCAAAGAACAAAATGGTCAATTGGGTAATTTCATCGATTTCCTTTAAACAAATTTGTAAAAAAATACAAATGATCTCTACATTCTGCTTTCTTAACCCAGCTAAAGCGGCTTAATGCTTAGTGGCTCGTGGATGGGCCTGATCGTACACTTGGGCCAAATGATCAAAATCAATATGTGTATAAATTTGAGTAGTCGATAAATTGCTATGACCTAACATTTCTTGAACTGAGCGTAAATCACCACTACTTGATAACATATGACTAGCAAAACAATGTCGAAGTAAATGTGGGTGTAAGTCGACATTTACACCCGCTCTTTGTGCCTGAAGTTTTACACGCTTTTCAATTTGCCTAGGGGTTAATGCACCGCCTCGCTGTGAAATGAAAACGGAAGCATTTTGGTCAAAATGGCCTTTCCAGATATTATAAATTTTTAGCCAATTCAATAAGCTTTCTTTTGCCTTTTTCCCAAACGGTACAATACGGGTTTTATTTCCTTTACCTGTAATACGAACGAGTTGACGATTAAAATCAATATCTTTAATCGTTAAGCCTTGCAGTTCAGCGAGCCGTAAACCACTTGAGTACAGTAGTTCTAACATGGCTTTATCTCTTAACCAAAGCTGCTGATCAATTGGTTTTTCAGGCATGGGTTGATCTAAAATTTGATTAACCGTTTCTATGTCAATCATGCCCGGTAAAGGTCTAGGCTGACGTTTCAATTTAAAATCGTCAGTAGGATTAATTTCTAGGTATTTGCCCTGTTCAGCCCACTTCATAAACTGACGAATAGAAGTAAGATGACGTTGCATGCTACTTGAACTTAACTGATCTTGCTCAACACGTTGAGCCAAATATTCACGTAAATCTGAAGCTTCAACATTTCTTAAATCAACTTTTTTAAGCTCACAAAACTCAAGGAAGCTTTTAACATCTCGCTCATAAGCGGTAATTGTATGCTCAGACTGGTTTTGAATTTTTCTTTCTTTTAACCACATTGAGAGCAGTTGTAATGCAAAATCCAAATTGCTCTCCATTTATTTGCCCATTTTTTTGAGTGTACCAAAAACTATTTAATCAGGAAAATTTGATATCGCACAGCATAATGAATCTAACTTATATATTACAATTTATACTAAGTATCCGTTGGACCTTACACCATGACCGCCATACTCATTCCTTATTTAATTGCCATTACTTTACTTACCCTTACCCCTGGTTTAGATACAACTTTAATTATTCGTACTGCAACACTTGAAGGAAAATCTAAAGCGTTTCAAGCAGCTCTAGGAATTAGCCTTGGCTGCATTGCTTGGGGAATTGTCGTGGCATGCGGTCTAGGTGCCCTACTGATGGCATCCGACTTAGCATTTAATATATTGAAATGGATAGGCGCCGCTTATTTAGCATGGCTGGGTTTAAATATGATTTTAAAACCTCGTAGTCAGCTCGCAGATATACAAGAAAGTAATTCAAATCGCTCTACTTCAGAGAATTGGTTTATTAAAGGTTTCTTTGGCAACTTACTCAATCCAAAAGTTGGTATTTTTTATATTTCATTTCTTCCCCAGTTCATTCCAGCGCAAGCATTGGCTGTTACTTGGGTAATGGGACTAGTAATGATTCATGTGGTGATTGGCGTGTTATGGTCAAGTCTATTAATTCTGGCTATGCAGCCACTTTCGCGCTATCTAAAGCAACCCAAGTTTGTAAAATATATGGACCGAATTACGGGCAGTATTTTTGTTCTATTCGCTTTGAAATTGGCGTTGAGTAAAAGGTAAGTTTTTAAAAGCGTGCTAACACATAGCACGCTAAATAACGATTAAAAAACTTACATTAGGCCTTTTAAGTAATTTTCTATTTGAACTGCAACTTCATCGGCATATTTTTCTGCTAATTGATGGTCACCACCTTTCACAACATATAAACTCGAATTTTCAAACTTTTGATTTAAATATTGACCTACCTGAACTGGACTCACTGGATCGTTATCACCCCAGATTAATAAAGTCTCAATATTTATATCTGACAAAAATTCTTCATAATTGGCATTGGTGGTAACAAACCAATCTGGATATTTTAAAAATGCTTGGCGGTATGCTTCACGCCAGTCTTGCACATTAAATGGTTCCAGGTTGATTCCACCAGAAGTTGCAATCAAGACCAGCCCTTTTACTAATTGAGGTTTTTGCAACGCTGCGGTAACTGCAAAAATTCCCCCCATAGATTGCGCGACAATTATAGATTCTTCATTAATTTGATTAAGAACATAGTTTGTTAAGTCTTTAAAGCTCTTCACATCAAGAGATTCTGCTGTATCGCCGAAACCGGGGTAACCAATAATTTTTGTCCGGTAGTGCTGAGGTAATTTTTTAATTAAGGGATACCAAAAACTAATACTTCCTGATGCACCAGGTAAGAAAATTAAATTATTCATATTTTTATAAAATAATGAAATTAAAAAATTATTGTACATATAAAAGAAAGCCTCTTTTATCACTTTAACTGATGAAAAGAGGCTTCTATTTAGGCCATGCGATTAACCTTGGAAATAACGTAAATCCAAACGTCCATCATATACATGAGTTGTTGGACCAGTCATCCAGACCACATCGCCTTCTTGCCATTCAATTTGTAGCTTACCGCCAGCAAGTTCAACTTCTACAGAGTTCGCAAGTAGACCACGGCGCATGCCACTTACCGCAGCAGCACATGCTCCTGTACCACACGCAAGTGTTTCACCCACACCACGTTCAAATACACGTAAGCGAACATGTTTGTCATCAATCACTTGCATGAAACCAGCATTAACGCGTTCAGGGAAACGTTTATGTGATTCAACTTGCGGGCCAATACCTGCTACATCAGCAGTAAGCACATCTGGAACAATAGTGACCGCGTGTGGGTTACCCATGTTCACAACATCAATACTAATGTTTTGGTCATTTGCCAACTCAAGGGTATATAAAGCTTCTGGCTCTTCGGCAACAAATGGAATTTCATTTGGCAGAAACTTTGGGTAGCCCATATTTACGCGCACCCAACCATTTTGCCCAAGCTCTGGCTTTACAATACCCGCTTTGGTTTGTACGGTAATGTTGGTTTTATTAGTTAAATGACGTTCGTGGACAAAACGGGCAAAACAACGCACACCATTACCACATTGCTCAACCTCAGAACCATCTGCATTGAAAATACGGTATTTAAAATCAGCTTCGGGTACATCTGGTGGTTCAACAATTAAAAGCTGATCAAACCCCACACCAAAGTGTCGGTCTGCCAAACGTTGAATTGTTGCAGTATCTAAATAAGCTCTTTGGCTAATTAGATCAACCACCATGAAATCATTGCCTAAACCATGCATTTTGGTAAATTCTAATAACATCTCATTTACTCCTCAGGCAATAAACGTTCTTTTTCCCAAAGCGACTCAACCGTTTCACGTTCACGAATTAAATAGCTTTTTTCACCTGATACCATGACTTCTGCTGCACGGCCACGCGTGTTGTAATTTGAGCTCATGACAAAACCATAAGCCCCGGCACCAAGTACAGTCAACAAGTCATTTTCTTGTAATGCAAGTGAGCGGTCTTTACCAATGAAATCACCTGTCTCACAAATTGCACCAACCAAATCCCAAGTTTTTTCTTCGGTATCTGTACGTGATACAACAGGTTGAATATCCATCCAAGCTTCATATAAAGCAGGACGAATTAAATCATTCATTGCTGCATCAATAATCGCGAAGTTACGATGCGTCGTTGGTTTAAGCAAATCAACTTTGGTTAAAAGTACACCTGCATTTGCACTGATGCTACGACCCGGCTCCATATAAACTTTCAAGCCTAATTTTTCTAAAGCCGGCTTCATAGAGTTTGCATATTCTTCAACACTTGGTGGTGTTTCATCTTTATAACAAACCCCTAAACCACCACCGATATCGATATGTTTCAGATTAATGCCTAGTTTTTTCAACTCATCAATCATCACAATGACACGGTCTAAAGCATCAACAAATGGTTTAGTTTCAGTGAGCTGTGAACCAATGTGGCAATCAATACCTACGATTTCAAGGTTAGGTAAAGATGCAGCATATTGATAAGTTTCATAAACTGCATCACTTGGAATACCAAATTTATTTTCTTTTAATCCTGTTGAAATATAAGGATGCGTTTTTGCATCGACATCAGGATTTACACGTAAAGAAATAGGCGCTTTTTTGCCTAGGCGAGCTGCTACTTTTTGAATACGGTCCAACTCTGCATAAGACTCGACATTAAAACAGGCAATACCTACATTTAATGACGTTTCAATATCAGCTTCAGTTTTACCTAAACCTGAAAAAACAATTTTAGAAGCATCGCCACCTGCTTTTAAAACACGTGCTAGCTCACCACCAGACACAATGTCAAAACCCGCACCAAGTTTTGCCAAGACATTAAGAACAGCTATATTTGAGTTCGACTTCACCGCAAAACAGATTTGATGATCAATAAAGTCAAAGGCACGATCCATATCTAAATAATGTTTTTCAAAAGCTGCTTTTGAATAAACATATAACGGTGTGCCAAATTGCTGCGCAAGCTGCTCTAGAGAACATTGCTCTGCATGTAATACTCCATTAATGCGGGTGAAACTCATGAAGGTGTCCTTATTTCAAAGCTTAAGGTGATGTAGTTTGTGGTTGAGCGGCTGATGATTCGACTGACTGTTCAGCCTGTTCATCTTGTTGCGCAACTTGTTTCTGTTCTTTATTACGATAGAGCAAGTATTTTGCACGTTTGTCATAATTTGGATCAGAAGGTAGCTGCAATGCTCCTGACTGACCGCAAGCGCTAAGCAAAATACTGCTGCTCAATAAACTGATGAGGCAAATGACACGACGCATCTGAGCACCTGATTTAAACAATTCGATGCAGTATACCGTGATCAGGCAAGCGGCTAAAGAGTAAACTTGAATAGAAAAACAATATGCATAAAAAACGCCAGCTTTTCAGCCAGCGTTTGATCATAACCAAATAAATTTAATTATTTTTTATGACGTGGTTTATAGAAGAAGAAATAACCAATGATCAAAATAACAAACCAAATTGGGCTGACTTTAAGCGCTTTAAAGGTGTCTGGCTCTAAAGACAATACGTAAATCATACCAATAAAGAAAATAATCGTGATCCAACATGTAAATAAGCCACCTGGCAATTTAAATGTTGATTTGGCATGCAGTTCAGGACGCGTGGTGTAATAACGGATGTAACTCCAGATAATAAGCAACCATACGCAGATGAAGAGAATCGTTGAAAGTGTTGTTGCAAGCGTAAATGCTTCAACTGTATTTGGTACAAAATACTGTAATGCTGCACCTAACAATAAACACGCAGCAGAGAAATACAATGCATTTGCCGGTACTGCACGTCTGTTAAGCTTACCAAAAGCTTTTGGCCCCTGATCTTCACGAGATAAACCAAACAACATACGACTTGTTGAGAATACACCACTGTTCATGGATGACATGACTGATGACAATACCACCAAGTTCATCAAAATCGCGGCTGCCGCTACCCCTGCTTGACTAAACAGGTTTACAAATGGACTGATCGCTGGATCAATTCTGTTCCATGGTGTTACTGACATTACAATGAGTAGCGCCAATACATAGAAAATAATGATACGGATTGGAATTGAGTTAATCGCTTTAGGCAAATTACGCTCAGGGTCTTTAGTTTCCGCGGCTGTTGTTCCCACAAGTTCAACACCCACGAAAGCAAAAATTGCAATCTGGAAACCAGCCAAGAAGCCATGCACACCTGTTGGGAAGAAACCGCCATTTGCCCAAAGATGAGTAAATGAAGCGACTTCACCTGTAGTAGACGTAAAGCCTGTAAAGATCATCCACAGACCCACTGCAATTAAAATAATAATCGCAAGGATTTTAATAAGTGCAAACCAGAACTCTAATTCACCAAACAATCGAACTGTTAATAAGTTCAATCCCATAATGAACACAATCGCGGCAACACTAATCATTGCGCCTTCAACAGGCGAGAAAGGTAAGCCATTATTGAAGAACTGTAAGTAATAAATAATTGCAGACAGATCGGCGATACCAATCGTGATCCAACACAACCAGTAGGTCCAACCCACGAAGTAACCAGCCCATGGGCCAATTAAATCGGTAGAAAAATCAATAAATGATTTATAGGTTAAATTTGACAGAAGAAGTTCGCCAAGCGCACGCATGACAAAAAACACCATCAAACCAATAATCATATAAATAAATAAGATAGAAGGTCCGGCAAGACTAATTGTTTTACCTGAACCCATAAATAATCCGGTACCGATGGCACCACCAATCGCGATCAGCTGTAAATGCCGATTAGAGAGACTACGATGGAGCTCACCTTGTTCATGAGGGTCGCTCAGATTTTGATTCGACATTTTATGAATACACTCCAGTAATTTTTTTAGTCCGTTAGCTAAAATCAAATCAAAAAGACGATATCGCACCATTTGCAGGTATCTTTTAAATGTATATTTTTTGACAACTTTTCAGCTAACCAATTTTTGTCTGTATTGCTGATAATTTCAAGATACATACAATTAAATCCGATAATACGCACAAGAACCTAGCAATACAACGCACTTTTCAGTCTAAAATTAAGACTTGAACTACTTTGATTTTTAAATTAAAAAGCCATATCAATTGATCAACTTTTTAACTACCAATTCCCTCTCGAGCTTCTAATACTTTCTCGAAATTTGACTGACTACTACGTTATCTCTCTATTTTTAAAACATGACATTTACTCTTTAATTTTGCTCACCGAAGCTTAAGCAAAATGTATTCCATATCGATTAAGTTCTCTATTGGGCTTTTTGCTATACTCTGCTTTTAATGATTATGAAGTTATCTCACTGAAGTCGAATATGAGCAAAGTCAAAACCGTTTACCGTTGCGAGCAATGTGGTGCCGATCATCTAAAATGGGCAGGTCAATGTTCAGAGTGTGGTGAATGGAATTGTCTTAATGAAGTCAAACTAGAACCCACCACTGCTCATCGTGCACGTCCTAAAGTTGGGGGTTATGCGGGTCAAGTCGCCAATATTACAACGCTTAATAAAGTCTCTGTTTCTCATGAAACCCGTTTACCAACAGGCATTAGTGAATTTGACCGAGTGCTTGGCGGTGGTTTGGTAACAGGTTCTGTAGTACTCATTGGTGGTGACCCAGGTATTGGTAAATCGACCATTCTTTTACAAACAGCAACTCACATGGCAAGTGCAAAAAGTTCTGCGCTTTATATTACGGGTGAGGAATCGCTGTCACAGGTTGCCTTACGTGCCCAACGCCTTGACCTACCAACAGACCAGTTAAAAGTCATGGCTGAAACTTGTGTCGAACGCATTTGTGAAGTTTTAGAACAAGAACGTCCTGTTGTCGCAATTTTGGACTCTATCCAAACGCTTTACACAGAAACGCTTCAATCTGCGCCGGGTGGGGTTTCACAAATTCGTGAATCTGCTGCGTTATTAACCCGTTATGCAAAAAATAGTGGCACGGCGCTATTTATTGTTGGTCACGTGACCAAAGAAGGTGCATTGGCAGGTCCTCGTGTTTTAGAACACATGGTGGACTGCGTACTTTACTTTGAAGGCCAATCAGACTCACGTTATCGAATGATTCGTGCAGTGAAAAACCGTTTTGGTGCAGTCAATGAGCTTGGTGTATTTGGCATGACCGATAAAGGCTTACGTGAAGTGGCTAACCCTTCTGCTATATTTTTAAGTCGTTATGACGAAGCCATTCCCGGTTCAATTGTCATGATTAGCCGTGAAGGAACCCGCCCGCTTTTAGTTGAAGTTCAAGCTTTAGTCGATGATGCTCAAGGACAACCAAGACGTGTTGCACTTGGTCTTGAACAAAACCGTTTAAACATGTTGCTTGCTGTTATGCATCGTCATGGGGGTGTACAAACCACCGGACAAGATGTGTATGTCAATATTGTAGGTGGTTTAAAAATTACCGAAACAGGTTCGGACTTGGCTGTTTTACTTGCATGTGCTTCGAGTTTGCGAACAAAAGCCTTACCTCAGCAGCTTGCAGTTTTTGGTGAAGTTGGGCTTTCAGGTGAAATCCGCCCTGTACCTAATGGTCAGGAACGTTTAAAAGAAGCAGCAAAACATGGCTTTAAATACGTCATCTTACCAAGAGGTAATGCCCCGCAAAAAGCAATTCCGGGCGTACAAGTGATTGCTGTTGCCCGCCTGCATGAAGCCTTGACTGAGGCGATGCAACTCAGTGATGAATTGACATAAAAAAACATACTTTTAAGGTTGAAATTTAGAGTAAATACCTGCATAAATACTATTACAAATTAACTTTAAACAGGAATTTCCTATGGAAGTACACCAGCGTGGCTTGATTACCGGTATTTTAATGGCTGCTTTAGCAATTTCTCCGCTTGCTGAAGCTAAACGTGCAGGTGGTGGTAAAAGCCACGGTATGGCACGTTCTACTACTTCAAGCCAGTCTTATCAACAACCTCGTCAAGTGACTCCAGTTCAACAACCTGCTACAGCACCTCAGAGATCTGGTCCGGGTGTTGGTTCAATGGTTGCCGCTGGTGTGGCTGGTGCTGCCGTAGGTGCTGTTGCAGCAAATGCTTTAGCAGATGACAAATCAACATCAGCTGAACACCAAGTAACTCAACCTGGTAATGAACAAGCTGTTCAAGCCCAAGAAGAGAAAAAAGGTGGTATTCCTGGCTGGCTTTGGGTCTTACTTGCAGCCGCTGTAGCTTTCTTTGTATTCCGTAAATTGGGATCAAAAAAAAAATTAGCAGCTAATAACCCTTATGCACCAAATAATGGCGGTCAAAACCCATTTGGCCGCTCGGCAGCTCCAACCAATACAGGTGACAATACCAATATCTTTGGTCAATCTGTAGGTGGCGGTGCAGCAACACAAGCTCCTTTTGGTAGCGCAACGACGAATAGCGGTAACCAATTACCAGATGGTAGTGAGCCTGCTTCTTTCTTACGCGTTGCCCGTCAGCGTTTTAACCACATTCAGTCAATCAATAGTGCAAGTAACATTGAAGAAATTCGTCGTTACTTAACCCCTGAACTTTATAACTCTATGTATAACGACATCATGGAGAACCAAGATCAGGACGTTGCTGAGTTTAGTAACTTAAATGCAATGGTTGTAGACAGTGCGACTGAAAATGGTCAATACATTGTGAGCGTACGTTTCACAGGTACAGTAAGTGAAGATTTAAACAGCTTGCCACAGCCATTTACTGAAATCTGGCACTTTGTAAAACCTGTTGGTTCACAGCAAGATTGGGTTGTTGCAGGTATTCAACAAGCCTAACTTAAATAAGTTCTAAATAAAAAAGCCACATTATTGTGGCTTTTTTATTTCGTTGTTTTCAGGCAATTTCGGCTGGAAAAGCAATGACTTTTTCAATTTTAAGTTGATCGGTTGCAACCATGAGTAATCGGTCAATTCCCAAAGCGATCCCTGAACATTCAGGCATATGAGGCAATGCTGCTAACAAGTGCTCATCTAATGGCATGATATGAAGTCCTTGTTTAGCTCGCTCTGCATTATCTGCTTCAAAGCGAGCACGCAACACGTCTGAATCGAGCAATTCATCGTAAGCATTGGCTAGCTCTAAGCCTTCGATATAAACCTCAAAACGCGCTGCAACCTCTTCCCCATCTTCATCTAATTTCACTTTCGCTAAAGATGCCATTTCTGGTGGAAAGTCAGTTAAAAAGACAGGTGCATCAAACCCTAAACTTGGTTCAACAAAATGAGAAAACAACAAATCCATATAAGCTAAACGGTCATCGCCCAAGTCGAGATTTAACCCAACACGATTTGCTGTGTCTTTAAGTTGCTTCAAAGTCGCTTGCAACGGGTTAATATCTAAACGGTCCTGAAAAGCATGCTTATAACTTAAAATAAATGGACGAACTTCGCCAAAACGATGCTGCAAACAGGTTTGTAATAAATCGGCTGTTTCGTGCATTAACGCTTTTAAGTCCAGACCCGGACGGTACCATTCAAGCATGGTAAATTCACTATTGTGTTTGCGCCCGTGCTCATCGTCTCGGAAAACCTTACAGATTTGATAAATCGGTCCGCTGCCACTTGCCAGTAAACGTTTCATGGCAAATTCAGGCGAAGTCTGTAAATACTGAGTCTGCAATTTGCCATTGATATGACGTAAAGCCTGAACCGAGGCTAAATGTACGTCAGTCACACCTGCTTGTGAAACCACGGGTGTTTCAACTTCCATGACCCCACGTTCTGCAAAAAACTGACGGATTTGGGTATAGAGCTTGGCACGAGCCTTTAAAGCATCAATTGAACAAGTAGGTTGATAACTTAAACTCATGCCTGTGGTCCCCCGTGAGCTGCCCATTCACGGCGCAGCGGATAATTCTTACGTAATAAATCAAATGCTTTTTGCTCTACCTTGCCCTCTTTAACACAGGCACGGATGTTGGCATCATCTTGAGCAATATCATAAATTTGAGATATTTTTTGCTTTAACACTGCTTTTAAATCATGTCCTGAAAAATAGTCTTCACATGCAGGTAACTGGGTTTCGAAACGCTTATTAATGTCATATCCAAATTTTTGACAAAACGCTTCATAAATCATTTGCGTACCACGCGCTTTTCCTTCCAAGCTATAACCTGCAATATGCGGTGTCGCCAAAGCCAACATATTTAAAAGCTCTTCAGATATCACTGGCTCATGCTCAAATACATCAAGTACAACTTTACGCTGGGTACGTTGAATGTCTTCGATTAAAGCGGCTTCTTTTACGACCGGACCGCGTGCACTATTAATTAAAATCGTGTTCGGTTGAAACGCTGCAAAAGCTTTTTCGTCAAACAGATGATACGTCGCATGTTCGCCTTTTTTGGTGAGTGGCACATGAATTGAAACTGCATTAGCTTGTTGCAACAAGGCTTGAAAGCTTACATTTTCAATTGAATCTAACTGTACAAAGGGGTCAAAGCCAATCACTTTCCAACCAAGCAACTGAGCCATATAGGCCAAGCGCTTACCAACATTGCCAAGACCCACAATACCTAGCGTAAATTTTTCTTGTTGTTCTAAAAGGCTAGCATCCAAATGCAGTAAAGCTGTAATGACATATTCAGCAACCGCCTGTGCATTACAACCTGCGGCATTGGCCCATGTAATGCCATGCTTTTCTAAAGCTTGAATATCTAAATGATCGGTCCCGATTGTGGCACTACCCACATATTTTAGGGCGGTATTTTGAATTAAACTTTCATTTACTGCGGTGACTGAACGGACCAATAAAGCTTCAGCATCTTGTACGTCTGTATGCGTTAAGGTGCGCCCTGCTTTATGTTGAATATCGCCAAACTCTGAAAAAAAGTAATCGGTAAACGCCAAATTTTCATCTGCGACGATTTTCATGGTCTGCAACCCATAGCTTATAAAAACGTTATTATCCTTTGAGTTGTGGCAAAGTACAATGTTAAGGGTATTAAATTAGTACAGGGTTTCAAGACTCAGTTCACTTACAAACCACCGCCAAAATAAAAGTAAGCCATCACGGCAAGTGTGAGCCAAATTAAAATAATAAGTACGGCAACCAAATAGTTTTTTGGCCGCTTTTCATGTTCATCTAGCCATTCTTTAGCTTGTTGTTCAGCATCAAAAATGACTTGCTGAGGCGTAAAACGAACTGCTAACCAAATGAGTATGGGTAAAATAACCGCGTCATCAATGAAGCCTAAAATAGGAATAAAGTCTGGAATTAAGTCGATTGGACTAAACGCATAAGCCACTGCTACCACAGCAATAATTTTGGGTAACCACGGCATTTGAGGATGCCTTGAGGCAAACCAAAGCATAATAATTTGTTTTTTTAGACGTTTTGCCCATTCTTTTATTGATTGTACCCAAGACATTTGGACAGACTCTGAACCTTTAGAATTTTATAATAATCTATAAAAACTAACCTTAGCTTAAAAGTGAAAGGAATATCGAATGAACCCAGCCCTAATTCCTTCACATTAAAAGATATATTTTATATTTCCGTATATAAAACAAATCCATCGCCCCTACAAAAGCTTGCCAAAGTCAGGCCAGATTGCTTGGCTAACTGAATGGCCATACTGGTAGGCGCTGAAATTGAAGCAAGCAAGCTAATATTGAGCTGGGCACATTTTCGTATCAGTTCATAACTTGCCCGACTGGTCATCACCACAAAACCTAAATTGGTGTCGTAATTTTCTTGCGCTAAATAACCGAGCAATTTGTCTAAGGCATTATGGCGGCCCACATCTTCAAATAAAGCCACGATTTGACCGTCAACTACCCATGCTGCGGCATGCGCCCCACCCGTTAAAGCAGTAATTTCTTGTTGAGTTTTTAAATGGGAAATAGCACTCGGAATTTGCTCAAGCCATATTTTTGATGCATGCGTTGTAATTTTTGGCACGTCTAACTGAAACTGCTCTAAGCTTTCAATTCCACATAAACCGCAGCCTGTACGGCCTACCATCATACGGCGATGTTCCTTTAGGGCGGCAAATGCTCTCGATGAAATGGTCATTTCCACCGTAATGCCTAGTTCATTTTGATGCACATCAAGGGTATATAGCTCTTTTAAGCTGGTTAAAATTCCTTCCGAGAGACTAAAACCTTTAGCAAATAAATCGACATCGGTCGGTGTCGCCATCATCACCGCATGCGAAATACCGTTATATACCAAGGCAATTGGGTACTCTTGCACAATATGATCTAAGACATTTTCAGATTCGGTTTTGTTAAACCGCTGTACTGGCAATGTTTCAACCCCATAAGCATGTGGTGTCAAAATTATTTCCTTTATTTCAAAATGGCGCTTGTTTAGAGCGCCATTTGCTTAAGTTTCATTTAAAAAAATCAGATCCACTTAAAGACTGCTGACTTTCTTATTGGCATCTTCAGGGTCAACAGCTGTTGCCAAGTTAAAATGCTCTGGTGCATTTCCGGGATGTAAAATCACCGGAACACTTTTAGAAGCCGGAATCTTGGCATATTTATCATGACTGCTTAAGGCCACCAAAGGATTGGTTTCCGGATAGTAAGCCGCTAAGCTGCCGCGTGGAATGTTGTACGGCACAATACGGAAACTATGCACAATACGCTTCACACCATCCGAGAAAACACTTTCAATATCAACCCACTGATTTGCTTCAAAGCCTGCTTCATCAATATCCGCTTGATTCATAAACAACACACGGCGCTGACCAAACACCCCACGGTAACGGTCATCCAGACCATATAAAGTGGTGTTGTATTGGTCGTGAGATCGGGTGGTCATTAAGGTATAAACCTTACTTTCGGTATATGCGGCAGCGTACTGATTTTCTTTATCCGCATAGACTTCTTCAAGTGGCGTAATCAGAAATTGCGCTTTACCACTCTTTGTATTCCAGATGTGCTGATTAGCTGGATGTTCGAGGTGGAAACCGCCTGGTTTATAAACGCGCAAATTAAAGTCATGGAATTCATCAAACACATCGGCAATTGAGTCACGAATGCGGTCATAGCTTTCAATGTACCATTTCCATTTAATCTGACTCTCTGGCAGCACGGCCTCAGCCATTCTTGCCACAATATCGGGTTCAGACAAAATATTTTTAGAAATTGGCGTATTACGCCCTGCCGACAAGTGGACATTACTCATTGAGTCTTCAACTGTAATAGCTTGTGGGCCATGAAGCTGCTCATCAATTTCGGTGCGGCCTAAACATGGCAAAATAAGCGCATCTTTACCACACACCAAATGGCTACGATTTAACTTGGTTGCCACATGTACGGTTAAATTACATTTTCTAAGCGCTTCTTGTGTATAAGCGGTGTCAGGTGTTGCAACGGCAAAGTTTCCGCCCAAACCAATAAAGACTTTGATATCACCTTCGGCCATGGCTTTAATGGTTTCAACCACACCATATCCATTTTTTCTTGGTGATTTAATACCGAACACACGGTCAATATTATCGAGAAGTTTCGGGCTTGGGAGTTCATTAATGCCCATAGTGCGGTCGCCTTGCACGTTACTGTGCCCACGAACCGGACAAAGCCCTGCACCCGGTCTGCCAATTTGACCACGTGCCAACAATAAATTTGCCAGCATATGTACGTTAGCAGTTCCGTGACGATGCTGGGTAATCCCCATACCCCAACAGAAAATTGAACGCTCTGACTCTAAAAAGAGTTTAGCCAGTTTTTCTAAATGTTCAGATGACAGACCTGAGTGCTTATAAAGATCTGCCCACTCCGTTCTTTCTAACTCAGCAATCATTTCGTCGAAACCAACGGTATTGACTGCAATAAAGTTTCGGTCAAAAACGCTTGGTTTACCTGAGGCAAGCGCCTTTTTATCCCACTCATGTAAGTGCTTTAAAATACCCAACATCAGTGCATAGTCGCCGCCAATTTTAGGCTGGAAATAATAGCGACTAATTGGCGTACTGCCATTGGTCATCATTTCAAGCGGTGCTTGCGGGTCTTGGAAACGTTCGAGGCCTCGCTCTTTAATTGGGTTAATCGCAATAATGTTGCCGCCGCGTTTAGACACTTCACGCAAAGTACCTAACATACGTGGATGGTTGGTTCCCGGGTTGTGCCCAAAACTAAAAATGGCGTCGGCTAAATCAAAATCTTCTAGAGTGACTGTGCCCTTTCCTAAACCAATCGAGTCGAGCAAACCAACACTTGTGGTTTCATGGCACATGTTCGAACAATCTGGGAAGTTATTTGTACCAAAGCTTCGCACAAACAATTGATATAAAAATGCTGCTTCGTTACTGGCACGGCCCGAGGTATAAAATGCAGCTTGGTCTGGATGATCTAGCGCATGTAAATGTTGAGCGATGAGTTTAAAGGCATCGTCCCATGAAATAGGCACATATTTATCGGTTGCAGCATCATAACGAACTGGGTCTGTTAAGCGGCCTAAGTCTTCTAGGAAAAAGTCACTTTGTTCTGATAACCAACTGACGGTATGACCTGCAAAATATTCAGGAGTGACGGTTTTACTGGTTGCTTCAAAAGCAACCGCTTTTGCACCATTTTCACAGAAGTTAAAGGCATGAGCATCTTTCTTTTCTGGCCATGCACAGCCGGGACAGTCAAAACCTGTAGGCTGGTTAATGTTGAGTAAGGTAATTGAACCTTTACCTAAAATATCTTGTCGCTTTAAGTTTCGAGCAACACTGAGCAGTGCGCCCCACCCGCCAGCAGGATGAGTATATGGCTCAATTCGCGCAAAACCGTTATTTTCCTGTATGTGCTTTTGTTCTTCTGAATTATCCACTTTTTCATCCTCTTATCTTTTTTACACTCAACAGGCTCAGTGAAATCACAATTTAATTATGGTTTTATCAAAGCTACCCGCTGTTTACCGATGAGTAGAGTCCACTTTTTATATTATTGCCACTATGCTAAAAGCCGGCTCAACCGTTCTTATAATATGTGCCATATTCTTTACAATTACAATAATTCAAGCCAACCACGTTATTTACATAAAAACATACAAAACAATGATTTAAATAGATATTAATTCTATCTTTTACAGATAAAAACATTATTGGGTTTCATTTTTAACCGACTGAAAGCTTTTTAAAATTGATACTTACACGACTTTATCTATGTTTTTTTCGCATTAAGCAGTATAAAACAATTAAAAACTTATCTGCATTAGAGCATTTATGAAGGTTGTGATCGCCCCTGATTCATTTAAAGATAGCTTATCGGCTTTAAAGGTAGCTCAAGCCATTGCCCAAGGATGGCAAGCAGTATTTCCTCATGCAGAAACGATTTTGTGCCCAATGGCAGATGGTGGTGAAGGAACCATTGAAGCAGTTTTAGAAGTCTGCGATGGACAATGGCGTGTAAAAACAGTGGTTGGACCATTAGGTCAGCCTGTTCAGGCCAAATGGGGTTGGTTAGAAAAACAAAAAATTGCCATGATTGAAATGGCTCAAGCGAGCGGCATACAGTTAGTTCCACCGTCTGAGCGTGATGCCTGCCACAGCACAACGTTTGGCACAGGTCAGCTCATTTTGGAGGCTTTAGACGCAGGCGCAAAAGTCATTATTTTAACTGTAGGCGGTAGTGCGACCAATGATGGCGGCACAGGCTTACTTAGTGCTTTAGGTGCAGTTTTACTCGATGCTAACCAAAAGGTTTTACCCGCGGGCGGCCTTGCCCTTAGCCACCTATCCAAAATTGATTTAACACATTTCGACTCACGTATTCAGCACACACGGTTTTTACTGGCTGCCGATGTGACCAATCCACTTTGTGGCCCAAACGGCGCATCACATATTTTTGGCCCACAAAAAGGCGCTTCCGTTGCTCAAGTCCAGTTACTCGATGCAGCCCTTGCCCATTTTGCCGATGTCACGGCACAACTTTTAGATTTCGATAAACGAGATGAAGCGGGTTCTGGGGCTGCTGGTGGTTTGGGCTTTGCCGCCAAAAGTTATTTAAATGCAGACTTTAAAGCTGGAGTTAAAGTTGTGGCTGAACTGAATCAGCTTGAGCATAAAATTTCTAATGCAGATTGGGTGATTACGGGTGAAGGTAAATTTGACCAACAAACCTTAAGTGGTAAAACTGTTTTTGGGGTAAGCCAAATTGCCAAAGCCCACAATGTTCCGGTCATTGTGATTGCTGGGACTTTAGGTGAAGGCTACCAAGCACTTTATGAGCACGGTGTAAGCACTGCTTTCTCACTAGCCAATGGTCCCATCACCCTAGAACACGCCTGCGAACATGCAGCAGAACTCATTTATGAGCGAACAGTCGATATAGCGAGATTAATTCAGTTTAGCCAAACCAGCTTAAATGATAAAAAAGCCTAATCGGCTAATTTTAAAAGACTCTCTCTACAGCTCTCCAAGATTTCATCGCTAAGGTTTGATTGGTCTGGACATGCACGAGACAATGCAATTGCCCCTACTGACTGAGCAAGAATATTAATAGCTTGTTTTCTCAGCTCTTCTGTTTCTAAAGAAACTTGTTTTGCGCGTTCATTCATAATGAACTCAATAAGCTGCTCAATGCCCTCTTCAAACTCGACTTTTACTTCGTCGGGCTGTCTTGCGGCATCACAAGATAGCGCTGTTAAGGTACAGCCCTGATCACGGTTGTCCCGATGTGTACGAGACACATACATTTGAATAAATTGGGTTAAGTTTAAACCTTCTATTCTTTTTAAAACCTGCTCAAGACCATATTTGGCAGTAATAGTAACAAGGTCTGTTTTCGAGCTGAAATGTTTATAAAACCCACCATGAGTAAAGCCTGCGCTAGACATTAATTCGGCAATGCCCACCCCGTCGTAGCCTTTACTACGGAACAGTTGAGTCGCCTTTTCAACAATTTTATCTCGGTTTTCTTTTACCTGAGTTTTACTGACTTTCATGTTGGTGCGCTCGCTTTTATTCACCCTGTTCGTCATTATTATACATTGATTATGATTGACATCAAAACCTGCATATTTTAGATTATGATCATCATCTAAAAATTAAAGCGTGGAGACATCACATGTCAGTTCAATCAAAAGTACTTATTACAGGGGCTTCGTCAGGAATTGGTTCTGTTTATGCAGATCGATTTGCTCAACGTGGCTATCACTTAATCTTGGTGGCACGAGACACCAACCGTTTAGATAAAATTTCAAAAGACCTTCAAGAAAAATACAGCGTACAGGTGGAGTTCATTCAAGCCGATTTATCAAACGATCAAGATATACGCAAAATTGAAGATGTACTTAAAAACGATGCTGATATTGAAATTTTGGTAAATAATGCTGGGATTGCACTGAACGGAAACTTTTTAACTCAAGATCGTAATGAGATTGAAAAACTTCTGACTTTAAATATGACTGCGGTGGTGCGATTGTCTCATGCAATGTCGCAATCCCTTATACGTAAAGGTAAAGGCGCCATTATTAATTTAGGCTCTGTACTTGGCTTAGCGCCTGAATTTGGTTCTACCATTTATGGCGCAAGTAAATCCTTTATTCAATTTTTTAGCCAAGGTTTACATTTAGAGCTAAAAGATCATGGGGTACACGTTCAAGCGGTATTGCCTTCTGCCACTAAAACCGAAATTTGGGAACGTTCAGGTATAGATGTAAGCCAAGTTCCGCCATTAATGGATGTCAATGATTTGGTCGATGCAGCCCTGATTGGTTTTGATCGTAAAGAAACAATTACAATTCCTGTGCTGAAAGATGAAAATCAATGGAATAATTTTGAAAAATCGCGTATGACATTATTACCAAACTTCTCTTCGGCTGAAGTAGCCCAACGTTATAAAAACTAACGACTACGGCTACCCAACTCTCAAGTAGGAAAATCTTATGAATGTTATTGATGCTCTCCGCAAACGCCGTGCAGTTAAACGCTTCGACCCTGCTTTTCAACTCTCTGAAGATGACAAGAAGCAGTTATTACAAGAAGTTTTAGCAAATGCACCAAGCGCTTTTAACTTGCAGCATTGGCGTCCAGTCATTGTTGAAGATGCAGAGTTAAGACAAAAAATTCGCGCGATTGCTTGGGACCAACCACAAGTAACAGAGTCATCATTACTGATTGTGTTATGTGCCAAAGTAAATACATGGGAAGTTGATGCTAAACGTGTATGGGATGGAGCTTCTCCAGAAGTTCAAGATATTATGGTTGGTGCAATCGACCAGTATTACCGTGACCGCCCACAAACCCAACGTGACGAAGTGATGCGTAGTGCGGGTATCTTTGCTCAAACCCTTATGTTACTTGCTCAAGAGCATGGTTTAGATAGCTGTCCAATGGATGGTTTTGACTTTGATGCAATGGCAAAGCTCATTAACTTACCTGAAGATCACGTGGTGTGTTTAATGATTGCAGTTGGTAAATCAGCTTCTGAACCTTACCCGCGCGTAGGCAAACTGCCTTACGACGATGTCATTATCAAAAATACATTCTAAGTTGTAATTCAAATTTTAGGCTTTCATTCTATTTTTAGTTTTATGATAAATAGATGGAAGCCTTTAATTTGGCATGTATTTAGACGCTAAAAATCATAAATTGGCGAATGGAAATTAAGCGACCTTATTTCTATCATCTTCTATGTATGACATCGTAATATTAATTAAGCAGTCCACTAACTCTTCAAAAGTAAAACCCATATTTTCAGAAGTAAAATAGTTCATTGTTAAAGCAATACTTGAATGAATTAAAATATAAACCATCATTTTTAAATTTTTGATTTTTAATACTTCAGGATGCTTCATGGCATATTCAATGGCCAAGACATTAATCGCTTTTACGGCTTTTACATGACTTGCCTCAGTACTATATTTAGAAGAAACACTGAGCCAATAAAAATATTTATTATTATCTTTTGCCAAAAACTCACCAATTTTTAAAAAAATTGTTCTGATTGCTTCAGGAATCTCTAAATCTAAAATTTCAGGAATCACGCCATAAATAACTTTTGAGATTTCCGCAATAAAGTGCTGCTGCATCTCAACAAAAAGGGCTTCTTTATTTTTAAAGTACTCATAAAAACTCCCCGATCCTACGCCTGCTATCTCACACACTTTAAGTACTGTTGTATGGTCCAAGCCATTTTTCATAACAGATATAAATCCGGCACTAACTATAGAATCAAAGGTATTTATTGCTCTATTTTGTTTTGGTTTTCTTATAGTTACCATAATTTTTTATCCTTCTAATAATCCGTCTTTTTTCTGTATAAATTCATTGATAAATTCTAGTATAAATCAAAATTTGATCAATTATTTTATAAAGATGAGTTTAAAAAAATGAATACAGCTCTAAAATCGGATCAAAAAATTTTTCGTCGTAATGTTGAACTGACTTACGATCATCATAAAAGTTACTCTTTTTATTATGAGGAAAATCCTGTTGTTACTTCCTTGTTCGTTGTACTTTCAGCGATGTTTCCCGCTGGTGAAATGTTTTTTATAGAAAGCATCAGAAATGTTCGAAATCAAATTAAGGATGAAAACCTTTTAGAAGATATAAAAGCCTTTATTGCTCAAGAAGCTTTCCATAGCCGTGAACATAAAACGCTGAACAATCACCTCATCCATTCGAACTATCCTGAAGTTGTCGAAATTGAGGCCAAAACCAAAGCACGCTTGGATAAATTACGTCAACTTTCAGCAGTCGAACAAGTCGCTGCTACAGTCGTGATGGAACACTATACCGCCACACTTGCCCGTCTATTACTCACAGACTCGTTAATTAAAGCAAAAACCACGCAAGAGAGCAGAAATCTGTGGGAGTGGCATGCCCTCGAAGAGCTTGAGCATAAATCGGTCGCATTTGATGTATTAAATGCGATAGGAGGAAATTCTAGCAAAAACAGAAAAGCAGCTTTAGCTAGAGTTGCAAAGCTCATCACGCCTATTATTTTTAAATATTGGATAAAAATCTTAAAAAGAAAAGATATTAACTTCACTTTGAAACAGTTGAAGGATGGTATTTATTTAGGTTTTGGTGGAATCAATCGGGTCGGAATTTTGTCTAAAGCATTTGTAGATATGTTAGATGTTAGAGCAGAAAATTTTGACCCGTTAAACATGCAAACAGAACAATTAGAAGCCGAATTCCGAGAAAAACTATTTGGCCAAGCAGGCTTTCTTAGAGACTACCTCAGCTAGAAAAACCAATATATAAAAGCCCTCATCAGCGGGCTTTTATAGAAATAACTCTTTTAATTTTTATGCATTTTGATTGACCTTAGCTTTCTATTTTGAATCGGCTTAAATCACTTAGACCAAGAAAATAATTTAGCAATCTCTCCCTTTCATCTACCCCACCTGAGCTTAAAAGCTGAATGATTGTGCCTTCCACCATATATAAAAATAGTTTGGCATCGGTAAAAGAGGCATCAGGTTTTAGTGTTCTAAGCTGGCTATAAATTTCATTTTTTAGCCATGTTCTATAGCGCACTGCGGTTTGATAAGCGTTGGGATAGCTATTTTTAATCTCAAAAACGGCTTTAAATAATAAGTAATACGGCCCTTCTATATCGGTATGTAGAAAGTAAAGCTTTTTGAGTTTATCGATGGCAGGAGTGCCTAAGTCATATTCGATCATTGCGACTACTTGTTCTTGGAGCTTTTCTTTTTGCACCATCAGGCAGATTTCAATGAGTCGTTCTTTAGAGTGAAAATAATTATAAAAAGTCGCTTTTGTAATCTCTGATTCTCTCACTATTCTGTCGACGCCAATAAGGTGAAATCCACGGTGGTGAAACAGATCAATCGCTTTATTTACAACATATAAGGCACGTGTTGGGAGAACTAAATTTGGCATAGTTTTACCGTTATAAATTCTTGTTGTTTGTAAATGAGATACTTTTTTGGGAGAAAAAAAGGCACAGCAAAGCCTATAAAGACTGTGCTTGGCACATCTCAAGTTTTATTGTTGCTAAGTTTTTGGTTGTGACGATTTAAAGCCTGAAAGCGCTAATGGCCCTCAAACTGCTTTAAAGTTTATGTGGTGTCGTTATAGCTTTTGGCATTGAGAGCCAAGAAATAATGGATGTGCAAAGCCAACTCCTTTTTATTGGGAGTTCTGCCAGACATTTATAGAATTATGGTGGCAGAACGAGAAAGGGTTAGCAGACTAGTATTATCTCAAACTAGCACACCCGAAGGTGTCCCTCTCCCGTCCTACCGCTACGGGAAAGGGACGAGTAGTTCACCACACAAGACTATTCCTCAGAAGGAAAAGCTCTGATGCGGGAGATAATACACGGTCTGCTAAAACCGGCTGGCAATGTGGCCAGCAGGCAAAGGATAAGCTTCAGATTTATTGCAGTCAAGCACACAAAATGACATTTGTTTTAATTTAGATCATTAAAAAGTAAGGATAAATAATGGGTGAGTTATTGTTAAATGGGGGTTTATAAAGGGGAAGATAATTGGCTTGGAAGATTGCATACAAGATGTAGTATGTTAATTTTTAGGAAAACTTAAAATCAGTTTTTTAATTATTAAAATAATGAATGAGTTTTACATGCATAATTGAACACTTAAACAAAATTCGGGTTAAATAAGCTAGTAGGTGTAACATATTTTAGATCTTCATAATTAATCGGATGAATAATGGTTTTTGATTTAGTAAAAGTAAAAGAGCAGCTAAAAAATGCAAGAGTTAAATCTTCTGAAAGAGAACTTCTACAATTACTAAAAGAAAATAGTTTTCTTTTCTCTGAGTTATTTTCAAGACATTGGGGAATACAACCAATTTTTTCAGAAGTTAGTTTTGGTAATAATTTTAGATGTGATTTTTGTTGGTTAAATGATAATTCAGATGGTCCTGAGTGGGTTTTAGTCGAAATTGAAAAACCTAATGTAAGACTCTTTAACAAAAAAAATGAACCTAGTGCTGAGTTAAATCATGGAATTGAACAAGTAAAAAGTTGGCAAAGATATTTTAATTTTTACCCTGCTGAGAAAAGCAGGATCTTTGGAGCGGTGAGCAAATTTAGATATATCTTAGTAATTGGTGAAAAAAATGATTGGGAACAGAAAGAGGCTAGCTTATGGAGAACTTTTGAAAATCAGAAAAGTATCGAAATTCGATCTATGGACATTTTTGATAGAGCTATCGAAAATTATGAAAAAAATCCCAATCATTACTGGAGTTTTGAAGAAAATTCGTGTGTATTAAACTCTACAGAACTTCAAAACTATTGGGAAAAATATCCGTATATAATGAGATGGAAAACAATGCTATAGCTGACATTATTAAGCTAAATAAAGCTTTTTTTAACATGGGATATTGTCAGTCTAATAGTTGAAACCAAGGTTTCTTTGGTGCAGTCCCAGTATATGCAGGACTAACCTTAATTGGTCCCTGACCTTTTTCGCATTGTTGAACGCCCCACTCACTCGGGCGAAAACGTGCATTAGCTCCATCAGGCTCAGGTTTACCAAATTCTTTTTGAATATCATAATCAATGAGTGGAATTTCAAGTAGCACGATGTCTCCACGAGAACAAGCGATGGTAGGACGTTTCGTATCGTAAACCCATTTACCATAGCCATTTTCTTCCTTAGGATCAAAGCGCATAACTGGACCTACATGCTGATCCCATGCCAATTCCATTCGAGGAGGCTCCATCGCAGTTACCCACATTCCTGCAACCTGTATAGGATGAGGGAAACGTACCGCCTGTAATCCCCGTAAACTAAAAGGTACTTGTGGCTCACCGTTGTCAAAAGCAT
This sequence comes from Acinetobacter sp. BD54, assembly GCF_044778325.1. Taxonomy (NCBI): domain Bacteria; kingdom Pseudomonadati; phylum Pseudomonadota; class Gammaproteobacteria; order Moraxellales; family Moraxellaceae; genus Acinetobacter; species Acinetobacter sp. BD54. Next base: position 71,872 of record NZ_JANJEP010000005.1, on the reverse strand, counting down.
CGTAACGACTAATTAAACTCCCTTTGGGAATCAACAGTTCGCCATATTGTGCATCTTGAGATAAAACGAAATGACTGCGACGTTCCTTGTAATGCTGTTTAAGTGCGAACTCATACTCTACCGATGCAGCCATATAAAATAAATAACCTGCCCACAGGTCACATATTAATGCCACTAGCGTAATGAATAATGTTTTTTGAGAGAAAAACCTCACAGGCTTTTGAGCCTTATTTCGCCAAAAGAATAGTGCTTTCACTAATAAACCTAGCGTTAGTACAACACCAATCAATGGAGCAATAAACAACAAAAAAATTGCAAAAACCGAGAATGTCTGTACAGGTATCATAATTGTTAAATCTTTAATTTCATTTTTTCAAAGGTGGGTCGCCAAGAAAATTGTATATAAGAGTATTAAAAACAAGCCTTATGATGCACAGACACTATTTTATAGCCTTAGCATTTTCACACACTAAATTAAGCATAGCTAAATCATTATCACCCGTGGCTTTCATTACTTCACTCTTTTTATCGCTCTTGTACTTAAGTTCACCATTATTTTTATCACCAATCATAAAGTCTAAAATCTGTATCGTCTTATGTGAACAGTCAAAAGCCATATGGAATTGTGCGATATTATCTTTATCAAAATCACCTGTATAAAATTTTGTTTCAGGTACGCCAACTAGTTTTCTGGTAGCAGTAATTTTAAATTTACTTTTACTTGGTAAATAAAATTCGATTGAATCTAGTTCAAAAGCATAAGCGATATCTTCTTGTTGATAATAAACTTCTTCTGCTTGAATACTATTTGAAAAAGCTGCACAGGTAGCGAAAATTAGGCTAAAAATTGTTTTTTTCATTTACTAAAACTCATACATAATTTTTTGTTGCCTGATTTTATATAAATGAAAGGTCTATGAATATAAAAAACATTTGTTATTAAGTGATATATACAGTTAATATATCCTTTGAATAAAAGTATCCCCCTTCTCAAAGAGGTTTATATGTTGGAGATAGTAATCATCTGATAATCACTCTCAATTTCTATTATTGAGTTGATTATCAATGTCGCAATTTTTCTGTGGTCATATTTCTGATCACCTCTATTTGCACGTTTGATTATTATCAAGGCTCCAACATGAATCTTTCAAAGTTCGAACAACGAACTCTCCATGTCCTTGCTAAAGGCGGACATATTAAATACCAACGTGACGCATCAGGCACAGTCTATTTCGTTGAATGCTACACACGAGAAGGTTTCGTGCTATCTGATTGTTCTTTAGATGTATTTAAAAAGCTAAAAGCAAAACGTTTAATCAAGTCTAAAAATAGCCAACCTTATCAAATTACATTGTTAGGGCTTCAGACTGTTCGCCCTCAACTAGACAATCGTTGATATAAGTTGCTATTTATTAAGAGAAAGAAAAATATGAATATTACAATTCGAGATGAACAACCCGAAGATATTAAAAATATCGAAGCGTTGACGAAAGCCGCATTCTTAAATGAAGAGCATTCTAGCCACACTGAACAATTTATTGTGAATAGCCTTCGTAAACATAAGCAACTTACGATTTCTTTGGTTGCTACAGAAGATGACTTAATTATAGGTCATGTGGCTATTTCACCAGTTACAATCACGTCAGGTGACACTGGTTGGTATGGTCTAGGCCCTATTTCGGTATGTCCAAAGAAACAAGGAATTGGCGTTGGTTCTCTTTTAATGAATGCAGCTCTTCAAAAGTTAAAAGAATTAGGCGGAAAAGGTTGCGTTCTATTAGGTGATCCAAATTATTACAGTCGATTTGGTTTTAAATCTTACCCTGATTTAAATTTACCTGATGTACCTAATGAATACTTTCAAGCTCTAAGCTTCATTAACCATATTCCCTCAGGTGAAGTTACTTACCATGATGCTTTTACGGCAACTGAATAAATAAGTTCGCTTACCACACATAGTAAAAAGCCTCTATTTATAGAGGCTTTTTTTCATCACTTAATTATTTATGAACCCAAGGCACGGCTGGTGAACCAATCCACGCAGATTTAGCCGGAATATTTTCACCTTTCATGACCAGTGTTAATGGCCCTAACACAGCATGGTTACTCACGTTGGCGTTATATAAAATAATACTGCGCGCATTGACCACTACATCATTGCCAACATTTACTTGCCCGATTTTCATAATACGGTCTTCAAACAAGTGAGTTTGCGGGCCTGAAAAGCTATTAAACTCGGCACGGTCACCAATGCTGACACAGTCAAACTCGGTAATATCAGCCGTATCCATATAAACATCTTTACCAATACGAACCCCTAAAATACGCAAGAAGAATGGCAACATTGGCGTTCCTCTTAAGTAGTTTAAGAAGTTAGGAATCGCAACTGATTCATATAAGCTGGTAATCCCTTCACTTAACCATACGAACATGGTCCACATAGGTGCCGAACGCGGTTGATAGCGACCAATCAAAATCCACTTTAATAGCGCAACAATAAGGAAACAGCCAACACCATAAAGCAGCCCTGCGAGCGTTAATGCAACCAGTCCTGTCTCAATATTGTAGTTATTAATCACATCAATAACGTCTAGTACGATCATATAACCCACCCCAATCGCAAGTGCGGCCGGCAATACAATACGAAGCCCTTCAATAAAACCGCGCATTAAACGGCGCTTAATACTTGGTTTAAAGGTTAAATGGTCAGGATATTTTTCAGCAGCTTCACGTGCAGGTAACAGCAATGCCGGAGAACCAAACCAAGTTTGTCCGTCATACATTTCACGGTTATCTGGTGTTTTTGACTGCACGCCAATTAAAACATTGTCTGGTAACACTGTCCCATCAGCAATATAAGCACTATTTCCCACAAAACTACGGTTACCGATTTTGGTTGCTTTTAAAGACATCCAACCGCCTTTAATCTCTTCATCACCCAGCATTACCGCATCGGCAATAAAGCTTTCTTCACCCAAAGTCAGCATTTCTGGAATGACGCCGGTTGCGGTAGAAATTTCGGTATTTTTACCCACTTTTGCTCCCAGCATACGGAACCATGTAGGCGCATAAATGGTGGCAAACAAGCCATGTAAGGTTTGTAAGCTGGTTTCTAAAATTTGGGCCGCAAACCATTTACGATAATACGTGCTGCCATGAACCGCATAGGTTCCGGTTTCAAGACGCGGCAATGCAATTTTACGCAGACCTGAAGAAATCACCGCAGTAATCATCATCATCATTGCACTAGCCGGAATCGCTAAAATGAAATAGTAAAGCGCGATTTGCAAATGGTTGTTCGGGTTAATATTAAATACATTTACATCTAACCAGTCGACCAAAAGGAAGCTTGGAAAAATTGGAATAAAGAAAAGACAGGCAATAATTAATGCGCTAACGCCATAGTATCCATATTCAGCAATTTTACGTATAAACGATAGTTTAGGACGCCCTGGCAATTTAGCTTGCTCATCTATATGCCCTATTTTCTGAGCAGGTGTTCCGTCCCAAATTTCGCCCTCAGGTACAACCGTGTCATATTCAATTGAAGTTAAGGCATTTACATGGGCCTGTTTTTCTAACACTGTATTTTCTTCTAATACAGCATACGAACCTACATAACTGTCTTGTTTAAGGTGAATTGAACCTAATACCAAATGGCCATGTTCAACTTTGGCATTTTCTAAATTCACCTGAGAACCGATACTCACGCCATCTTCAATAGTCAGTAAAGATGGCATACGAATATGTACGGAACTAATGGTAACGTCGTGGCCGATTTTTGCGCCAAGTGCTTTCAAATATAAGTTAAGTAAAGTCGAACCAGATAAAAGATAAACAGGTGAAATATTACTAATACGGTCTGCTAGCCACCAACGGAAATAGGTTAATCCCCATAATGGATAACGCCCTGCGCCAATTCCTAACATTAATAGTCGTTTTATCGTAATCGACAGTACAAAACTGCTCATAATGACACTGACATACACCAATAAAGACAACGCAATCGCATACGGAATACTGTCGCGAGTTCCACCGGTAAAGTAGTGATAGGTAAAGAATGGCGCTAACCACTGCAAAATATTAATCGAGATTAAAACCGGAATAGTTACGAGCTGTGCAATACCACATAACCATTTATAGGTCTGATTACGAGGGTTATCTTGTCCAATTTGGCTATCAAATAAAGTAGGTTCAGGCTGCTCTAACATGAGTGCAGCAATCGCGCCTACTCTTCTCGCTTGATATAAGTTTTGAATGGTCAGATGGCTATATTCCGCATGCTCACGCAGATTTGAAATTAAAACAGCGGCGAGTAGTGAATGCCCGCCTAAATCATCAAAGAAATCGGAATCGAGTTTAATCGGCATGTTCGGGAACAAGCGATTCAAAATTTCAAACAAGATTTCTTCGGCTGGGTTCTGTGGCTGGTCAGATTCACTGCGATCTACCACACTTGTGAGCGGTCTTGCTTTTAAAGCTTTACGGTCAATTTTCCCAGATAATAGACGTGGAACTTCTTCAATAATCTCAAAACGATTTGGCACCATATAAGGCGGTAATCGCTGACTCAAGTTATGCCGTAGTTCTTTAATTTCTATAGCTTGCTTTGCATCAATTTCTGGCGCAATAAACGCAATAAGTTGATCAATGCCGTCTTCAGGACGAAGAATAACGGCTGCCGTACCAATTCCGTCAATATCGCAAAGCGCAGCTTCGATCTCGCCAAGCTCTACACGGAAACCACGGATTTTAACTTGGTCATCGGCACGACCTAAACAGTGTACTTGACCAAACTCATCAATTTTAGCCAAATCCCCAGTACGGTAGAGTAATTCTTCCTCTACACTCATTGCCCAAGGGTTTTCAATAAACTTATCTGCGGTTAAATCAGGACGTCCTAAATAGCCTTGTGCCACACTTGGTCCAAAAATACATAACTCCCCTGTTTCACCTTGCTCGAGCAACTCTCTTTCAGAGTTAATAACCAACATACCGTAGTTTGGTAAGGGCTTGCCAATGGTGACAGGTTTGCCGCGTTCTAATAACTCAAGACTTGCAGAAACCGTGGTCTCGGTTGGTCCATAGGTGTTAAACATTTGATGATGAGGTAATGCCCAGCGGTCAACCAGTGAGTCTGGACACATTTCCCCACCTAAATTAATAATTCTTAAATTAGGTACGTCTTCAGGAAATAAGGCAAGTAACGTTGGAACAGCATGCAGTACTGTAATTTGTTCATGCTTTAAGGTTTGGCATAACCGCTCAGGGTCACTGACAAGTGACTTCGGTGCAATCCACAACGTTGCACCTACCAAATAAGAAAGCCAAATCTCTTCAAACGACATATCAAAAGCGACTGAAAAGCCTTGATAGACTTTGTCTTGCTCTTGAATACCCAAAATACTATTTTCACTACGTAAAAAGTGACAAATATTTTTTTGAGTAATCACAATTCCTTTGGGTTTACCTGTCGAACCCGAGGTATAAATAATATAGGCGGGTTGATCTGGAGTGGTTTTTGCTAAACTTACACTTTCGCTTAGTGGTTTTTGCAGCTCGGTGTTGGTCCATTTTGTTTGCGGCACTTCAGCTAAATGTTCATACCATTCATCTGTAGTAATCATTCCTACCGCTTCAGCATCTTCAAGACATACCGCAATACGGTCCGCGGGCGTATCCATATCAAAAGGAAGCCAAGCTGCACCGCTTAAACAAATGGCCAGTTGAGCTTTTAAAAGCTCAATACCACGCGGCAGCCATAGCCCTACAATATGACCTGGCTTTACCCCTTTTAAAGCCAGATGTTGAGCCATAATTAAGGCTTGCTGATACAGCTCACCATAACTCAGCGTTTTGTCTGCTTCAATTAAAGCCGTTTTATCAGGAAGAGTTTGTGCAGTATGAGCAAAAATATCGGATAAGACTTCATTCTGCAAAAATTCCGGATGATACTTTCCACGAATTACATTTTTCGTGTTCGTTACAAACTGGTTCATTTTTATACTCTCTTAATTTTCTGATTTGGCTTAAATGAAGTCATAATTTATTTTTCTGACCCATTAACGAAATCTAGATACGCCATAAATTAATTAAGAGAACTTAAAGCAAGATTAAATTTTTTAGTTTTGATGTTTATTCAACACAGTAAGAACCTTAGTCAATAATTTTAATTTATAAATAAAAATCAAATAGTTAATATTATTATTCTAATTTTATGATTATCTTTAAGATAAAAACGTACAAAACTAATGAAGTAAAAAGCTAGAGTTCACAAGATTTATATAGTTCTCATTTTAATTAAACTAATAAAAGCTATCCTGTATACAAATTCTCCATATTTTAAACTTAATTGTTTAGCTCTGAATTATTAAAAGAGTTCTTAAAAAATAAAAGAGTATATTTAAATTTATGCATGATGGTTGATTATTAACATTATATTAAAATTGTATGCATCAATTCTTTTTAACTTATATCTTTATCTGGATTTTATAAAAACTTAACTCCATTAAGCGGATTGAGCGAGCAGATGTTTATCTACTTTCCTCATAACTCAACCTACCCTATTTGGTGTGGTGAGTTGTATGGGTTAAAACGAAGATACTCTTGGAAGGCGAGCTAAGATCACCTGTTTCATTTAAGCATGACGAAGTATCTTTATTTATAATATTTGAAAATGGACTTAAAGAATTAAACAGTGGTGCTGGTATGAGTCAACACATAATAAACCCAAAAGAAATACCTTTAGCATTTCAAACCGCTTGGAATAAGCATGATATGCAGGCCTTTGCTGCTCTTTTTGATAAAGAGGCGACTTTCGTTAACCGTTTCGGTCACTACGTTAAAGGAGTTGATGAAATTATTACAATGCATCAACCTATTCATGAAACTATTTATCGTGATTCAACACTAGAGAATGAGCTGATAGACCTCATACCTATGAGTGAGGATATATGTATTTCACATTTTTGGAGCCGCCTCACTGCAGGCCTAGCTCATCCTCAAGGGCCTCATCAGATTGATACTCTCATTCTTACTGTGCTCACCAAGAAGAATCATTCTTGGTACATTCAGGCGCTAGAAAATGTCACTTTGACGAACCCTCGTACGGGAGAGACCATACTTAGAAATATATAGAAGGGAACACGATCATTTTTTAGTAATTTATATGCATAAAAAAAAAGCCCTTGTCATTAACAAGGGCTTTTTAAGAATTTTGGCGGAAGCGGTGAGATTCGAACTCACGGAGGACTCACACCCTCGTCGGTTTTCAAGACCGGTGCATTAAACCGCTCTGCCACGCTTCCAACGAGCGCTATAATATAAACAAAAATGCAAGTTGGCAAATCTTTTATTTAATTTTTAATTCAACCGCTCAAAATAAAAACAAATCTATCTAAATTTCATCATTTTTAGGTTTTTCATAGCGAATTGCATTGATATACCACAGCTTTTTGCCCAAAGGCGTGTGTACTTCTACTTCATCATCGACTTCTTTACTCAAGAGTGCACGTGCCATAGGTGACTCAATTGAAATATGCTGAGGATGGTGATCATAAATTTCATCTACCCCGACAATTCGTAAAGTTTTTTGCTCCCCTTCTTCATTTTCAATGTCGACCCACGCACCAAAGTAAACTTTGCCTTCTTGCTCAGGTGAGTAATCAACAATTTTTAACTCTTCTAAACGCTTTCCTAAGTAGCGTACTCGTCGATCAATTTTTCTAAGGAGCTGCTTGTTATATTGATAATCTGCATTCTCACTACGGTCACCGAGGCTTGCAGCCCAATTTACTTTTTTCGTAATTTCTGGTCTTTCTTCATGCCAAAGTTGTTTTAATTCAGCAACTAATTTGTCATGGCCTGACCGAGTGATTAAGTTAGATTTCATGATTAAAAACCACTGATTAACAACATAAGGGTTACAAGATGTAGCATTTTATACCCTATTTTCTCACATCAGAAGTGTATAAATTTTCTTCCTTAATAAATTCATGTTGTTATGATGATATATCGGATATTTAATTGTACAAAATTTGACAATACTTTTTTTCAATATTATGATGCGCGCATCTTAAATGTTGAGTATTTTTTAACCCACTCAAAAACTATGTAGATTTTCTACACAGTTTGCTTTTTTCATTTCATGTCATTTTGAATGACGTCATGACTGCCCACCCCTTATTGAATTTATCAACTTTTAGAAGTTATGGCAGCTTTTTGTCTGACTTTTAGGGCATAAATTACCTGTAGCGGAGACAACATGCACAGTAATTCAAGTTCTGGGTCGAGGCTTGGCCTTAGCTCTTTATTTTCTTCTCTCCCATTGAAAGTTCTTGCGCTCAGCACTATGTTTTTTCCCTTTCATAGTATCAATGCAGGAAAAACCCTACAGTACAATACTGTAGTTAACACAAACACATTAACAGTGGTTGCTGTAGAAAGCCCAACGACTGTTTTTAAAGAAGACCAGTTTTTACACGGCTTCGGTTATGACTTAGCGCGTAACTATGCACAAAGCTTAAATGTAAAGTTGGACTTCAAAATCGTGACAGACAATGCCACGGCGCTTAAGTGGGTTCAGCAAGGTAAAGCAAATCTTGCCATGACAACCGCAAGCTTAAGTTCAATCGAGAACAAAGGTTTAATGTCTTTTTCTGCAAGTTGTGGTGATATCGTAAATTTGCAAAAAAATGGATTAAATCCGAATCTAAGCTGGGTGTTTAAACAAGCAGATGACCCGCTTACACAAACAGCAAGCGGTTTTGTTTGTCAAAGCAAACAAAATGGCCTAACTCAGCAACTTGCTTCTTTTTATAACCGTAATGTTGTAAAACCAGAAGCTTGGTCTACGATTCAACGTGACTTAAGTGCACGTATACCGATTTACAAAGCAAGCTTTAAACAAAGTGCTGCTCAGTACGATTTAGACTGGCATTTGCTTGCAGCGATTGGTTATCAAGAATCGTACCTAAAGCCAGAGTCTGTTTCACCAACAGGTGTACGTGGGTTAATGATGTTAACCAATAGTACAGCTCGGGCAATGGGTGTGAGTAACCGTAATGATCCAGCACAGAGTATTCAGGGCGGTGCGAAATATTATGATCTCATGTTAAGTGAGTATGATGATATTCCTTTCCCAGATCGCAACTGGTATGCACTTGTAGCTTACAATATGGGACCGGGTGCGGTGAACCAGATTCAAAAGCGCTTGCAAGCCCAAGGGAAAGACCCTAACCAATGGGTTAATCTCTATAATTATTTGCAGAGTAACAAAACTCGCAATGGTCGATACAAACAAGCGGTTCAGTATGTGACTCGTATACGTGCTTATCTTGAGCACATTAAAACGGCACAAACGCGAATTAATATCTAGTTTTTATCATCTAAAAGTTGATAAATTCATTGTTTGTATAAATAAAAAGCTTACCTCTCGGGTAAGCTTTTTATATGAATACTTTTTCAGTTTAAGCGGTTTGCTCTAATACTTTTTTGAACAAATCTTTTTGTTCTTGGCTTGGTTTAGCTGTTTGTAAAGCCATTAACTGAGACATATCGCCTTGAACTTTTATTTTACCAGTCATGAATGCCTGCATAGCAGCTGCCATATCAAACTCAAGGAATACTTTACGTAAAGTTTCAGCATCCATGTTTAATGTAGTTTTGGCATTTGAAGACAAACCTTTTTGGATTTTACCCCCATCTAACGCTAATTCGGTATTTCCAGAAGCATCTGTAACTACTAAATTAATTGCCAAATTCGCAAGAGCTGGTGGCAAATTAAGATCACCTGCTTCAGCAGTTAATTTTTCGACAGTCGCAAACCAATCATCAGTTAAAAATGCAGGCATGATTCTTCCTCAAATTTATTTGTTCAATTTCTCTAGTGTTGCCTATCCAGACAACATCGTGTGAAGCACTTCTGCTTGAGCGTTGTTATAGCATGTAATTTTAAGGTTGAGCTATGACTTTTTGTACGGAACATTCATTTTTTAGTATTTTGATACATTAAAGGCACTTGTTTATAAAGTGCCTTCAATTGACTTATTAATTCGTTTTATTCAGCAGCAAAGCTTAAGTTCACTACATCTAAACGTTTTTTCAGTTCTTCTGGATCTTTAAAGTCTAATTCGCGCTGCGAGTCAAGAACTTCGAAGTCGAACAAATCACGGTCAGCAAGTTGTGAAGGTGAAACGTTCTGTAACGCACCAAAAATGCTGTGTAAACGTTTTGGATACTGTCTGTCCCATTCACGAAGCATTTCATTGATCATGGCACGTTGTAAGTTCTCTTGTGAACCACAAAGGTTACACGGAATAATCGGGAACTTACGTAACTCTGCATATTTGATAATGTCCTTTTCTTCAACATAAGCCAAAGGACGAATCAAAATATTTTTCTTATCCGATGATAAAAGCTTAGGTGGCATTGCCTTTAAGCTACCGCCATGGAATAAGTTCAAGAAGAAAGTAGCAATAATGTCATCACGGTGATGCCCTAGCGCAACTTTGGTTGCACCAATTTCTTGAGCAAAGCCATAAAGCGAACCACGGCGTAACCGTGAGCACACAGCACAGTACGTTTTACCTTCAGGAGTTAAACGTTTGGTAATGCTGTAAGTGTCTTTTTCCAAAATGTAATACGGAATGTTATTCTCTTCCATATAACGTGGTAAGACATCCTCAGGGAAACCTGGCTGCTTTTGGTCAAGGTTAACCGCAACAATATCAAAGTTGATTGGTGCAATACGTTTGAACTGCAACAAAATGTCGAGCAAGGTATAACTGTCTTTACCACCAGACACACACACCATGACCTTGTCACCATCTTCAATCATATTGAAGTCACGGATGGCATGTCCAACTTGACGGCGAAGCTTCTTAAGCAAACGATAATAGGCCGAGCTTGTTGGAAGTTCAGGCTTAAAATTAAATCCTTCGTTGGACTCAACTGGCGCGTACATAGACGAGATATACCCATAAATAAAAATACCGCGCAATTTTATATGATTCGGATGAGAATCGCATCAAAAGAATAGTTTCAATTCTTGAAGTCGTCATAATGCTCAGGCATGATGCAAAAGCAGTGCGCTATTTTGACCGATGAGTTCATTTTTTGCGCAAAATGCTTACTTTTTGGACTTTTCCACAGTTTTCCACAAAACCTGTGGATAAAATTGTGGATTTCTTAATACTTGACAAACTGTTTTGACCTTCTGTTAAGGGTTTTATTTAAATTGATCATTTTTTAACCAATGATTTTTACCCTTATTTTTCAAATAGTTATTCAAGTCAATAGAATCATTTTAAAAAATTTTTTTAATTTTTTTTGATGATCATTCGAGCAAAACTGCTTGATTTTTTCAAAGAGTCAAAATAAAAAAAATTACACAAAACTTCTTTAAGTAATATTTTTTGATAAACTCTTTGACAAGTTTTGAGACCCTAAAATTGTGAATAACATAAAATGAAAAATTCGGTTCAATATCTTTTTTCTTGTTTACTGGGGATGACCACTTTTTCGGTAGGTATAACGCCGACTTCAGCAGGTCAGATGTACATTTACCAAGACAAAAACGGCAGTACTTTACTGACTAACCGTAAAAGTTATGACCATTCACTCAAAAAAGTAAAAGTCACCTACTACCCGGATAGTAATATTCATAGTTATAGCAACTGGGGGACTTCAGAGGCTTCGGTTCTACCAAGCTATAGCAAAAACAAAAATGCTTTTGACCATATTATTAAGCAGGCGGCACAACAGCACGGCGTTTCGGAAGGATTAATCAAAGCCGTCATGCATACCGAGTCTGGCTTTAACGTAAATGCCCGTTCTCCGGTTGGCGCCCAAGGTTTAATGCAGCTTATGCCGGCTACTGCTCGTCGTTTTAACGTATCTAACGCTTATGATCCTCAGCAAAATATCTTCGCTGGTGCTAAATATTTAAGTTGGTTGCTCAAACGTTTTAACGGTAATACGCAAATGGCGCTTGCCGCTTATAATGCAGGAGAAGGAAACGTCGATAAATATGGCGGTATTCCCCCATTCCGTGAAACCCAAGATTATGTTCGCCGAGTCACAAGCCGCTACCAAAACTTATATTCTTCTGGTGTAGGCCTTTCTTCTTTTAGCAATTCAAGTATTTCTGCCCAAGCGATAAACCAGCCAGCCATACCGCACAGTACCTCTACGCAAGTCTCTGCTCAGCCTATTAAGTATTCTTCCTCGCGCCAAATCGTGACATTGCCAGATGGTACATATACAGATGCACCTACGGGAACTTATGTCACCAATAATGCAACTGCTATTGCACATATCCGGATTGAGTAAGCTTAAAAAGCCTCATACCTTACGGTTACTTATTTAGCGGGTTCTATTGTCAAAAAATTGTAATGATCTATTACCCGCACTGTCGTGTTCAGAGGGGCCTTCTAATAACTTGTTTAATTTAAATACATTCTTCGATCGCAAAGAATGTATTGATTCCTTATTTTTTTCTTGAATTTTTCCCCTAAGCGCCGCATATTAGCTGAGTGATTTATAATTTATAAATCAGATAATATTTTATTTATAAGAGGATTTTCTCAATGATGCGGATTGGTTTGTTTTTGCTTACCAACCTCGCGGTACTGGTTGTAGCTGGCATTATTTTGTCACTCTTCGGTGTCGGTAGTTACCATGGCGCGGGTGGCTTAAATCTAGGCAACCTTTTAGTCATCTGTTTTGTGTTCGGTATGGTGGGCTCTTTAGTCTCTCTATTCATGTCCAAATGGATGGCTAAGAAAACTACTGGTACAGAACTGATTGACCCAAATGCTCCTCGTAACCAAGCTGAAAGCTGGTTATTGCAAACAGTCGCTGAACTTTCTCAACGTGCTGGTATTAATATGCCAGAAGTTGGTATCTTCCCTTCATATCAGTCTAATGCCTTTGCAACAGGCTGGAATAAAAATGATGCCTTAGTTGCCGTTTCAAGCGGTCTACTTGAGCGTATGAACAAAGATGAGCTACGTGCTGTGCTCGCGCACGAGATCGGCCACGTTGCAAATGGTGACATGGTCACATTGGCGCTCATCCAAGGTGTTGTAAACGCCTTCGTTATGTTCTTTGCTCGTGTAGTAGGTGACTTTATTGACCGTAATGTCTTTGGTCGTCAAGACAATGAAGCCCCAGGTATGGGTTATTTCATCATTACAATGGTTCTAGATATCGTGTTCGGTATTCTTGCCTCTGCCATTGTGATGTGGTTCTCTCGTTACCGTGAATACCGTGCAGATGAAGCCGGTGCGCGTTTAGCTGGTAAACAAGCGATGATTTCTGCTTTATTACGTTTGCAAGCTGAAACAGAGTTACCTGACCAAATGCCAAAAGAAATGAAAGCGTTCGCAATTGCGGAAGGTAAAGAACAAGGCTTTAGTTTAGCTGCATTGTTCCAAACTCACCCTACAATTGAACAACGTGTGGCAGCTCTACACCAATTAGATTGCCCATAAAACGTTTAATGTAAAAATAAAGCCTCCAAATGGAGGCTTTATTTTTTTGATTACACGGTTTGATAAAGTCCCCAAAGGTAACTTGCACCCCACCACACAGCTAAGCCAATTAAAAGCAGTACAAACGCACCTAATAAATCGGGTATGTGCAACCATAACCAACTCACAACAGGATTACGCCAGAATGCCGACTGTTGTTGCTTCTTTTCGAGCTTTTCATGTAAATACGGATGAACGACATGAATATCACTTTGGATCGCGTATTCTTCACGTATATGCGTATGCACCACATCTAATGCTTTTCGACTGGGACGTATAAAAATATCGAAAATAGTCCCTGCAACTGGAACAAAACCGACTACGGCATCGACTACAGCAAGTTTAATCACTGGATTGAGCTTATGCTGAGGCACTCCTATTTGTTTAGCCTTATAAATGGCATAACAGGTCAATGCGAAACCAGCGACATCACCTGCAATTGGAATAGTACTTAAGGCAGCATCAGCACCAATACCTTGCTTTGTAAAAGGAATGCGAACTGCACTGTCCATCATGGTTGCAAACTTGGCAAGATCCCGTTCTAGGGCGATAACCTGCTGCTGTGTTAATTTTTTTTCTTGAGGCATCAAAATCAAATATAAGAAGAAAAGTTAATCTTAATATACTTGATTTGATGCCCGTTTTTAAATTGTTTACTTTTAGGTTGAAGCTTTCGATCTGAACAAGGAACGCAGTAACACGTACATGACTGGAATAAAGAAAAGAACCAGTACAGTACCAAACATAACGCCACCTAAAATACTAATACCAATTTCTTGACGACTAACCGCACCAGCGCCTTGTGCAAACACAAGAGGAATCACACCAGCACCAAAAGCCAAAGATGTCATTAAAATCGGTCTTAATCGTAAGCTCGCACCTTCTAAGGCTGCCTGAATGGCATTCTTACCTTTTTCTTGCGCTAAGGCCGCGAACTCAACAATTAAAATGGCGTTTTTACATGACAAACCAATAGTCGTTAATAGCGCAATTTGGAAATACACGTCATTTGGCAAACCAAAAATATAAGAGAAAATCACACTTCCTCCTACACCAAGCGGAATAGATGTCATTACGGCGGCAGGAATACTTAAGCTTTCATATAAAGCAGCTAAACATAAGAAAATAAATCCAGCCGAAATTAAATATAACCACACGGCCTGATTAGTCGACTTCTGTTCTTCAAAAGATAAACCTGTCCACGCTAAACCAATATCTTTTTGTTGGTTAACAAGTTGTTCTACATCTTTCATCGCTTGGCCAGAACTGCTGCCACTCGCGACATCTGCTTGTAGTTGTAAAGCACTATATCCCATATAGCGTTTTACAATTTCCGGCGCCCCGCCCCAGCTAAAGTTGGCAAATGAACTAAAGGGAACCATTTCATTTTGGTCATTACGTACAGACCAGTTATATAAATCTTCTGGTTTAGATCTAAACTCGGCATCACCTTGAATCATGACACGTTTAATACGGCCCCGATCAATAAAGTCATTTACATAAGTTCCGCCCCATGCGCTAGATAAAGTATTATTAATTGCCGATAGCTGTAGTCCATTTGCTAGTGCCTGTTTCTGGTCAATCTTAATATTAAGATTTGCCTTGCTATTGGTTGACTGCTTATCAAAGTTTTCAAAAGATGAATAGTTTTTACTTTGAGCCTGCAATTGGCGGAAGGCACTATCTAGAAAATCTTGCCCCTGTCCATTCAAATCCTGAATCCATAAATCCAGACCATCTGTTTGACCTAAGCCATTAACTGAGGCAGGTAAAGTCACATTAATCTGTGCATTATTAAAATGACTAAAGTATTTCATGGCACGCTTTTGTATAGCCTCAGCCGAGTTTTCTTTTCCTGTTCGGACATCCCACGGTTTTAGAGCAATAAACCCTTGTGCCAAGTTTTGTCCTGTGCCCGAATAATTTCGTCCATAGCGGATTAAAACCAAATCTACGTTTTTATCTTCTTGAGTTAAGAAATATTGGCGGACTTGCTCACCAATTTTCTGGCTTTGAGAAATTGGTGCGCTATCTACGAGCTTAATTTGAACACTTAAAATTCCTTGGTCTTCTTTAGGAATAAAACCGCTTTTTAAACCGTTATAGAACAGCGTAAAAACGGCAATTAAAGCCACAAAAATCACAATAACTGATTTACTGTAATGAATACTCGTCTGAACAAGCTTGATATATTGATTTTTAAGTTGCTCAATCTTTTGGTTAAACCATACGGCCCAGCGCTGAGGTTTAGGATTTGGTTTTAAAATTAATGCACATAAAGCCGGTGTTAAAATGAGCGCAACAATAAGCGACAACGCCATAGCGGCAACTAAAGTAATAGAAAACTGACGGTAAATCACCCCAATTGAACCGCCTAAAAAGGACATTGGAATAAAAACAGCAGTTAAAACCAACGTAATCCCGACTAAGGCACCACTAATTTCCCCCATCGACTCAATAGCAGCTTCTTTAGGAGATAAGTGCTGTTCATGCATGAGCCGCTCAACGTTTTCTACGACCACAATCGCGTCATCGACCAGCAAACCAATCGCAAGTACCAGCGCAAATAACGTTAAGGTGTTAATACTAAAACCAAGCACATATAAGACAGCGAAAGTTCCTAAAATCACAACTGGAACGGTAATACTCGGAATGAGCGTAGCACGCCAGCTTTGTAAGAACAGGAACATGACCAAAATAACCAGAATAATCGCCTCTACCAGAGTCTTTACTACTTCCTTAATTGACTCTTGAACAAAGGGCGTATTATCTCGTGGATAAACGATTTTATAACCCGCTGGTAGTTTCGTTGTAAGCTGATCTAGAGTTTGGTGGATGAGCTTAGAGGTCTGAATTGCATTTGCACCCGAAGATAAAGAAATACCCAAACCTGCGGCAGGATAGCCATTAATAGTGTTAAAAGACTGATAGTTTTCTGCACCTAGCTCAACTCTGGCAATATCTTTTAAATACACATAACTCGCCGTTTTATTCGACTTCACGACAATATTTTTAAAATCCTCAACTGTTTTTAAACGAGAACCTGCTGTGACTTTTGTATTTAAATATTGACCGTCAATTACGGGTAAGTCACCAATTGCCCCTGCGGCGACCTGAGTATTTTGTGCGGTGATTGCATTCGCTACATCACTTGGCATTAAATTATATTGCTTTAATTTATCGGGATTTAACCAGATACGCATGGCATACTGTGAACCAAATACATCAGTTTCACCCACCCCTTCAATACGGTTCAGGTTATCTACCACATGCGTAGTTAAATAGTCCGATAGCTCAATGTTTCCTGTTTTACCAGTCGAGTCATATAAGCCAATTACCATAAAAGTGTCACCCAGTGACTTACTTACAGTAACACCTTGACGTTGAACTTCATCTGGTAAGCGACGTATTACGCCACTAATACTATTTTGTACTTGGACCTGAGCAGTATCCGGATTTGTTCCGTTATCAAAACTTATGGTGATTCGACTACGTCCAGATGAGTCACTCGATGAACTAAAATAGAGTAAGTGATCAATCCCTTGTATTTGCTGTTCTAAAATTTGAGTAACACTTTGCTCAACCGTTTGTGCATCTGCACCACTATAGTTGGCTGACACAGTAATTTTAGGTGGAGCAATGTCTGGATACCGTTCTACAGGCAAATTCATGACCGAAAAAATACCGAAAGCCATAACAATGATCGCCAATACATTGGCAAAAATGGGGCGTTGAATAAAAAATTTAGATAGCATGGCTGCTCGGTATGATGTCGTTAATTAACAGAAGTAAATGCCGCTTCGAGACTTTGTGATGATCAACGAGCGGTATAAAAAAGACAAGTAGAATTAAACAATAAATGTAATTAAGACAAAAACAAAGCGTGATTGAATATTTCCAACAAACCAATAAAAAACCAGTTAACGAGTGTCACTTAAAATTCATGAATTCTTCATGATCATGTCAAACAAAGCCCTGAAACTTGAGTCGTTTCAATTAAAACAATATGAGTAGAATTATGTTTAGAAAAGCACTTTTATGCTTAAGTTTAATTAGCTTGGTTGGTTGTAATGATGACGATAAAACTGAAACGACGCCAACCACGCCAGAATATCAACTTCCTAAAATTCTAGTAGTAGGACACCGCGGCGCTAGCGCTTTACGTCCTGAACATACTTTAGCTTCATATCAAAAAGCGATTGATGACGGCGCAGATTTCATTGAACCGGATCTAGTCTCTACAAAAGATGGCGTATTAGTTGCCCGCCATGAGAATGAGATTGGTGGAACAACCAATGTAAGCGCTTTAAGTCAGTTTGCAGACCGTAAAAAAACAAAAAATATTGATGGCGTCGACTTAACCGGTTGGTTCACGGAAGACTTCACTTTAAGTGAATTACAGCAGCTTAAAGCGCGTGAACGTATTCCTGAGTTTCGACCAGCCAACACAGCTTATAATGATCTTTACCCTGTCCCAACTCTAGAACAAATCATTGAGCTTGCCGAAGCTAACTATAAAAAGACGGGGAAAATTATAGGCTTATATATTGAGACGAAACATCCGACTTATTTTAAAAATCAAAATCTGGCAATGGAAGATACTCTTCTAAAAACCTTAGCCAAATATAAATATACACGTGATATTGCACCTGTCTATTTACAGTCTTTTGAAGTTCAGAATCTAAAAGATTTAAAAAGGGAGCTTGATCTTCATAAAACGCTTAAACATGCACAAATTATTCAGCTATACGATTCAAAAACATCTCGACCAGCAGACTTCGTAGAGTCTGGTGACACTAAAACTTATGCTGATTTAGCCACAGCACAAGGGTTAAAAGATGTTGCCAAATATGCAAATGGTGTAGGACCAAGTAAAGGTTACATACTGACCTTTAATAATGATGGCTCTTATAAAACTAGTACGTTTATTTCTGATGCACATACGGCTGGCTTAAAAGTACATCCTTATACTTTCCGACCAGAAAATAACTTCTTACCAGCGCCGTTAAAGTGCAGCTCAGATAAACCTGCAGAACGTTGTCCATCTGGTGCATTAAAAGAGTTTGAAGCCTATTTCAAGGCAGGTGTTGATGGCGTCTTTACAGATGACCCAGCACTCGGTCGTGAAGCTGTCACTAATTTTGAAAAAGCTGCAAAATAACTCAATCTTCATAAAAAAACAGGGCAATGAATGCCCTGTTTTTTTTATTTATCAAGACTGTTATTGAAATATAAAGGAATCCACTGATACTGCTCAGCATTCACTTTATACACATGACCAATTCCCGGGAACGGTAAATGCGGGGCAGCTACCCATTGTTGCTTATTTGAAATTTCAGCAAACATTTTTAAACGAGTATTAATTGCCTGCTCTGAATTTACATCAAAATCTACCCCAGTTTTTGGAGCATCAAACTGTAAAGAATGTGAGTGGACAATATCACCAACAAAGACAATTTGTTGCCCTTTACTCTTCAAACGGAAGCTATGATGTCCCGGTGTGTGCCCTTGTGTATTAATCACTTCAAAACCTTGAATAACATCACCATCTTTAAAGGTTTTGAATGCTTTTTTTGCTTGATAAGGTGCAAGTGCAGCTTTTACGTTTTTAACAGTACCTAAATAATTTTCTTTTTTATCCGCTGGTACAGTTTTTTCATTTGCTGGATTTAACCAATAATCTGCTTCACGCTCATGAGCATAGATCGTTGCATTAGGAAATACGGCTTTTCCATTTTGAGCAATACCGCACACATGGTCTGGATGTAAGTGGGTCAATAAAACAGTTTTCACATTGGCAAGTTGATAGCCCGCTAATTCAAGATTTTTAGCAATTGAACCTAACTGTGGACCAAAACAACTCGCAGCTCCACTGTCAACAAGCGTCAAACTTTTACCATCATCAACCAAAAAGGCATTTACTGAAGTCTGAATCCCCTTCTCATTTACAGCAGCATATTTCGTTAAAATTTTAGTTTTTTCAGCCTGACTTAAATTTTTAAACAATTTAGGATCTAGATAAATAGTGCCATCGAGCAAGGAAGTTATCCGATAATTACCAAATTGATGATGGTAATATCCGGGTACTTGTTGAGCTGAAGCTGGTTCTGCATAGCTTATATGCAAGCTACCCATGATAAGTCCTAAGGCTACAAATAGTTTTTTCATCTCTTCTTCTCTATGGAGTTATAAAGTCAAAATCTTTAAAAAAGATTTAATATTTTTTTAAGGGCTGCACTATATAATGCATGAAAAGTGTCAAAAATATAAGTGAATGGATAGTTATTCTCCCTATAAAGGTAAAAGTGGCCTAAAGCGCATCTTGAACGCTACCAGTTATTCAATTTCAGGATTTAAAGCTGCTTATCAAAATGAAGCTGCATTTCGGCAAATTGTTTTAATTAATCTTGTACTCATCCCTGTCAGCTTTTTCCTGGATGTAACTCGCGGCGAACATGCCCTGATGATCATTGTCTGTTTATTTGCCATCATTGTTGAGCTCTTCAACTCTGCCATTGAAGCAGTGGTTGACCGAGTTTCACTCGAGAAACACCAACTTTCCAAAAATGCAAAAGATATGGGTAGTGCCGCTCAGTTTGTTGCACTTTCTATTATTGTCGCAACTTGGCTTATTATTTTATTTGGGTAAAAAAAACCATGCTTATAAGTAGATAAGCATGGTTGTAACAAAAGAGGAACTTCTAGCTGCTGTTCCTGTTTTTAATTTTAGGGTTCTGAACTTAACTTATTCTTAAAATTACTGGAAAAATAAAAAAATCCCTGCGAATGCAGGGATTTTTTTTTGGGTTAAAGCGTTGATGCGTTATTACATCATTCCGCCCATACCACCCATACCGCCCATATCTGGAGCAGCTGGTTTGTCTTCAGGAATGTCAGTAATCATACATTCTGTAGTTAACATTAAGCCAGCAACAGAAGCAGCGTGCTCAAGTGCAGAACGAGTTACTTTAGCTGGGTCAAGGATACCCATTTCTAACATATCACCATATTCGCCAGTTGCAGCGTTGTAACCGAAGTTACCTTCACCATTCTTAACAGCGTTGATAACTACAGATGGCTCATCACCAGCATTCGCAACGATTTGACGAAGTGGAGCTTCGATCGCACGGCGTAAAATGTTGATACCAGCTGTTTGATCTTCGTTAGCGCCTTTTAAGCCTTCAAGAGCATTTACAGCGCGAACAAGAGCAACACCACCACCAGCAACAACACCTTCTTCAACTGCTGCACGAGTTGCGTGAAGTGCGTCGTCTACGCGGTCTTTCTTCTCTTTCATTTCAACTTCAGTTGCTGCACCGATTTTAATTACAGCAACACCGCCTGCTAACTTAGCAACACGTTCTTGTAATTTTTCACGGTCATATTCTGAAGTAGATTCTTCGATTTGAGCACGGATTTGTTGAACACGCTCAGCGATAGCAGCAGCATCACCAGCACCGTCAACAATAACTGTGTTTTCTTTAGAAACAGTGATTTTGTGCGCTGTACCTAAATCTTGAAGAGTTGCTTGTTCTAAAGACATACCAACTTCTTCAGAAATAACTGTTGCGCCAGTCAAGATCGCGATGTCTTGAAGCATTGCTTTACGACGGTCACCGAAACCAGGAGCTTTAACAGCACATACTTTGATGATACCGCGCATGTTGTTTACAACAAGAGTTGCAAGCGCTTCACCTTCAACATCTTCAGCGATGATAAGAAGTGGTTTACCAGTTTTAGCAACTGCTTCTAAAACAGAAATCAATTCACGAATGTTGCTGATTTTTTTATCAACAAGAAGGATGAACGGATTTTCAAGTTCAGCAGTTAAAGTATCTTGTTTGTTTGCAAAGTACGGAGAGATATAACCACGGTCAAACTGCATACCTTCTACAACGTCTAATGCGTCTTCGAAGCCAGAGCCTTCTTCTACAGTGATTACGCCTTCTTTACCTACTTTTTCCATTGCTTGAGCAATAAGTTTACCAACAGTAGTATCAGAGTTAGCAGAGATTGAACCTACTTGTTCAATTGCTTTGAAATCATCAGCTGGTTTAGCAATAGAACGGATATTTTCAACTACAGTTTTTACTGCAATGTCGATACCGCGTTTCAAATCCATTGGGTTCATACCAGCAGTTACTGATTTGATACCTTCATTTAAAATTGCTTGAGCAAGTACAGTTGCAGTTGTTGTACCGTCACCTGCGATGTCGTTAGTTTTGCTTGAAACTTCACGAACAAGTTGAGCACCCATGTTTTCAAACTTGTCTTTTAATGAAATTTCTTTTGCAACAGTTACACCGTCTTTAGTGATGTGCGGTGCACCGAAAGAACGGTCGATCACAACGTTACGGCCTTTAGGACCTAAAGTCACTTTAACCGCATCTGCAAGTACGTTTACCCCTGCAATCATTTTTGAGCGAGCTGAATCACCAAATTTTACGTCTTTAGCTGACATATTAAACTCCGAATCTTTTTAAATACTGAATCTGATAATGAATTGAGTTATGGATCGATTAGCCTTCTAATACAGCTAAGATGTCTGACTCTTTCATGATTAAGAGTTCTTCACCATTTACTTTAACTGTTGTACCTGCATAAGTACCAAATAACACCTTGTCACCAACTTTAACATCCAAAGCACGTACGCCGTTATCAGTGATTTGACCATTGCCTACTGCAATTACTTCACCTTGAGATGGTTTTTCAGCAGCAGAACCTGGCAATAAAATACCGCCAGCAGTTTTGGTTTCTTCTTCTACGCGACGAATCACAACGCGATCATGTAATGGACGAATGTTGCTCATAATTAACTCCATCAGACTTAGTCTTTTTGATTAATCGTTATTGCTTTAATCCAGAGCAATAACAAAATATTTAGATGTCACTTTTGTGGGGATGAAAAAAATGGCTTCAAGGGGAAAATGAAAAAAAATTCTATTTTTTTGGTCATTTTTTAACAGGTTGTGAAGAGTTTTTATTAAATTTAAAGCACAAAATAAAAGAGGCTATTTTCACAGCCTCTTTCCTAAAGTTAAATATTCATATTAAACAATAATTTGCTGATTGTTTAGTAATTCGTCTAATGTTGTATTTACTTGATTTAGAGTTAACAGTGACACCCTATTAAACATTGTACCTTCGCCATCTCGGTCAAGACTAATAGTCGTGTTCCCAGCATCTTGCTCTACAGTAATAAATTTAGCTAATGCGCTTACATCTTTAGAATAGTCAATTAATAGTTCACTTAAATCGATTTTGTCAGCTTGAAGGTTAGTTCTTATATCACCTAAAGTAAAATCTAACACCGTGTCATGTCCATTCCCGCCAGTTGCATCTTGGCTATTTAGCAATTGGAACACAATGGTATCAGTACCTTCATTAGTGATATAGGTATCGTTACCTTCACGCCCATTCAAAACGTTATTACCAGAGTTACCTGTTAAAAGATTATCTAAAGCATTGCCTGTTGCATTTAGATGAGCAGAACCAACCAGCTCCAAGTCTTCTACATAACGACCGCTTTCCAAAAACGAATCTACAGTCGTTGGATCATTTACTGTTTGATATAAACCAACCAAACTATAATTAACAGAACTGATAATTTTATCATGCCCGCCTAAATCCACATCTCTACGGCCAGATTCAACAAGTTGACTCTCCCAATAACTATTTTCTACCCAAATATCTTGATAGTGGCTAGTATCTACCCAAACCTCTTCATAATGACTTGTATCAATATAAACATCTTCATAATGACTTGTATCAACCCATCCTTCTTCTGAACGTATATAAGTTAATTCATAGCCTTCTTGCCATTGGCCATTCACGAAATCATAATATTGTTGTTCATATCGACTATAATCGCTATCTGCCGTGCCATTATCAATATAAGTTATACCATTTTGATTTTGATAAATATTTTGTACAGTTGAATAACCACTTGTGGCCCATTGCGATTCATAATATCCATCAACAAACCATATCTGTTCATAATGGCCTTCAATGACCCAATCTGAATACATATAGCTATTATCAATCCAGACGTCTTTATATATTGCATACGGCTCAACAATATATTCTTGAACAAAATCATCTATAGTATCAATGTTATAAGTATTATCTGTAGCATCACCTTTAAAGTGATCAATAATAACAGTCGGTAAATCACTAATTATTTGGCTAATGGTTTCACTACGGTTTCCAGCACGATCAATAACAGTAAGGTCAAGTGAAGTTGCATTTCTATCCAGATAGATAAAGAACATTCCATTTGCCAATGCTGTAGTGCTCGTTACAGAAAGCGGTTGGTCAGTAAAATGATAGGTAAGCTCAACAGTAGCATAACTTTCTACCCTCCCTGTGAGCGAACCCCATTCATCTATAGCAAGCTGCGTAACTACATCTGGAACTACCGTATCATTTATAGCAACAATCGTTGTCCCCACACTCACATTTTGATTGGCATCAACTACTTTTACCGTTAATGTTTCGCCATGCCAATACTCATACCATAGGTGTGTTAAGAAAGCACCATCACTTCCAACATTAGTCTGACCAACCAAATTATTATTAGCATCAAAAATATTAACAATTGAATATGCTTCCGCTTGTCCTGAAAGTACATTTCCATCTTCTAAGAGAAGCTGAGTTGCTGCATTTGGTGCGACAGTGTCTATAGGTGCCGTAATTTCGGTGTAAGCACTTTGATACCCATTGTATTCCACAACAATGCGTAAAATTTGTCCACTCGCTAGAGGTGGATACAACTGAATATTAAAGTTTCCAGCTTCATCTGCAACATTAGTGGCAACATGGTTACTATGCACATCAAAAATATGCACAGTACTAATTGCTACAGCGGTTCCCTCAATAAAAAAACCATTTTCAGATACCACAATATGCTCTGCTGATGGCGGTGCATTAGTATCTGCATTAAAAGTAATATTAAATGGCTTACTTATATTTTTGGCTAAATCTATCGCAGTGATGAATAACTGCTCTCCACGTAATATAGGTGGATAAATACTAGCGTTAAAATATCCAGTCTCATCCGCTTGAAATTCTGCTCGTAAATCTCCATCCGCATCCATTACCTGAATGATTGCTTTTGAATCAGTTTGCCCAGTAATACCATAACCATCATTGTTAATTACCACTTCATTAATTACTGGAGCAATATTGTCTAAAGGCGCAATAATTTCAGAGATTAGGCTATATTGATTCGTATTCTGATCATAAACTCGAACTTGTAATGTCTGTCCCTGTAGATAGTAATCATTTAACTGAATAGCAAAACTACCATCTTCATTCACAGCATTATTCCACCCTCCGTTAATGGTCTGACCA
This sequence comes from Acinetobacter sp. BD54, assembly GCF_044778325.1. Lineage (NCBI taxonomy): Bacteria > Pseudomonadati > Pseudomonadota > Gammaproteobacteria > Moraxellales > Moraxellaceae > Acinetobacter > Acinetobacter sp. BD54. The sequence continues at coordinate 46,988 of NZ_JANJEP010000005.1, read as the reverse complement.
TCAGTAGATGTAACAACAACCGACATTCCTACTGTCGCCTTACCTGTCAGAATATGACCATCTATATCCAGTTTTAGCTCTGTTGCAGCAATTGGTGAGTTGGTAAATACTGGTACTAATTCATGTACAACTTCACTGCGGTTACCTGCTTGATCTTTGACAACAATACTTAAATTTTGTGTCTGGTATTGACTCAGATTAATCCATTGATTAAATGTGCCATCGTACCAAACATAAGTTGTTGTGATAACTGCACCATATTGATCAATAATTTCAACAGTTGAGTTTGGCTCCGCCTCACCAAAAAGCAATCCGTCTGAGGTTAATGTAATATTTGCTGCTGCTGGCGGTGCGACATTATCAATTAAAGCATTTTGCTTAACTTCAACACTTCGGTTACCAGCTATATCTACAACGATGAAAGTTAATTCCTCTCCATGTAAATAAACCTGATTGAAATAACCTATCACGTTACCTTGGCTATCAACATATCCCCAACCAGCGCGATTGCCAAATTGATCTAGTACTTCAATTCGAGTATCTGCTTCAGCATGCCCCGTAAAGTACTGACCATTTACATCAAAAACAATATTCTCAATTTGATTAGGTGCGATATCATCAATCAAAGCATTCTGCTTGACCTCTGTACTACGGTTACCTGCTCGGTCAACTACAACAAAAGTAAGCTCTTCTCCATGTAAATAGACTTGATTAAAAGAACCTGACACATTACCAATACTATCTACATAACCAGAACCTACGACCTCACCCGCAGTATTTTTAACTTCGATTTGGCTATCGGCTTCCGCTTGCGCTGTAAAGTTTTGTCCATTTTTATTTAAGACGATGTTTTCAATCGGATTTGGTGCAATATCATCAGTTAAAGCATTTTGCTTATATTCAATACTTTGATTACCTGCTTTATCTATAACAATAAAAGTGAGTTCCTCACCTTTTAAGTAAACCTGATTGAAGTGACCGGACACATTACCAGTACTATCGACATAACCATAGCCAACAAACTCACCCGCAGCATTTTTGACACTAATAAAACTATTGGCTTCTGCTTGTGCTGTAAAATTTTGCCCATTTTCATTAAAGATGATGTTTTCAATCGGCTTTGGTGCAATGGTATCCATCAAAGCATTTAACTTCATTTCATCACTACGGTTACCTACTCGGTCTATAACAACGAACGTTAATTCTTCTCCATGTAAATACACTTGATAGAAGTAACCCGTCACATTACCAGTGCTATCGGTAGAGCCCCAACCTATCTGACTACCAAATGAGTCAAAAATTTCAATCTGACTATTTGCTTCTGCTTGTGCCGTAAAGCTTTGGCCATTTGCATCAAATACAATATTTTTAATCGGATTTGGGGCAATATCATCAAGCGGCGCCTTAACTGAAACAGCTTCACTCACATTTCCAGCTCGGTCTTTAACAGTGACTGTGAACTCTTCACCATGTAAATTGTAAGTTCCGAAAGAAATAGTGAATGTACCATCAGCATTTACACTCTGATTCCACGTATTCACCTGTTGACTATTTTGATCAAAAATCTGAATGAAGGTATTTGGCTCTGCTACACCCGAAAGGGATGAACCATCTTCACTAAAGACCAGATTACTTGCAGCTACAGGAGCAGTATCATCAAGTGGCGCTTTTACAGTAACCGCGCTACTCAAATTACCAGCCCGATCTACTACAACCACCTTAAATTCTTCGCCATGCAAGTAATTAGTATCTAATGAGACGCTAAATGTTCCATCCCAATTAACATTATTATTCCAAAGATTTAATAATTGACCATTCTGATCAAATATTTGAATCGTAGCATTTGGCTCAGCCATACCAGTTAGATATGAACCATCTTCGCTAAATACTAAATTAGTCGCATTTTCTGGTGCTGTATTATCGAGAAAGGCTGTTTGTTTTACTTCAACGCTGCGATTACCGGCTTGATCAATCACAACAAAAGTGAGTTCCTCACCTTTTAAATAAACTTGATTCAAGTAACCCAAGACGTTACCAGCACTATCTACATAACCAGTACCTACAACCTCACCCGCAGCATTTTTAACTTCAACTTTGCTATTTGCTTCTGCTTGCGCTGTAAAGTTTTGACCATTTTCATTAAAGATAATGTTTTCAATCGCATTCGGAGCAATGTCATCAATCAAGGCATTCTGCTTGACCTCTGTACTGCGGTTACCCGCTCGATCAACTACAACAAAAGTGAGTTCTTCACCATGTAAATAGACCTGATAGAAGTAACCAGAAACATTACCCATGCTATCGGTTGAACCAGATCCTATGACTTCACCAGCAGTATTTTTGACTTCAATTTGAGTGTTTGCTTCTGCCTGAGCTGTAAAGTTCTGTCCGTTCGCATCAAGTAAAATATTCTCAATCGGATTTGGTGCGATATCATCAATCAAGGCATTCTGCTTGACCTCTGTACTTCGGTTACCCGCTCGGTCAACGACAACAAAAGTGAGCTCTTCTCCATGTAAATAGACTTGATATAAATAACCTGACACATTACCAGCGCCATCTACATAACCAGAACCTACGACCTCACCTGCAGCATTTCTAACTTCAACTTGAGTATTCGCTTCCGCTTGTGCTGTAAAGTTTTGACCATTGATATCTAATACAATATTTTCAATCGGATTTGGCGCAATATCATCAATCAAGGCATTCTGCTTGACCTCTGTACTGCGGTTACCCGCTCGGTCAACTACAATAAAAGTGAGCTCTTCGCCATGTAAATGCACTTGATACAAATATCCTGAAACATTACCTGCACTATCTGCTGATCCATAACCTACGACGTCACCATTATTATTTTTGATTTCAATTTGGCTATTTGCTTCTGCCTGAGCTGTAAAGTTCTGACCATTGAGATCTAATACAATATTTTCAATCGGATTTGGTGCGACGTCATCATTCAAAGCACTCTGCTTGACCTCTGCACTGCGGTTACCTGCTCGATCGATCACGACAAAAGTAAGTTCCTCACCGTGTAAGTAAACTTGTTGAAAATAACCAGATACATTACCTGAGCTATCGGTGTAACCAAAACCAATCTTATTTCCAGTCTGATCTAATACATCAATAGAACTTCCGGCTTCTGCCTGAGCTGTAAAACTTTGGCCATTTTCGTTGAAGATGATATTTTCAATCGGATTTGGTGCAATGGTATCAATTAAAGCATTTTGCTTAAATTCGATACTGCGATTACCTGCTCGATCTATAACAACAAAAGTGAGTTCCTCACCGTGTAAATAAGTTTGATTGAAAGAACCAGAAGCATTACCTGCACTATCTGTAGAACCCCAACCTGTCTGATTACCCAATGAATCAAAAACTTCGATCTGAGTATTTGCTTCTGCTTGTGCTGTAAAGTTTTGGCCATTTGCATCAAGTAAAATATTTTTAATTGGATTCGGTGCAATATCGTCAAGTGGCGCGTTTATTGAAATAGCCTCACTCACATTTCCGGCTTGGTCTTTAACAGTGACTGTGAATGCTTCTCCATGTAAATTGTTACTACCTAAATAAATAGTAAATGTACCGTCAGAGTTAATGGTGTTATTCCATATATTCACTAGCTGACCATTATGATCAAAAACCTGAATCGTAGTATTCAGTTCTGCTACACCCGTAAGATATGAACCATCTTCTGAGAAAACTAAATTGCTGGCTGGTGTAGGAGCAACCGTATCAGCGGTAATTACAGTATCAGCACTTACTTGCCCACGTGCATCCTTAATTGATAAGAAAAACTGCTCACCATCGACAAGAGGACGATCAAGCTGGAGTTTAAAATAACTTGATCCATTCCAACCGTTATCTTCACCAACTTTAATTTCAGCTACAACGTCACCTTTGGCATCTTTAACAGTGAGAGTACTATTATTTTCAGCTTGCCCACTTATCACGCCATCCGAAGTAAAGCTATCTACATGGGGGGCAAAAGCATAGTTAGGCGCCTGTATCTGAGCTGCTAAACTTATATTTCCATTTACATCGGTAGCCGTGACATAAACTGTCTCAGCATTTGTTAAAAATGTACCTAGTTCTATTGAGAAACTTCCACTCTCATCGGTCCAGTTATTCCAAAACCATTTATTAAGAATATTTCCTTGCCCGTCTTTAACTAAAATTTCAGAGAAAGGTTCTGCATGACCATAAACTAAATCACCAGCATCATTGAAATTTAACTCCGTTGGAGCAGATGGAGGAGTCAGATCTACGATGATATTTTGCTCAGGACTCATTAACCCTTTATTATCAATAATTTGAACGGAAATTTTCTCTCCATCAATTAAAGGGCGGTTTACATTCAAGCTAAAATGACTAAAGTCACTCCAACTATTTTCATCACATAATGTAACCTTTCCTAATTCATTGCCATCAGCATCACGTACAATTACCGTACTATTATCTTCAGCAACTCCTGAAATTAAGCCTTCTTGTGTGATACGTTCAATATGTGGAATATAAGCAAAGTTTGGAACCTCGATTAGGGTTTCACTCGTATTTTGATTTTTATCTACTACTTGTACAGTAACCGTTTCGCCTTCTTTTAAAAATTGGAACACTTGTAAACTTGCAAAGCCTTGCTCATCGGTAAAACCTGTAGCAATTAAATTGCCTTCTCCAGAAAATGCACGAATAAAGCTGTTAGGTTCATTAACATGTACTGATAAAGTTTCACCACTAATATCAAATTGTGGAGTTTCTAAAAATACTGCTGGAGTATAGTCTGCAGTAATATATTGTGGATGGCCTGAAATATTATCTTTATCTGTAGTGATAATAATTTGACCCCCTTCCTCTAAAGGCTGATCGAGGGACAAAATAAATGGTCTTAATTCGCCTAATGCCATTACACTAAATGGTGTAATACCAGAGCTATCAAATACATTAGAATTAAATTCTTGTAGAATATTTCCATTCTGATCTTTTACAATAAAATGACTACCTTCAGTCGCATAACCACTAATCACGCCTTCTGGACTAATTCGTGTAATACTAATAGCTGGAACTTCAGTAACTAGCCCAATTGATGAATTTTCACTGCTATAACCATTATAAGTAGCGACTGCGTAAACTTCTTGATTTGAGTTAATTGAAAGATCTTGTAAAGTAAATTTACCTTCTTCATTAGTTATTGTACTTGCAAGCCAATCACCATTTTTATTGTAGATATCGACCTTACTTCCTTTATATGCACTACCTGAAATGATAGCTCCATCTATATTGTTGAAAGTCAGTGAATCTAGGGTTGGTGAATTCGGAGTATGATCCACATTATAATTTTGGGTATGTTTGATAATGGCTGTATTGCCAGCTTGATCAGTAAGACTAATCTCAATTGATATATTGGTTTGCGGCTCTACTGACCAAAGAAACTCTGCTGGAATTTCAGTAACCCATTCTTGCGTGACTTCATCAAAATGAAAATTATAAGTAACATTGTCTAATGTCGTATTTACTGATGTCAGTGAGCTATTTAAATCTGTGGGTAAATTAGCTATTTCAAGTCTTATAGAAATAACTTGATCTTTTTCAACTAGACTTATTGTATTGTCTTCAGTAATCGGCTTTACAATCACTGTGGTTGATTCAACATTTAAGGAATTATCTACAATAACTTTTTGTATAGCAGATTCTGAGATATTGCCTGCGAGGTCTGTCACTATAGCTTTATATTGGTAAATACCATCAGCTAAATCTTTTTGATCAGCTGTTGTCTCTTGCCAAGTTTTTCCTTCATCTTTTGAAACTTCATAGTGGTCTAGTAAAGCGGCTTGTTCCCCAATCACAATCGGTTGAACTAGCTTTAAAGTAAAACCATTATCTTGCGTAATCTGATCTGTTGCTGAAACACCTGTATCATTCAAATCAGATAAAGTGAGTTTACCTGCTTGCGGTGCGGTAGTATCCACAACCACTTTTTGTACAGCCGTTTCCGAGGTATTGCCGGCAGCGTCTGTCACTACAGCTTTATATTTGTAAACACCATCAGCCAAATCTTTTTGGGCTATCGTGGTTTCCTGCCACGTTTTTCCTTCATCGGTGGAAACTAAATATGTTACTCGGCTACCAGTTTCCTGTCCTTCAAGCTTTAAATTGAAGTTTTTATCTTGCGTAATCTGATCTGTGGCTGAAACGCCTGTATCATTCAAGTCAGATAGAGTCAGTTCACCTGCTTGTGGTGTGGTAGTATCCACAACCACTTTTTGTACAGCCGTTTCCGAGGTATTGCCAGCAGCGTCTGTCACTACAGCTTTATATTGATAAATACCGTCAGCCAAATCTTTTTGGACTACCGTGGTTTCCTGCCAAGTTTTTCCTTCATCAGTGGAAACTAAATATGTTACTCGGCTACCAGTTTCCTGTCCTTCAAGCTTTAAATTGAAGTTTTTATCTTGCGTGATCTGATCTGTTACTGAAACGCCTGTATCATTCAAGTCAGATAGAGTCAGTTCACCTGAGTGTGGTGTGGTAGTATCCACAACCACTTTTTGTACAGCCGTTTCCGAGGTATTGCCAGCAGCGTCTGTCACTACAGCTTTATATTGGTAAACACCATCAGTTAAATCTTTTTGGGCTATCGTTGTATCTTGCCAAGTTTTTCCTTCATCGGTAGAAACTAAATATGTTACTCGGCTGCCGCTTTCCTGTCCTTCAAGCTTTAAATTGAAGTTTTTATCTTGCGTGATCTGATCTGTTACTGAAATACCTGTATCACTCAAGTCAGATAAAGTTAGTTCACCTGCTTGCGGCGCGGTAGTATCCACAACTACTTTTTGTACAGCCGTTTCCGAGGTATTGCCAGCAGCGTCTGTCACTACAGCTTTATAAAGATAAATACCGTCAGCTAAATCTTTTTGATTTAATGTCGTCTCTTGCCAGGTTTTACCTTCATCGGTAGAGATTAAATACGTTACGCTACTTCCCTTTTCCTGTCCGCTGAGTTTTAAATTAAACTTGTTATCATTCGTGATCTGATCTTGTGTTAACTCCCCTGAATCTAAAAGATTTTGGAAAGACAATTTACCTGGTTCCGGAGGTGTTTTATCTTTGGCGTCTTGCTGGGATAATAATGCAACTGTCCCTGCACCAGCTAAAGCACTAACAACCCAAGACCAGATGGGTACAGAAGATGAAGCATCTATATATTTTGGTATCTCTTTTAATTCTAAATAATTAACAGTGGTCTGTCCTGTAGCATCTTCAGCTAAATTAGCAGCCCAATAAGTCTGCCCCTCATTTAAAAGAATTTGTGGATTTTCACTAATAAAAAAGTTCTCTAAAACAATTTCAGTCCCATCTTTTAGATGGATAACCGCACTATTACCATCTCTTGTTATTGAAGCAATTTTTTCTGGATTAATATCAATTTTTGCGATTACCTTCGGATCTACTACAATATTTTTTGTTTGGCCAATATTAATATCAACTGTATTATTTTTTGAAGCATTATTTGCCATTAATGATACTTGTACCATTTTTCCACCATGAAATTTCAAATAATTATTAAGTTTTTCTAAAATACTAAGTCAAATAGAGACTCATTTTAATAAAATATTATTAAAGAACATAAAAAACTAAATCCATATTGTAGCTAGTTAAAAAGCACGGCTTTTTATATAGTCAAAATCTTTTTATGCATTAATATTATTTTTTAAAATGATAAAACATTTAAAATGTTTTCCTATTCCCCATATATAGAATTTTTAGCTTAAGAATTGTAATGGATAAAATTTTATCAATCTACTCATAAGTTAAGTGTCTTATAGAATTTTTATAAATTAAATTAATTGAAAAATCTTTAAATCGTAATTAAACCAATAATGCTGAATTTTTCCTTCATTTGAAATTGTATTAAAGCTATTTGGATTATGATGATATAGACGAGTAGAAGTTGCTGTACCTGCATGTATATCAAAAATAGGATGATCTATTTTTAAAGAATAAATCTGAGTTAAATCATATATAGCTGTTTTATGGAGATGCCCATGTAACATTCCAAATAGACCAGTTGTACTCCACTTTTCTAAAGCGATTTTGCCCAGAACCGGACAATCTTTTATTCCATGCTTATTATCAGGTGGCGTATAAAAGGGTTGATGAAAAACAACTAGCTTTATTTTATTTTTAGGTCCCCTGTCTAAACGCTCAAAAGTAGCTTGAATTTGTTCAATCGAAATATGCCCACGCGTATGATAACGACGACGTATACTATTCACCCCAACAATATAAAAATGTTCAGTTTCTAAAGTCGGCTCTAATTCACCAAAAAAATATCGATAACGGGTAAATGGAGAAAAAAAACGATTCCAGACATGATACAAAGGTATATCGTGGTTACCAGGCACAACAAGATAAGGAATATTGAGGCTATCTAAATACTGTCGACATTTAAAAAATTGTTCATATTTGGCGCGTTGAGTAATATCGCCGCTCACAACAATCACTTCAGGCTGTTGCTGAATACAAAAATCTCTTATTGCCTCTAAACACTCTTTTTTTTCTGTCCCAAAGTGTAAATCAGACAGATGTAGTAACATTCGGCACCATAATATTTAAAGCATTTTTTTCTACAGTGAAATTTAAAGGAGGTTTCATCTCTATGATTTCTCCATCTAAGGCCACTGTGAGTTTGGTTTTCTTTGCACATTCAACAATGACATGATCAGCACAAAAACTATATACATCTTGTGCATCTTCAACTTTACCTTGAACCCATTGCCAAAGCATATTTAGTAAACTCAGCTTATCACTTTTTGTAATTACAACTCCAGCGACTCTTCCCTGTGCTGCACATTCTGCAATTCTGAGCTTCATATCACATAGTTGCAATTGGTTATTTCCAAAGAAAATAAGCGGCGCTTTAACTGGGTATTTCTTGCCATCTACAGTTATAGAAAGCTTCATTGATTTATTTTCTCTCAATAAAACATCTAAAGCTGAGGTATAGGCATGTAAAGGCAGTCTTCCTAAATATTTATTGTAGAGTTCGCGTTTTTTGATAAAAAGAGGATATAAACCTAAACTGGCATTATTTAGATAAATATGATCATTAATAACTGCTACATGTACTGACCTAGGTTTACCTGTTGCAATAACCTCTGCTGCCTCTAAAAGGTCTAACGGAATCTCTAAAACTTTAGCAACATAATTAAAAGTCCCTAAAGGCAGAATTCCCATGGGAATAGAAGTATTTTTAAGTTTAGTTGCAACCGCATTTAAAGTACCATCTCCTCCTGCCGCAACAACCACTCCTGTATTTTCATTTTGTGAATGTCGATGAATAACATTATTTATCAAATCATCAAATAATGTATTTTCATTTAATTCAAATACTTGTATTTCAAAACCATATTCTGTAAATACAGTCATGAGCTGCTCATAGACGTCTTCATGTTTTGAAGCATGAAATCCTGATTTTTCGTTATAGATGATTGAAAGAGGTTTCAAAGGCCGCATTTTATTATCGTAAAGTCAGTTCTTTATTCTATTTTGTATATAAAATCGCCTATTAAAAGTCTCTTTATGTAAATTTTGAATGAGCTTCATTTGTATAATCAATAATAATTCTCAAAAAAATTTTTCAAGCATAACCAATTGATTTTAAACAAAATAATTTAGATAAATAACATACATATAACATAAAAATATAAAAGCAAAAACCTTATAAAAACATATAAACATATGATTTTCATTAAAAAATAAAGAAAACTCCAAATATCTGCTAGTTAGTCTTTAGTCTTATTTTTTTTATGATTTTATGCTTTAATACAGCCACTTTTTTATTTGATCTTTCATTGTATCCCAATGAATGACTTGTACGTTGTACATATTTTGAATAGGCCTCACCATGACCACAGTGAACGCACCAGAATTCGTTCGTCATCCTAAGCTTATAGCATGGGTTGAAGAAATTGCAAACTTAACCAAACCAGCAAAAATCGAATGGTGTGACGGAAGCGAAGAAGAGTATCAACGTCTAATCGACTTGATGATCGCTAACGGCACCATGCAGAAATTAAACCAAGAAAAACATCCTGGTTCTTATCTTGCAAATTCTGACCCATCTGACGTTGCGCGTGTTGAAGATCGTACTTACATCTGCTCTCAAAATAAAGAAGATGCTGGTGCGACAAACAACTGGGAAGATCCAGCTGTTATGCGTGAAAAATTAAATGGTTTATTTGAAGGTTCAATGAAAGGCCGTACCATGTACGTTGTTCCTTTCTCTATGGGTCCTTTAGGTAGCCATATTGCTCACATTGGTATCGAGTTAACTGACTCTCCTTATGTAGCTGTTAGCATGCGCAAAATGGCACGTATGGGTAAAGCAGTTTATGACGTATTAGGTACAGATGGCGAGTTTGTTCCTTGTGTACATACAGTAGGTGCTCCACTTGCTGAAGGTCAAAAAGATGTTGCTTGGCCTTGTAACCCAGAGAAATATATCGTTCATTACCCAGAAACTCGCGAAATCTGGTCTTTCGGTTCTGGTTACGGCGGTAACGCGTTACTTGGTAAAAAATGTTTAGCTCTTCGTATCGCTTCTGTCATGGGACGCGAACAAGGTTGGTTAGCTGAACACATGCTTATTCTTGGTGTAACTAACCCTCAAGGTGAAAAACACTACATCGCTGCTGCATTCCCATCTGCTTGTGGTAAAACAAACTTTGCAATGTTAATTCCACCAGCAGGTTATGAAGGTTGGAAAATCGAAACTGTAGGTGACGATATTGCTTGGATTAAACCAGGTGAAGATGGTCGCTTATATGCAATTAACCCTGAAGCTGGTTTCTTCGGTGTAGCACCTGGTACAAATACCAAAACTAACCCGAACTGTATGGCAACTCTTCACAAAGACGTTATCTATACAAACGTAGCAGTAACTGACGATGGTCAAGTATGGTGGGAAGGTCTTTCTAAAGAAGTTCCAGCAAACTTAACTAACTGGAAAGGTCAACCTCACGTAAACGGCGAAAAAGCAGCACATCCAAATGCTCGTTTCACTGTTGCAGCAGGTCAATGTCCATCTATCGATGCTGATTGGGAAAACCCAGCAGGTGTGCCAATTTCTGCATTCATCTTCGGTGGCCGTCGTGCAGATACAGTACCTTTAGTTTCTGAAGCTTTCGACTGGGTTGACGGTGTATATAAAGCGGCAACTATGGGTTCTGAAACTACTGCTGCTGCTGTTGGTCAACAAGGTATTGTTCGCCGTGACCCATTCGCGATGCTTCCATTTGCTGGCTATAACATGGCTGACTACTTTGACCACTGGTTAAACCTTGGTGCGAAAGTAAGTGAAAAAGCTGAAGCTTCTGGCAACAAATTACCAAAAATCTTCAATGTAAACTGGTTCCGTCGTGATGCTGAAGGCAACTTCGTATGGCCTGGTTTTGGTCAAAACATGCGTGTTCTTGAGTGGATCATTGACCGTTGTGAAGGTCGTGCGAACGCTGTTGAAACACCTATCGGTTTTGTTCCAACATATGAAGACTTGAATTGGGAAGGGACTGAGTTCACTAAAGAACAATTTGACCTCATCACAAATCAAGATAAAGACCAATGGGTTACTGAAATTGAAAGCCACACTGAGTTATTCAATAAACTTGGCGAACGCTTACCTAAAGCATTAAAAGAACGTCAAGCAGCTTTACTTGAAGCTGTAAAAACTGGCTTCTAATTGCTCTATATAAAAAAGGTCGCCATGTGCGACCTTTTTTATTATGCGGCATCATCTTTTAATCGACGTTCTGATAAATAAGCTTCTAAAACTTTTACCTGTTTTTCATCAAATGCTAAACCTAATTTAGATCTGCGCCAAAGTATATCTTCTGCTGTGTGAGCCCATTCATATTCACACAAATATCTGACTTCACACTCAAACAAATCATGGCCAAAATGTTGACCCAATTGTTCTATGGTATTTCGCTCTTTAAGCATATTCCACACTCTTGTGCCATATGCATGAGCCCAACGGTTAGCAAGTGAGTCAGAAATTCCACTTACACGTGTTTTAATCTGGTTGATTAAATCATCTAGTGTGGTCCAGTTTTCGGCGCCAGGTAATGCTTCATCTGCAGTCCACTCCTCTGCCATGTCATTAAAAAAAGGAGCCAGATGCTCTAAAGCAGCTTCGGCTAACTTTCGGTAAGTTGTAATCTTGCCCCCAAACACTGAGAGCAATGGTGTAGTTTTATCTTCTGCCTGTAGAGCCAAAGTATAGTCGCGTGTAATTGCAGATGGATTATCCGACTCATCATCACATAAAGCACGCACACCCGAGTACTGACTTACAATATCAGCTCGCGTCAACTGCTTTTTAAAATGTGAATTTGTCACTGTCAAAAGGTAATCGATTTCCACATCAGTAATCTCTACTTTTTGTGGATCACCTGTGTATTCCTGATCTGTTGTACCAATGAGGGTATATTTTTCTAAATAAGGAATTGCAAAAACGATCCTTCGATCTTCGTTTTGCATAATAAAGGCCTTATGGCAGTCATATAATTTTGGCACAACAATATGACTTCCTTGTATAAGCCTAATTTGATAAGGTGAACTTAAACTCAGGTTTTCACTAATAATTTCTTCAACCCAAGGTCCCGCCGCATTTACAATAGCTCGTGCACGTATCTGATAGAACTCAGCTCCGCTTTGTAACTCCAGATGCCACAATTCCTGTTGCCTATAAGCCTTAACACAACGCGTACGTGTAACGACTTTCGCCCCTTTCTCTTTAGCTTGTAGTGCATTTAATACCACAAGACGCGCATCATCTACAGTACAGTCAGAATATTCAAAACCACGTGTTATCGCTGGTTTTAAAGGGCTATCTTCTTTGAAATAAATGAGATTTGATCCTAATAATTTTTCTCGTTTTCCCAAATGATCATAAAAAAATAGACCTGCTCGAATTAGCCATGCAGGGCGTAAATGGGGTCGATGAGGCATGATAAAACGCATTGGTTTAATAATATGTGGCGCTTTAGCTAGCAATACTTCACGCTCTGCTAATGCTTCTCTGACCAGCCTGAATTCTTTATGTTCTAAATAACGTAGGCCGCCATGAATTAATTTGCTGCTAGCAGATGAGGTATGGCTGGCTAAATCATCTTTTTCACATAAAAATACCGATAATCCGCGCCCTGCTGCATCATTGGCAATACCAACACCATTAATACCGCCACCAATTACGGCAAGATCATATATTTTTGAATAATCATTAGGTTGTACTTTCATTTCTCACGTTCTTTTTATTGTTGATCTTATAAAAATTAAAACATCAAATTGATGAAACAACAATCAAAAAAGTAGAATAATCAATTTTGCATCCTCTAGTATTTAACTATCCATTGACTACCCTACTATTGAATTCAACTAGTTAAGAAAAAGCTCAATCCTCTGCCCAATTTTGGCTACGCTTAACTGCTTTTAGCCAACCTTTATAAATGAGTTCAGCTTGTTCAGAAGGCATTTTCGGTTCAAATACCTTTTCTATGGCAGATTTATTTCTTAACTCATGAAGATCTTGCCAAAAACCAGTGGCCAACCCTGCCAGGAAAGCTGCACCCAATGCTGTAGTTTCTTTCATTATTGGACGCTCTACCGGTGTCGTTAAAATATCGGCCTGAAATTGCATCAAGAAATTGTTTTCCGTTACTCCTCCATCGACACGGAGTGTACGAAGCTCTTCTTCTGCATCTTGTTGCATGGCATCTAAAACATCTCGAGTTTGAAAGGCTATAGACTCTAGAGTTGCGCGGATAATATGTTCAATACTAGCCCCACGCGTCAGACCAAAAATTGCGCCGCGAGCTGTCGGGTCCCAATACGGTGCTCCTAACCCGGTAAAAGCAGGTACTACATATACACCATTATTATCCTTTACACGTGTTGCATAAAGCTCGGAATCCTTAGCATTCTTAATAACCTTTAATTCATCGCGTAACCACTGTACGCAAGAACCACCATTAAATACGGCACCCTCTAAGGCATAGTTCACCTCACCACTCGCACCACATGCAATAGTTGTGAGTAATCCATGCTCTGAACGTACAATCTTTTTACCCGTATTCATGAGTAGAAAACAGCCGGTACCGTAGGTATTTTTAGCCTGTCCCGACTCAACACACATTTGACCAAAAAGCGCAGCCTGCTGATCACCCGCGATTCCGGCAATCGGGATCCCTACTTCTTGTCCACTAATGGTATGTGTATACCCATAAACCTCAGATGAACTACGAACCTCCGGCAACATTGCTCTAGGAATATCTAAAGCTTGTAAAAGTTTTTCATCCCACTCAAGCTTTTCGATATCAAACAGCATGGTTCGAGATGCATTGGTAAAATCAGTGACATGAACAGCCCCATTAGTTAGTTTCCAAATGAGCCAGGTGTCCACCGTACCGAATAATAACTCTCCCCGTTCAGCACGCTCACGGCTGCCTTCAACATGATCCAAAATCCATTTAATTTTTGTGGCCGAGAAATATGGATCAATGACTAAACCGGTGGCCTTACGGATATATTCTTGCCAACCTGCTTTATACAGTTGATTGCATATTTCCGTTGTTTGTCGGCTTTGCCAAACAATCGCATTGTAAATAGGTCTTCCTGTTTTTTTGTCCCAGACAATGGTGGTTTCCCGCTGGTTTGTAATTCCAATTGCCGCAACTTGCTCACTCTTGATGCCAGCTTGAGCCAATGCTTCGACCCATACAGCACTTTGAGTTGCCCAAATTTCCATAGGATCATGCTCAACCCAACCTGGCTGAGGATAAATCTGGGTAAATTCTCTTTGAGCAATACTGACAACGTTCGCATCATGATCTAAAACAATTGCTCTTGAGCTTGTTGTTCCCTGATCAAAAGCAACAATATATTTTTTCGGGCAATTTGACATCTGAATGTCCCTTTCATTTTCCACACACATCTAGCCCACAATGCAAAAACATCATGCCTAACTGTATTTATTTAAAATTTTCTTTGGAATATATCATTATTTTTAAGTGGCATAGGGTTTCTTCGTCCAAACATTACCCATTCTTTATCAATTTTTTACTGCATGGAAAAAAGTAATAAGAAAAATATTGAAATTAGAAGATAAAAATATGCTGATCGGCTATTTTGAAATCACATAAATATTCAACTTATTCCTTTGCTTAAATAATAAACATTGTTTTACAGACATAAAAAAAATAAAGTGAAATACTCCTGTAGATAATATGTAAAAACGGAATAAATCTTCTCTTTTTTAGCATTCAACCCAAGCGAAACATGGAGCGAATCATGGTTGATCAACCTTCTACCGCAACAACTCCACATTCTAATTTAGATACAAAAACCCGTCTAAAATCAATTTTGGGCGGTTCTGCCGGTAACCTTGTCGAATGGTACGACTGGTATGTATATGCCGCATTTACGCTCTATTTTGCTCATGCATTTTTCCCAAAAGGAAGTCAAACCGCTCAACTTCTTCAAGCTGCAGCTATTTTTGCAGTGGGTTTCCTTATGCGTCCCATTGGCGCATGGATTATGGGGATCTATTCTGACCGTAAAGGACGTAAAGCGGGCCTTACGCTTTCCGTTACTTTAATGTGTATCGGTTCGCTACTGATTGCTGTTACACCTTCCTACGAAAGTATTGGTGTATTTGCTCCATTGCTTTTGGTTATTGCACGTTTAATTCAAGGCTTAAGTGTAGGCGGTGAATATGGCGCAAGTGCAACGTATTTAAGTGAAATGGCAGAAAAAGATCGTCGTGGTTTTTTCTCAAGCTTTCAATATGTCACTTTAATTGCAGGACAGCTTACAGCTTTATGCGTACTACTCATCTTGCAAATGATACTTACCGAAGAACAGCTACATGACTGGGGATGGCGTGTTCCGTTTTTCATCGGAGCCCTTTTAGCTATTGTGGTGTTCCGTATTCGTCGTGGCTTATTGGAAACTCAATCCTTTAAAAACGCTCAAGCAGAAACAGATCAGCCGAAATCAGGAATGTTTGCTTTATTTAAACATTATCCTAAAGAGGCCTTCACTGTATTATTCCTAACTGCTGGTGGTACTTTAGCTTTTTATACTTACACCACCTATTTACAGAAATATTTAGTGAATACTTCTGGTTTTACCAAGCCTGAGGCTACTCAAATTACCACTTTAGCCTTATTCATCTTTATGTGCTTACAGCCATTGGCAGGTGCCTTATCAGATCGGATTGGCCGTAAACCGCTTATGATCGCCTTCGGGGTCACAGGTGTTTTATTCACTTATATTTTGTTTGATACACTTGCAAACACGCATAACTACTGGACTGCTTTCTGGCTATGTTTAGGTGGACTGGTTATGGTAACTGGCTACACATCAATTAATGCTGTAGTGAAAGCTGAACTTTTCCCTGCACATATTCGAGCTTTAGGTGTCGCATTACCTTATGCAATTGCGAATACTTTATTTGGTGGTACAGCCGAGTTTTTCGCATTAAGTTTTAAAGAAGCCGGGCACGAATCTTGGTTCTTTATTTACGTCAGTATCATGATTTTCATTTCATTGCTGATTTATATCTTCATGAAAGACACCAAGCATCATTCAAAAATTAAAGAACATTAAAATTCTTCAATTAGAGCTAATATCATAAGTGAATGTTAGCTCTAACTTAGTGAATAAGCTCCAACAACGTTTCTATTTTATGAGATACTTCATATAAGAAAATAAGGACGATACTGATGAATAAAAGTATTCTATGTTTGGCATTAAGTAGTATGTTCATTTTAACTGCCTGTCAGACTACGCCTCGACAATATAATGGTTCAACTGGCTACCAGATTGAAAACCAAACAAAAACTTCAGCGACTTTAGCTTACACTTTAGCTGGTCGTAGTAACCAGCAACTTGATGAGCGTAAATTGCAACGTGCTTGTCAAAATGTGTTAGGTGCTCAGAAAGTTTATAAATTATCAATCTTAAGCATTAATGAAATTCCTAATCCAGCTAAAGATGAGCATTACGGAATTCAACTAGGTGAAACCCGCGCTTCTTTTGGCTTATCAAATACACCTAGCTTAAATAATGGTGAAGATTATGCGACACGCCAAGCACTTGAAGCACGTCCAAGTACATTAAAAGTCGTTCGTTATACTTGTTCATAACATAAAAAAAGACGCTGTTCTCTTACAGCGTCTTATAAAAACTTACATTTCTAAATTCTTTTGCTTCATCCAGATCTGGCCAAGTTGTTGCACTTCTTTCTTCAATTTTTTCATATTTTGGATGACTAAAATTTTTAACACGGCTATCTGCTACCCATACTTCTGGTGCAAATTTTAAAAATTCATCTAAGAAAAAGCGATTACATTGGTCATATAACACATCGGCAGCAAGTAAAACATCGACTTGTTCAGCCTTATATAAATCATCTAAATATTCGAGCTCTACATCATTAAGTAAAGCATTTTCACGGCAAGCATTTAGACTAACCTGATCAATATCACAGCAGATTACGCGTTTTGCTCCTGCCATTTTTGCAGCAATTGCCACTACACCAGAACCTGCTCCGAAATCTAACACCACTTTATCTTTAACATGGTGCGGCTCTGCAAGTATCCACTGAGCCATCGCCAAGCCTGATGCCCAACAGAAAATCCAATACGGCGTGTCATTCCAGATACGGCGAATAACTTCGTCATCCAACCGATCAGTTGGAAAAACAGGTGGAATCAACCATAAAGAAATTGGAGTTTCTGGCAACTGTTGTGCCATTAATTCACAATGAGGAATGACTTCATGTAAGGCTTGAAGTAAATGTTCAGGGGCTTTGGTCAATTGAAAGGTGCAGCTCATAAATAAGCTCAACAATTTATAATTACTATTTGATCATCTGCATCGCGAGCAAGACTAAAACAGTAGCTTAAAGCATGATAGTGGCTAGTTACTAAAAATACATTAGTTCAATTCCACTGCTTTAATTAGTGCAACCGTTTTGGTCTTGCGTAGCATTCGCTACTCATCCCGAAAGAAAAGTAACATACGAGCTCCTAACATTTGCGTTAAACGGTAGGACGCCGCCGTGAATAAATTAAATTAACCTAAAGCTTTTTCAGCAGCTTCTACAGTTTGACGAATCAAAGTTGTAATGGTCATTGGACCAACACCACCTGGTACTGGTGTATAAGCAGAAGCAATTTCTTCAATACCTTGTAATTGAATATCGCCTACACCGCCGCCATCACGTGGATGGAAACCAGCGTCTACAACAACTGCACCTTGTTTAATCCAGTCTTTTTGAATAAGTTCAGCTTTACCTACAGCACCAACAATAATGTCAGCTTGTTTCACAAGCTCAGGTAAGTTTTGTGTACGTGAATGACAAATCGTTACTGTCGCATTTGCTTGCAACAACATCATTGCCATTGGTTTACCTAAAATTGCTGAACGACCAACTACAACCGCGTGTTTGCCAGCAATTTCGATATTGTTTTCTTTAAGAATCGTCATAATGCCAGCAGGAGTCGCTGAACCATATGCAGCTTCACCCATTGCCATACGGCCAAAACCAAGGCAAGTTACGCCATCTACATCTTTTGCTAAAGAGATCGCATCAAAACATGCGCGCTCATCAATTTGTGCAGGAACTGGATGCTGTAAAAGAATACCGTGAACATCTGGATTGGCATTAAGCTTTTCAATTTCAGCTAATAATTGTTCTGTTGTGGTTTCTTGTGGTAATTCGATTTTTAATGAATCCATACCTACTCGGCGGCAGGCATTCCCTTTCATACGTACATAAGTTGCAGAAGCACCATCATCCCCAACCAAAATAGTCGCTAAAATTGGGGTACGACCTGTTTTCGCTTTTAAAGCTTCAACACGTACCAACAAATTTTCTTCAATTTGCTTTGCTAATGCACGACCGTCTAAAACCAATGCCACAGCACATCTCCAAGGTAGACATGAATTTAATGTGCCAATAATACATGATAATTTCGACAATTTTATTCTAGATGTTGTTTTTATGTGCATCTTCGCTCAAAACAGTATTGTTTTTTTTGTAAAGGTTGCTAATATGTGCATCACCAAATGCAGGCGGGGTGGCAGAGTGGTCATGCAGCGGACTGCAACTCCGTGGACGCCGGTTCGATTCCGACCTCCGCCTCCAAATTTGGTAAAGCCCGGGTGGTGAAATAGGTAGACACAGGGGATTTAAAATCCCCCGCCCTCAAAGCGTGCCGGTTCGAGTCCGGCCCCGGGCACCATCTTCAAGTACTGAATATGGTGTCATAAAGAATCCAGCGTAAGCTGGTTTTTTTATGCCTAAAAAAAGGGTTACCTCAGCAACCCTCTAATTTTCTATAATTTCAAGCAGTCTTTTGACCTTGTTTTAACGGCATCAAATTTAGATTCAATACAATATCGTTTTGTCGGCTTGAATCTATCTGATATTCGGTATTTTTAATTGAATCTACAAATCTCCACTCAGAATGAACTTGCACCTGATCTAGAGTAACCAACAAATATCCTCGTTGATTTAAATTACAATAAACCAATTCATCAATTAATGTAGTAAATGCAAATTCAAACTGTTGAAGCTGAGCCAGTGGAATACTTAAATATTTTTCCAAACCTGGAGACGATACAGAACTCGTCGCCAGTTCAACTCCAACATATTTCCCTTTCTGGCTATATAAATAAGATGCCCATGCATTATGTGTATCCCCGGCTAACACAATGATCTTTTTATTAAACTCTGCCAATTTATCGTACACAAACTCTCGCTCAGCATAGTAACCATCCCAAGCATCGAGATTATATGGCGCAACCGTCATAATTCTTGCTTTTTCTTGGGCTGTTAATGTCGGATCATTTTGTTGTAAACGAAGTTTTAAAGCGACCAACTCGGTAATTTGTGCATTCATCTTAGCAAGCGCCTCAGGCGAAGTTCCTCCTGAAGTAATTTGCCCTAAAGACGCCAACAACTCAGCTGGAATCCACATTTTACTCATTAATACTTGCTGTCCTACTACATTCCATGTTGCTGTAGATTGCTTTAATTTATCGACCAACCAATCTCTTTGCGTATACCCCATCAAAGTACGCACCGGATTAGTTAAATCTGCCTGAAACTTAGCAATATCCAAGCCTGTAGCCGTCATGTAGTCTGTATATGCAAGCTGCTTATCACGCGCAATAATACGCGTATCTAGCATGGTTAACTGAACAAGAGAGCCAAAGTTAAACTGGCGATAAATATTTAAATGATCTGTACTAGAAACTGGACGAATTGGCATCCATTCAAAATAGGCCTGTAGGGCAGCTAATTTACGGTCCGAAAAGGCCCCTTCATTACTTTGATGGTTTTCCGCCCCCTCACGCCAAGCATCATTTGCCAACTCATGGTCATCCCAAATCACAATAAAAGGATGGCGCTGATGAGCTGCTTGCAAATCTTTATCTTGACGATAAAGCGCATAACGTTTGCGGTAATCATCTAATTTAATAATTTCTTTATTATTATCGGCAGGTAAATTACGGCCTAGTTTTATTGCATCTTCCGTCGCATAGCCATCTGAACCATATTCATAAATATAGTCACCCAAATGAATAATGACATCGACGTTTTGTTTTGCCATTTCACGATAAACATAAAAGTAACCCGCAGGATAGTTAGAACAAGAACATACTGCAAAGCTCACTTTATTGGTGGATGTTGGTAATGTTTTCGTCTGCCCAACTGGTGTAACTTTATTACCAAATTTAAAACGGTAGTAGTACACCGTATCTGCTTGTAACCCAGCTGCATCAACTTTCACTGTAAAGTCATCAGTCTTGCTTGTTTCAACCATTCCCGTCTTTAAATTTTGTTTAAACTGATTATCGGTTGAAATTTCCCATACAACTTTTAAGCGCACCCCAGAGTCTGTCGGTGTTACTCGTGTCCACAAAATAACTTTATCTTGTAGAGGATCCCCGCTTGCGACACCATGAAGAAAATCTGCTTGTATTTCTGGGCTTTCATCATCTGAGCCATCATTACAACCTGTAAAAGCAACAGGTATAGATAAAGCCCCAAAACCGAGTAGACTTTTTTGAATTAATTCTCGGCGTGAAATTTTCTCTGACATAAAATTACCTAAGTTTTAAGCAATGAGTGTCTTAAACTTAAGTAGAGAAGATGAACAACTGATCTCAGTTTGATGAACAAATCATGACATAAATTGGTTAATTTATATAAATACTGATAAGAACTGATTGAAAATAAAGCAAACTCTCTGTTTTTCTCTTGCCAATCGCGCACTTGTCCTCTATTATTGCGCACATGCCCGGGTGGTGAAATAGGTAGACACAGGGGATTTAAAATCCCCCGCCCTCAAAGCGTGCCGGTTCGAGTCCGGCCCCGGGCACCATTTTCAACTATTGAATTTGGTGCCATAAAGAATCCAGCGTAAGCTGGTTTTTTTACGCCTGATGAAAATAATACCATGATCAGAATATTAATATTTATATCCGCTCTACTCTTTTTTATACCCT
Organism: Acinetobacter sp. BD54; assembly: GCF_044778325.1. Classification (NCBI taxonomy): domain Bacteria; kingdom Pseudomonadati; phylum Pseudomonadota; class Gammaproteobacteria; order Moraxellales; family Moraxellaceae; genus Acinetobacter; species Acinetobacter sp. BD54. The sequence goes on along the minus strand of NZ_JANJEP010000005.1, from coordinate 25,412 downwards.
TTGCAAATGCCGAAGATATATTTAACGGTACAATCTTGTTCAAAAATAATGATTGGCACTTTGTACGCTGATCTATTACTCAAGATGACTATCTAATTGAAGCCCCTCAAGAGATATTTACTCAATTTAAAGAGCTACAGCAGCAACAAAAAAACTATTGGGTCAGCGTATTGGCAGAAGTAAATGAACAGCAGAATGGAAATTTAATTTTAAAAATTGAGAAAATAGACGAAGTTCATTTAGACGAGACATGTCATTTATTAGAAGCTCTCAAAAATTTTGAAAATCGAGAGTAATCACCACTCTCGATTCATCACCAACTCTTCCATTTCCAGATCTAAATATCCTGCATCTTGTACCACCATCATCATTGCCTCAGCAATATAATCAGCAGCACTATCATCAAGCGATGAGTCTAGATCTTCGAACTGTGGCTTCATTTCATTAATTTCATTTACAGTTTGATGAGCATATCGATAGATATCTTGCTCAGCTAAAGCAGGTTTTTGAACTTTTTTAGCAAATTGCTCAATAAGCTGCTTGAGTTCAGCGACCAAAATATCTGGATAATATTCATCATCAAACATTGGGAGAAGTAAGTCTTCAAACATACAAAAGTTTACACAACAGCAAAAACTTGCCGCTTATAACATATTTTCGTAAAAATCACGAGATATTTACCCGACTCACTCATCCACTCTATTTTAATGAGCACTGAGTGAGTCCAATTTTATAACGTCATTATTTAAGCTTGCTGTATCGCTTTCCAAACTAAAATTGCTTCATGCATTTCCTTCACATCATGTGCTCTTACAATGGATGCTCCCTGCTGAATACTAAGCAAATGCCCAGTTACACTTCCCACAGCACGTTGATCTGCAGGAACACCTTGTAAAGCTTCACCTATGAAACGTTTACGAGAAAGCCCGGATAAAATTGGATAACCAAGTTCATTAAGTTTCCAAAATTCTTTTAATAGTTTTAAATTTTGCTGGGCATTTTTCGCAAAGCCAAATCCAGGATCAACAATAATATTGTGCTTTTTTACCCCAGCAGCCAAAGCCTCATCAATACGCTGTTGCAACTCTTGCATCACATCGAGTGTTACATCAGTGTACTGATCCAACTGATTCATTGTCGTTGGTTCACCGCGCATATGCATAATTACTACAGGTATATCTAATTCTACGGCAGTTTTTAAAGCATTGGGACGTGTTAAGGCACGGACATCATTCCAGATATGTGCCCCTGCTGCTTTTGCTGCGCGAATAACTTCTGGCTGACTTGTGTCGATCGACAAAATAACGTTATGGTGAGATAAAGCCTCGACCACAGGTACCACACGTCGCACTTCTTCTTCTACTACAACTTCTGAAGCACCAGGTCGGGTAGATTCCCCCCCAATATCAATAATAGTCGCGCCTTGCTCAATCATACTAAGTGCATGATCAACCGCTTGGTCTAATTGGTTATGTTTACCACCATCACTGAAAGAATCAGGAGTGACATTTAAGATACCCATAACATGGGGCTGAGATAAATCTAATTGAAGCTGTCCACACTGTAAAATCTGCTTTGGTAAAGATATTAACTGCATAAAAAGCTCCGGTTCAAAATCAGCGGCTATTTTAGCAAGTAAGCTTTACATGCTGTCGATTTCTTTTCAGCTTTATCCAAAGTTAAGACAAATAAAAAAGCCACATGACTGTGGCTTCTTTATTAATTAACTTAATTCATCGCTGGTAATGGCGGCGGAGTAGATGGACCATCTTTTGGCGGCTCAAACGCAGATACCGGATTTTCAGCAATATAAACTTTCGGTGGTTGAGGTTCGCGGCCTTCCATGATGTCACGGATTTGGTCACGATCAATAGTTTCCCATTCCATCAACGCTTTAACCATTGCATGGGCGATATCTTTATTATTTTCCAAGATATCACGAGCAACTTTATATTGTTCATCTAAAATACGGCGTACTTCCTGATCAACTTGTTGTTGAGTCGCTTCAGAAATTGTACGGCTACCTACGTTACCGAAGAATCCATTTTGGTTTTCATCTTCGTAAACCATCACACCCATTTTGTCAGACATACCGTACTTCGTTACCATCGCACGAGCCATTTTTGTAGCACGTTCGAAGTCATTTGAAGCACCAGTCGATTGTTGCTGAATGAAGACTTCTTCAGCAATACGTCCACCAAACAAAATTGCAATTTCATTTAGCATTTTGTCTTTATAGTGGCTAATCTGATCTTGTTCAGGTAACTGCCAAGTTACACCTAAAGCCCAACCACGCGGCATAATTGTTACCTTATGCACAGGGTCAGTACCCGGTAAAATCTCAGCAACAATTGCATGTCCAGCTTCATGGTAAGCAGTTGCACGACGCTCTTCTTCACGTAGAACCATTGATTTACGTTCAGGACCCATATAGATCTTGTCTTTTGCATCTTCAAAGTCATGCATATCGACAGTGTTCTTATTACGGCGAGCAGCAAACAAAGCAGCTTCATTTACAAGGTTTGCCAACTGAGCACCAGAGAAACCAGGCGTACCACGAGATAAAACTTTAACATCTACACCAGTAACTGAAGGCAATTTTTTCAAATGTACATTCAGAATTTGTTCACGACCACGGATGTCAGGTAAACCAACCATAACTTGACGGTCGAAGCGGCCTGGACGTAACAATGCTTTATCTAATACGTCAACACGGTTAGTCGCAGCAATAACGATTACGCCTTCATTACCTTCAAAACCGTCCATCTCTACGAGCATTTGGTTTAAGGTTTGCTCACGTTCATCATGACCACCACCTGTACCTGAACCACGGTGACGACCTACTGCGTCAATCTCATCAATAAAGATAATACATGGCGCATGACGTTTTGCTTGTTCAAACATATCACGGACACGGGACGCACCCACACCCACAAACATCTCAACAAAGTCAGAACCAGAAATGCTAAAGAATGGAACTTTTGCTTCACCAGCAATTGCTTTGGCTAATAACGTTTTACCAGTACCTGGAGGACCAACCATAAGCACGCCACGTGGAATAGTAGCGCCCAAGCGTTTGAATTTTGCAGGATCTTTTAAGAAATCTACAATTTCCACAACTTCTTGTTTCGCTTCATCACAACCGGCAACGTCAGCAAAAGTCACTTTGATTTGGTCTTCAGAAAGCATTTTTGCCTTCGACTTACCAAAACTCATCGGACCATTTTTGCCGCCTGCACCACCACCCATGTTACGCATAAAGAACATGAATAACAAAATGATTAACAGTACAGGGAAACTAGCAATGAGAAGTTGCATCAAAATGCCTTGACGTTGTGGTGCTGTGCCCTCTACAACAACATTTTGCTTGTTTAAGCTTGGCATAAGTTCAGTGTCTTCAACCTGCGGACGAACAGTTTCAAACTGAGATCCGTTAGTTTTTTCACCACTAATATTTAAACCGTCAATCGTGACTTGCTTAATTTGGCCAGCATTCACCGCTGCAACAAAATCTGAATATTTCATTGCAGTTGGCTTATTGCGGTCACTGATATTACTGAAAATTAAAATCAGAACACCAAGTATTATTAGCCACAATACGGCATTCTTGAAGTAATCGCTCAAAGCTTTATTCCCATATCAATCTAATTTGATCATGCCCAAACTTGGCCGATCGTCTTAAAAACAGCAATTGTCTTGCTTGCGGATAACCTAAAAGATACAAAATGCACAATTTTTAGGAGCTTGGCAAGTAAACTTTATTGCAATGCTTTCTTACGCCCTTGTCCAACCAAAAAAACTTCTTTAGATCGTGCCCGAGAAGCTGCTGGTTTTGCTGTTTTTAACACATCAAAACTATCAACGACTTGTTTACGAAACTCATCAAATCCTGCGCCTTGGAACACTTTAACAACAAACTGTCCATTTGGACCCAAGACTTTCTGAGCAAAGTCTAAAGCAAGTTCACACAAGTAAATCTGTCGAGGTTGATCAACAGCCCTATTACCTGATGTATTGGGGGCCATATCAGAAATTACAATGTCTACTTGTCTTCCGTTTAAAATATTTAACAATTTTTCAAATACAGCTTCTTCTCTGAAGTCGCCTTGTAAGAAAGTGACATCTGGCAAAGCATCCATAGGTAAAATATCGGAAGCAATAACCAATCCTTTACTACCAACGAGTTTCCCAGCGATTTGTGACCAACTCCCAGGAGCTGCTCCCAAGTCCACCACTGTCATGCCTGGCTTGATCAACTTATATTTTTCTTGAATTTCAAGAAGTTTATACGCTGCTCGTGCACGATATCCTTCCTTTTGTGCTTTTTTTACAAAAGGATCGTCTAGATGTTCCCTCATCCACGCACGACTACTTTTAGACAATTTTTGGTTGGTGATGCGTGTTGCCATAACTCACTAAATATCAAAAAAACTTCTGATTGCTCATTGTACGTGAAAATTACTCTCATTACAGTACGGATGTAACGTAATCTCAATAACTTTTACAGTTTTTTTCCAATAATGTTGATCGATTATTTATACAGTTTTTCGTACATTTGATTTTAAGTTTTTTGCTATACTAAGTCGTTTTTAAAATCAGGTATTTTTAATGGCCGCTTTATCTATTCATGAACGTAAACGTTTACGTCAAATTGGTCATGTGCTTAATCCGGTTGTCATGATTGGTGGACAAGGCTTAACAGACGCTGTTATTGAAGAAACGCTCCGTGCTTTAAACGATCATGAACTCATCAAGGTAAAAATTGCTGGTGAAGACCGTGAAGCTCGTGCCGCAGTAATTGATGCGATTGTAGAAGCAACTGGTGCTGAAGCTGTCCAGAAAATTGGTAAAATTGTTTTACTCTATAAAAAAGCAGCTAAGCAAAATCAACATTTATCTAACCTTGTTCGTCACGCACACTTAGCAAACTAACTTATTGACTACTTATGGCAAGTTACGAACTTTCAGCTTTTGATCGTTTTCATGCTGTTTCTGTTGTTGGCGCAATTGAACAGCAAGCCCCATATACATTAAATGTGGGTTTTTGGATTCGTGATCCAAACCAAATAATTATCTGGCCCCAAGAAGTCGCAGCTCATCCTCGCCAGGACTTTTTGTGGGAAGAAACTTGTTTTGAAATTTTCATTGGCGTGCATGATGAAGATTTCTACCGGGAAATTAATCTTTCCCCTTCTCAAGCATGGCAGACTTACCAGTTTGAAGAATATCGCTATCCGGAAAGCATGCCTCCCCTCGTTGCTTACGATATCGAATTGAATCATCTCAAACGTACCCACTATGGGTTAAATGTAAGTCTTGACTTAAGCCAGTTTATGCAACAGCACCGCTTAAAATGGGCAAACCTTTATCTAGGTTTGACTGCTGTTTTAAAAACAAAAGATGGTATGCAGTACTATGCAATGCAGCATAGTGGAAAACATGCTGATTTTCACAATAAACGTGATTGGCTGCATGAGTTTTAAAAAACAAAAAAGCGAGAAATTAATTCTCGCTTTTTTTATTAACTTTTAATGCTAAATCTTTAGTGGTCTCTTGCTTTGTTCCAAGCTTCAACCGCATTATTTTTAGTGCGTTTTAAGCTTTCAGTTAAAGAGTCTTTGTGTTTTAAAGAAATTTGGCTAATGTCACCTTTAAGTTCCTTAGTCACTTTGGTTAGATCTTCAATTAATGCATTGATTTCAGCTTTTAAAGTATTTTTTAATTCATTCAATCCTTCTTGTGAAGTATTGAACTGAGCTTTAATCACATCAAGACGCTGTAAAATATCTTGTTTAATCTGAGCAAATTGATTGTGAATGTTCTGATTCAATTCTTGTGTTTCAGCTTCAATCTTTTCTTCGGTCTCATTAATTACAGCTTTTACTTGCTCTTGTGTTTCTGCAATAGCTTCTTTAACTTGCGAAGTCGCTTCGTGAGCCACTTCTTTGACCTGTTCTGTTTTTTCAGCTACAACTTCTTTTACCTGTGTAGCTTTAGTGCTAACCGCTTTTTTAGCTCGAGTCGTCGTTTTGGCTACGGCCTCTTTAGCTTCAGCTACTTCTGTTTTTACAGTCTCTGCTACTGATGAAGTATTCTCAGCTATGTCTTTTGAAACTTGGTTATCGCTCATGCTATTTCCTCGTATTGTTTATTTTTTAGCTAACACTACAATAAGAGGAATTAGACAATTTCAGCAGCCAGATTGTCAGACAATTTGCTAAAAGTATCAATTTCAGACAAGTGGATGAATTTTTTTGCTAAAAGCAAGCAATGAATTAAATTTTTTAATAGAAAATAAATAGACTTTTTAAGGTTCCATGCGTATAATGCGCTGTTAAGTTACAAGCGAGCAGACCAGTGAGGAGGGGCATGTTTTTTTAGAACATCGCCTATCTTTTTTAGGTCTACTCGCTTTTTTACAGCCGAAATTCAGGAGCTTTGGTTTGAGCACCCCCGCCATTTTAGCCCTCGCAGATGGAACGATCTTTAAAGGAACGTCAATCGGCGCAACGGGAAGTACGACTGGAGAAGTCGTTTTTAACACAGCCATGACAGGCTATCAAGAAATTTTGACTGACCCAAGTTATGCACAACAAATTGTGACATTAACTTACCCTCATATTGGTAACACTGGTTGCAACGAAGAAGACGTTGAATCTGGTCGTATCCATAAAGTATGGGCGAATGGTTTAATTATTCGTGACCTTCCACTATTACACAGCAACTTCCGTTCTGAGCAATCATTAAGTGAATATTTGCAAGCGCACAATGTTGTCGCAATTGCTGATATTGACACACGTAAACTTACTCGTATTTTACGTGATAAAGGTGCACAAAATGGTTGCATCCTTGCCGGCGAAAATATTACTGAAGAAGAAGCTATTGCTAAAGCTCGCGCTTTTGGTGGTTTAAATGGTTTAGACCTTGCAAAAGAGTGCTGTGACCCGACAGGCTTTGAATGGTCTGAAGGTTCGTGGGTATTAGGTAAAGGCTTTACTCAACCTGAGTTAAAATACCATGTGGTTGCATACGATTATGGTGTCAAAACCAACATCTTGCGTATGCTTGCAGACCGCGGTTGTAAACTCACTGTTGTCCCTGCTGAAACTCCGGCTGAAAAAGTATTAGCACTTAATCCGGATGGCGTATTCCTTTCAAACGGCCCTGGCGACCCAGCTGCTTGTGATTACGCTATCGAAGCTGTAAAAACTATTGTTGAAACCACAACATTACCTGTATTTGGTATCTGTTTAGGACACCAAATCTTGGCACTCGCTTCTGGTGCAAAAACTGTAAAAATGAATCATGGTCACCACGGTGCGAACCACCCTGTACAAAATCTTGAAGATGGTACAGTGATGATTACATCTCAAAACCATGGTTTTGCTGTAGATGCAGAAACATTACCGGCTAACTTAAAAGCAACGCATAAATCATTATTCGATGGCACTCTACAAGGGATTCATCGTACAGACAAACCAGCTTTCAGCTTCCAAGGTCACCCTGAAGCAAGCCCAGGTCCACATGATTGTGCACCTTTGTTCGATCATTTCATCGAACTTATTGAAGCATCTAAACAGTAATTAAGGAGCGAATAATGCCTAAACGTACGGATATTAAAAGCATCTTAATTATTGGTGCTGGTCCAATTGTCATTGGTCAAGCTTGTGAGTTTGACTATTCTGGTGCTCAAGCATGTAAAGCACTTCGTGAAGAAGGCTATCGTGTTATTTTGGTTAACTCTAACCCAGCAACCATTATGACTGACCCTTCAATGGCTGATGCAACTTATATTGAGCCAATTACTTGGCAAACTGTTGCTCAAATCATTGAAAAAGAGCGCCCAGATGCAGTACTCCCTACTATGGGTGGACAAACTGCACTTAACTGCGCACTTGCACTTGATGAAAATGGTGTATTAGAAAAATACGGCGTAGAACTTATTGGTGCAACGAAAGAAGCAATTGAAAAAGCTGAAGACCGTAAATTGTTTGATGAAGCAATGCGCAAAATCGGCTTGGAATGTCCAAAAGCTGCCATTGCTGAAACAATGGAAGAAGCATTGGAAATTCAATCTCGCTTTGGTTTCCCAGTAATTATCCGTCCGTCATTCACTATGGGCGGTTCAGGCGGTGGTATTGCATATAACCGCGAAGAATTCCTTGAGATTTGTGAACGTGGTTTCGACCTCTCTCCTACTCACCAATTATTGATCGACGAATCTTTAATTGGCTGGAAAGAATACGAAATGGAAGTTGTTCGTGACAAAAACGACAACTGTATTATCGTATGTGCGATCGAAAACTTCGACCCAATGGGCGTTCACACAGGTGACTCAATCACTGTAGCACCGGCTCAAACCTTAACTGACAAAGAATATCAATTGATGCGTAATGCTTCAGTTGCAGTTCTTCGTGAAATTGGTGTTGAGACAGGTGGTTCTAACGTTCAGTTCGGTATTAACCCGAAAGACGGCCGTATGGTTGTGATCGAGATGAACCCACGTGTATCTCGTTCTTCTGCGCTTGCGTCTAAAGCAACTGGTTTCCCAATTGCAAAAATCGCAGCCAAACTTGCTGTTGGTTACACCCTTGATGAATTGAAAAATGACATCACTGGTGGCGTAACTCCTGCAAGCTTTGAACCATCAATTGACTACGTTGTAACAAAGATTCCTCGTTTTAACTTCGAGAAATTCCCACAAGCAGAACCTGTATTAACCACTCAGATGAAATCTGTTGGTGAAGTCATGGCTATTGGTCGTAACTTCCAGGAATCTGTACAAAAAGCATTACGTGGTCTTGAAGTTGGCGTAAGCGGTTTCGATGAGAAAATCGAAGCTGGTGCAACAAATGTAAAAGAAACTATTCTAAAAGAGCTTAAAGTTCCGGGACCTGAACGTATTTGGTACGTAGCAGATGCATTCCGTCACGGTTTCTCTTTAGATGATGTATTTGAAGCAACTAAAATTGACCGTTGGTTCTTGATCCAAATTCAAGATATCGTCAACACAGAAGCTCAAGTAAAAACTTTAGGTTTTGGTGATCTCACTGCTGAAAATATCCGTTCGTTCAAACGTAAAGGTTTATCTGACCTTCGTATTGCGAACCTCATGGGTATTTCTCAAAAGCAATTCCGTAAGCAGCGTTGGAACTTGGGTGTTTACCCTGTTTACAAACGTGTTGATACATGTGCTGCCGAGTTTGAATCTGGTACAGCATATATGTACTCGACTTACGATGAAGAGTGTGAAGCTAACCCATCAAATCGTGACAAGATCATGGTTATTGGTGGTGGTCCAAACCGTATTGGTCAAGGTATCGAATTTGACTACTGCTGTGTACACGCTGCTTTAGCAATGCGTGAAGACGGTTATGAAACAATCATGGTGAACTGTAACCCTGAAACTGTTTCTACCGACTATGACACATCTGATCGTCTATACTTCGAACCTGTAACACTTGAAGATGTACTTGAAATCGTACGTACAGAGAAGCCTAAAGGCGTAATCGTACAATACGGTGGTCAGACTCCACTTAAATTGGCACGTGCTTTAGAAGAAGCTGGTACTCCAATTATCGGTACATCTCCAGATGCAATTGACCGTGCAGAAGACCGTGAACGTTTCCAACAAATGATTCAACGTTTACAGCTTCGTCAACCAAACAACAGCATCGTAAAATCTGCTGAAGAAGGTATCTCTGAAGCTGCGAAAGTTGGCTATCCATTAGTTGTTCGCCCATCTTATGTATTAGGTGGCCGTGCAATGGAAATCGTCTATAACGAAGATGAACTTAAACGTTATCTTCGTGAAGCAGTACAGGCTTCTAATGAAGCACCTGTTCTTCTTGACCACTTCCTTGATGATGCAACTGAAGTTGATGTTGACTGCGTATCTGACGGTAAAGATGTCGTGATTGGCGGTATTATGCAACACATCGAACAAGCAGGTATTCACTCAGGTGACTCTGCATGTTCTATCCCTCCTTACTCTCTTTCTAAAGAGATTCAGGATGAGATGCGTCGTCAAACAATTGCGATGGCAAAAGAACTTGGTGTAGTTGGTTTAATGAACGTTCAGTTCGCAGTGAAAGGCAACGATATTTACGTTCTTGAAGTAAACCCACGTGCATCACGTACTGTTCCATTCGTATCGAAATGTATTGGTGAATCTTTAGCTAAAGTAGCTGCTCGTTGTATGGCGGGTCAATCACTTGAGTCTCAAGGTTTTACTAAAGAAATTATTCCAAATCGTTTCGCAGTAAAAGAAGCAGTATTCCCATTTGCAAAATTCCCTGGCGTAGACCCAATGCTTGGTCCTGAGATGAAATCTACAGGTGAAGTAATGGGTGTTGGTCAAACCTTTGGTGAAGCATTCTATAAGGCTGTTTTAGGCTCAAATGACCGCTTACCAGGCTTGCCAACTGAAGGTGAAGTAAAGCATGCGTTCTTATCTGTTCGTGAGTCAGACAAGAAATACATCGCTGATATTGCTAAGAAATTAGTTGAATATGGCTTCAAACTTGTTGCAACAGGTGGAACATATCAGGTACTTAAAGAAGCAGGTTTAGAATGTGAATCTGTAAATAAAGTAACTGAAGGCCGTCCACATATTGTTGACCGCTTGAAAAATGGTGAAATACACCTTATTGTCAATACTACTGAAGGCAAACAAGCTCAATATGACTCTGCAATGATTCGTCGTGCTGCCCTACAAGGCAAAGTGTATTACACAACGACTATCAATGGTGCAGAAGCGGTTTGCCAAGCCTTTGCTGTGAAATTGCCAATGGATGTATACCGCTTGCAAGATTTAACTGTAGGTTAATTTTTTTCCGATAAGTCCCGCCACCTTATCGGTGGCGGGATTTTTTCATTTTTTTAACTGTGTTTTCTCAACTTAAGAGGGACCGAAATGCAACGTTATCCAATGACCCCTGAAGGTAAAATCGCCTTAGAGAAAGAATTACAACATCTGAAAACTGTTGAACGTCCACGTATTACTCAAGCGATTGCTGAAGCACGTGAACATGGGGACTTAAAAGAAAATGCAGAATATCATGCTGCTCGTGAACAGCAAGGTTTCTGTGAAGGCCGTATCCAAGATATCGAAGGAAAATTGGGTGCTGCACAAGTCATCGATGTTAAAGACTTAGAACAAAACGGTCGTGTTGTATTCGGTGTTACGGTAACGATTGAAAACCTTGATACTGAAGAACGCAAGACTTATAAGATTGTTGGTGATGATGAAGCTGATTTTAAAATCAATAAAATTTCAGTAAATTCGCCAATTGCACGTGGCCTTTTGGGTAAAAATGAAGGTGATGAAGTAAAAATTACCACTCCTCAAGGCGAAGTGGAATACGAAGTTGTAAGTGTAGAATATATTTAATTTTTATATAGATATACTTAAGTTATAAAACCCCTCAATTGAGGGGTTTTTTATATTTCAGACTAATATTAAAAAATTCACTATGCATCTTTTAAAAAACCTGATGCAAAGATTTGAAAAGCATTTAATGCTTCAGGAAGTACTTGTTCAGGATATTCACTAGAGGCCACCCATAATGCTGCGTTCATGGCAGCGCCATTTAAAAGCACTGCTGCCGCTTCAGGATCTACAATTTTAATTCGTTCTGCTGCCAATAGCTGTTCAACGCACTCACGTGTAGACTGCAGACATCTATTTTGACTTGGCCAATGCGCTGGATCGCCCAGCACTGCAGGTCCATCACGTAACACAATACGCTGAAACTCAGGATTCAAAGCATTTTGTATATAGGTCTGCCCTTCAAGTAGTAACCCTTCCCAAAGATCATCAGGCTGCTCTCGATGCTGCTGGGCATATTCTGCCATTTGTGAATCAATTTGATCGACCACTGCAGCAAATAAACCACGCTTATCGCCAAAATGATGGTATAGCGCCCCACGGGTCAACCCTGCTTCTGCCGTGAGCTTATCCATTGAAGTATCTGCATAGCCATATTCAGCAAATGCACGACGTGCTACTTCAATCAGTTTCTTGCGGGTTTCCGCCATCTTTTGTTCACGAACAGACATGTATTTCACCAAGGAATCATCACAAAAAATTTTAATTGACATACGCCTCGTATGTCAATTATGTTTACATACGAGGCGTATGTGAAATCTAAGCAACATTTATTGATTTGATATTTAAATACTGAAGGAGAACAAACCTGATGAGAACTGCAATATTTCCTCAAGACCGTCATGCATTATATGAACAGCATGGTTATTCAGCCGCAATTCAATCGAAAGATTTACTCTTTGTTTCAGGTCAGGTTGGTAGTCTTGAGGATGGCTCGCCTGTACCTGATTTTGAAAAACAGGTAATCCAAGCTTTTAAGAACTTAGCAGGGACACTGAAAGCAGCTGGTTGTACTTTCGATGATATTATTGATGTCACCACCTTTCATACTGATCCTGAACGGCAGTTTGAAAGTATTATGAAAGTTAAAAATCAGATCTTTACAAAAAAGCCTTATCCAAACTGGACCGCTGTTGGTGTAACTTGGCTAGCGGGTTTTGATTTTGAGATTAAAGTCATTGCACGTATTCCTCATAATAATTAGTTCAAATTAGCATCCCCTTTAATATTTGATTCACTGGCTGGGCTGAGATTATGGGTTCAGCTTGAATCGCAATTCGGTATAATGGCATATTCCCTTTTTTTATATTTCCCTTATGGCTGAAAAGTTAATTGGCTCCCCTGTTCGTCACTGGTGTGAATTTGAGTTTATTTCCAAAACTGTGAAAAATCCAAATATCCATATTAAAGGGAATTACTCTTACTACTCGGCATATTGGGATCAAGGTTTTGAACGTTGTGTAGTGCGGTATCTACATGACAAGCCTTCTACTCCAGACAAGCCAATTGATCAGCTCTATATTGGTAATTTTGTTTGTTTTGGCGCTGAATGCATGATTATGATGGGTGGTAACCAACTTCATCGGCCAGACTGGATATCGACATTTCCCTTTGACACCCGAAGTTTTTTAGCCGCTGGTGACACTATAATTGCAGATGGCTGCTGGATTGGAAGCCGTGCAATGATTATGCAAGGTGTAAAAATCGGTGAAGGTGCTGTTGTTGCAACTGGAGCTGTGGTCACTAAAGATGTCCCCCCCTATGCAATTGTTGGTGGCGTACCTGCAAAAATTATTAAATACCGTTTTCCTCAAGAGCAAATAGAAAAACTACTTGCTTTAAAAATTTATGATTTAGATGAAAAACAAGTTTTAAAAATGCGGGAATATTTACAAACGGATGATATAGATGCATTAACAGCACATCTTAAAAAATTACAGAGCGAATAAAATATATTTGCAAGAATTTCTTGCTTAAAAACACAAATGATTACGTGCTCGAATTTCAATCGTAAGAAAAGAAGTATAAAGTATTGAATAAATAACCATCATTACAATAAGGAATAAACTCATGTTATATCAACATATTCTTGTACCAATTGACGGTTCTGAAACTTCTATGGTTGCTATGAAAGAAGCAATCAAAATTGGGAAAGCATTAAACAGTAAAATTACGGTTGTACAAGTTATGGCACTTGACCCGATTATTGCTGACCTTTACGTTAAGACGGGGCAAACCAATGAATTGATTGAGCGTACTAGAACATATTTGCTAGATATTTTAGAGCAAGCCAAGCAACAATTTTTGCAAGAAGGTCTTAGTGTAGAAACCAAATTACTTGAAGGTTTTGTTGTTCACGAAGAAATTATTCAAGCTGCACAAGAGCTTAATGCTGATCTGATTGTGATGGGTTCTCATGGCCGCACAGGTGTACGAAAACTTGTATTAGGAAGTGTTGCGCAAAAGGTTTTAGGTGAAAGTCATATCCCGGTTTTAATAGTTCGTTAAAACTAAAAAGCCTGTCTAGCTTAATGTAGCAAGGCAGGCAATTTTTAAAATACTTTTAAGGCTGCCAAGCAAATTGCTTTAAGTTTACTTTGCCATTTAATAAATAGATTCCCTCTGCTTCAAGCTTTAACTGCTGAATATTTTCGCCCTTTTCATTAAACTTACTTAGGCTAATTTTACCTTGCGAATTAATAACACGGTGCCAAGGGACCTGATGATCTGTCTCAAGATGTTTAAGCACATACCCAACTAATCTGGCATGTTTAGGTAAACCTGCCATACGAGCAACTTGGCCATAAGTTGCAACTTTTCCATATGGAATCAAAGCGATGACTTCTAAAATTTGTCGATGTAGTTCATACTGAGTTGTCAAAATGGAATCCATAAACGTTGACATTATTCATATCATATAAAAATTTTTGAATAAAATTAAACCTACTCGAAGATGAGCTCAAGGGAAAATCGCATGAAAAAAATATTGCTGTTGATCAGTGGAACTTTACTGTGTGTTTCTTGTACTACTCGTCCCCCTCTGCTTTCAGAAAGAGGTCCAAGCATATCTGCAGATGGTCGGCCTATTGTTCCCGTCACTTTTGTTTTTACTACCAATACTCCTCAGGCTACAAAATTTGATAATTATCAACAAATGCGTAAGGAAATTAAGATTTTAAATAAATATTATGTAGATGATAAAAATAATAAGATTTTCAAATTTAAATTACACCGTTATATCCCTTATGAAGAGTTCTCAAAGTTACATTGTGATTTGAAACAGCAAATTAACCAGCCTTATCCCATTTCTACTGAAACTATTCCTGCCAGTGTAAATACATGTTTTCCTAAGCGCACTGCAAGTAAAGAAGTCATTGTTTTTATTTATGATGCCTACTCAACAAAATGGAAATTTGAAGATGTAACAAGCAGAGCCTTTCGTAATAATGGCAAACCTTTTATTTTATTAGATTGGAACCGTCTAAATTATAATATTCAGGCTGGTAGTGTGCATGAGATGGGGCATGTATTTGGTCTAAAACATGTTTGTGCCCCGAAGGCTACAAAACGTACTCCAACCAACATTATGACAAGTGCTGAATGTAAATTAGGCAGTGGTGGCTTAAGAAATTTAGGGTTTACTCCAGCACAACTTCAAACCATTTTATCGACTTACAACCAATATCCTTAAAATTTAACTTCAAGATATCTCCCTAATTTATCTTGGGATGCCATGTAATTCTCAGGGGTCAGTAAAGATGTCATGTAAGCATTGGCCTTTGAGAAATCTTCCGCATCTACAGGATAAGGCTGCCAAAATGTTTGTAAATTATTGGTGTACATGGGGTAAAGGCGAATGATATCTTTTGCCAAATCAAGTCTAGCTATACAGCCAAATGGCAAAGCATTTTGCTGTTCATATTCACCGTCACTATTAAAGACTGCATTGCCTATATTAAAAACAACAGGCTTTTGATTGATGATCTGGATTGGTTGAATAGTATGAGCACCATGACCAACGATCAGATCAGCTCCTGCTTGAGTAAGAATAGTCGCGAGTTTAGTTTGGTCTTTTGTAATAGGCTTAAAGTCGACACCCCAATGACAAATAACAATAATTTTGCGTTCTGGATGAGCCTGCTTATAACGCATTATTTGTTCAAGTAAAACGCCATTTAAGCAAGCTACTCCACTTCTTGATCCTAACGCATAAAAGTCATAATCCAGATAGGCTGTGTCTCTATGCCAATAACCATTAAAAATCGCATAGTGCTTAGTCTCAAAAGTGATTTCAAAGTAATTGTGAGCATCTTTCTGGTTCAGTCCAGCGCCAATATAAGAAATACTCGCCTGATCCAACTGTTGTAATGTATAGGCTAATCCTTGCTCACCGTAATCTTTCAAATGGTTATTTGCTAAGACCAAATAATTTAGATGAATGTTCTTAAATTCTTCTAATGTTTTTTTAGTATCTGCTTTTAAAACAAATGGCTTTTTATCTTTTAACGGCGATTGATTTTCTAAAGAAAATACTGCTTCAAAGTTAGCGATGTTGATGTCATTTTTACCTAAAAAGGGCTGTATTTTTTCAAATGAATAATGATACCCATATTGCTGTAAGGCATCTGTTTGCCCTCTAGACTTACGCTTTTCGGTATACATTTCACCAAAATAGGTATCTCCAAGAATATTGATAATGCCTGTTTGAGAAGAATATTTTTTTGCCTTGGCATGCCCTTCTTGAAAATAATGGTAGTAAGGAACCAAATGCTCCAGACGGTGAATATCATCCAGAAAAGAGAAAAAACCAATGCTCCTGTTATGTTCAGAATAAGTAATATAAATCTGTCTAAAGGTATGTGAGATATATAAAACCGAAGTGAGTACCGGATGAGCAAGCAAAGGCGTAATCGGTTGATATACTTTATTTTTAAAAGAAAGTGTTCTAATAAAGAAAATTTTTTTCAGCTCGGCTGGATAGCTATAAATGTGTTTTACCAACAAAAAAAGATTTTTTAATTGATTAGGTGCTCTTAAAGCTAACTGGTAATCTTCTGCTCTTTTAGACAAGATTAATTGTGTTTGCTCAATAGAGCCAAACAGCATATTGCTTAAGGCATCTTTAACATCATTTGCCTGAGTAAAAATTAAGAATTGTAAGAGCTCGGTAAATGTATATGATTCATTTTTTTCTAGACCTAAATTTTTTTCACCAATTTTCTTAATTTTTTGTTCAGGAACCCGATACATTTCATCAGCTTGAACTTTTTTTTGGTGGAATTGTTCTAATGCATAATCAATCAGTAATAATGTAGAAATGTCTCCATCAATTTCAAATGCCCAAATTGCCTCTTCAAATTGAGCATGATCAAGAGCGGTTAGCAGCTTAATTTCAAATAGAGGGTAAGTCATATCTCCCCTCCTTCGAAATCTTTTACGTAGGCAATATAACCAGAAAGGTTGTGTTCCTGATCATCAATTCTTACTCTCAAGCGGTCATGCCGTACATAAAAAGCATGCAATATTTTATCTGGTCGAGCCATATACATGGCTATTTCCGGATAGAAAAAACCTGTGGTTTGAAATTCGGCTCGAAACGTAATGAGTTTTTTTAACTCAGACATATATGCTTGTTCAAAAAGTGCATTATGGCCTTGCTCTTTTAAACGATTTACCATTTTATAGGCTGCCATTAGCATTTCTAATAAAGTGGCATATGTTGTTTTTCTATTGCGAATAAAAATAAAATGTTTTAAATAATTATTTAAACCAAAAATAAAATATTTTTCTTCAGGACATATTTTTGTAAGCTCATTAGTACAATAACTTAACCAGTGATCATGATATTTTTCATATCTTTTATGAATAAAATTTTCAAACATTAACTTAACTGTGTCTAATAATCTTTTATCCTGATTAATTTGATATAACCTTAATAAAGCTAATGCTGCTTCTCCATCATAATAAATGATTCTGAACTTTTCTTTTAAATCATAATTTGGATAATTTAATACATGAGTAGTTAATCCATCCGGATCTACTAATTCTAAAATACCATAAGCAAGTTTCTCTGCATATTTTAAATAATCATCTTTTCCTGTGATTTCTTGATATTTCGTTAACATTAAAATAGCTGCGGCATTTGCACCTAATTTAATTTCTAGCTCCCCTTCTTTACCATCAATCATAAAAGCAGTTATTGGGTCTTTTTCTTTATAGAAAGTAGTAAGTGCGTATTGAATTGCTGCAACAATTTTAGGCCAATATTCAGGTTTATCTTGTACTTCAAAAGTCTCTAAAAGCGCGTAAAGCGAAGTACAGTGACGTACCGTATTATAGTTCCGTATATCACGATCATAAGCAGGAAAATATCCATAAATGAATTTGCCATTTTCTTGAATCTGGCTATGTAAAAACGCTGCATTTTTTTCAATGAGGTCTCTAAAGTGCTGTTTTTTATTGCTAGCAATGGCTCTAATACCATTTGCATCGTAGCGACTTGCTAAATTAATAAATTGTCCATTTTCATAAAAAGTTGCATAGGTATCGAAAGTCCACACTTCTTGTAGTGACTGAAGTTTAATTTCCGGCTTTGTTGCACGATATTTTTGTTTAATTGCATAGTTCAGATTTGTTTCATCAAAAAAGTTCGGCTTGTCATAACTTAAGCCCCGAATAATGGCTTTTCCATATATTTCTTGCTCCAGAAAAGCTACCGAACAGGAATCATCAAATCCAATACCTCTGCGGTAATGATTATTGTGAAATTGGTGATGAACCTGCTGCTCTATTTGGTTCCAACTTTGCTTTTCTAAATTGTACGCAACATCAATTTTTATGTAGTCTGGAAGTTGATCTGGCGAAAACTGATCATCAATAAAATCAAATAATTGTAGAGTTGCTTGTGTAAGCACTGTTTTTTCACTATGCCATACGCTACATCTGTGATCTTTAGGGCCAAATGATATAAATAAAATAGTTTCTTCTTGAAGGTCTGAAACATGGTGAACGATATGTTCTAACCAAAGCTTGAGCTGTCTTTTGAAGTCTAAAAATACCGCCACTCGAATTAAGTCCCTATCCGTTATTTGTTGTTCTATAAAATTCTCAATGCATCATAGCATGAACTCTTTCAAAGCTAGGTTAACGTATTGTTTAAACATAAAAAAAGAGAACCCTAGGGTTCTCTTTTTCTGATGAGTCAATTATCTATTAATAGAGAATTTGACCATTGTTAAGTAATTCAGTCTCTGTTGTAGTAACACCTTGTAAGACTAACAATGTAGTGAAGTTATTACCTGGGATGAGTCCTGATAATCCATCACGGTCAATCTGAATTGTAGTGTTACCACCACTTGTAGTGACATTCAGATATTGTCCAATATTAGCATCTGTTTGATCTCCATCTAACAAGGCTCTGATATCAATCAGATCAGCTTGTTTGTCTGTAGCAACATTACCAACATGGAAGTCAGTCCAAGTATCTACACCGTTACCACCTGTATTTGCACCATTGTTAGCTGTAGCAGCAGTTCCATTCAACAATTGATAAATCACAGTATCTGAACCCGTACCTGTTGTGAATGTGTCATTCGCAGAAGTACTTGTGTAAAGAAGATTGTAATCAGTATGTGTTAAATCAATCGTTAAGGTTGATTGAGATTCAACTCCACCAGTTACGGACACAATCTTATAGTTAATACTGTCAGTAGACGCCAATTGTGTGGTTGTAGTCACATCATTTGGACGGTACTCATATTCACCATTTGATTGCATAATCAATACACCGTTACCGGTATTGATTGTTTGTCCAACTGCATCAACATAAGCATTTTGCGCATTATCCCAAACTTGGAGTTTAGCTCCTTCATGAGACAAGATGCCTGTATCCGCTACTCCACCAATGTTGTCTCCTGCCAACACATTTCCGCTGATCCAATCTGAACGATAAGTATCTAGATGAACTGTCGTTGTAGAAACATTTGTATCTAGTGAAGTCGCACCAAGTGAAACACCTGTTAGCGTATATTGTACGCGGTAGGTACCTGCAGCTAAATGCTCAACAGTGTCTTGGAATGCAACACTACCCGCTTGAATAGTTGCCACGCTTCCTAGAGCAGTTTGAGAACCTGAGTAAATTGTATTCACCCATGCTGTACCATTCCAGCTTTGGATCACATAACTTACTGTCGGTAGTACACTTGCTAAAGGTTGTGCTGTATAAACCGCTGATAGATCAATATTAGCAACAGTTCCAGCTCCTACTACAAACTGATCAGACACTACTGAATTAGAACCGATGAGATTTACAGAAACCACAGGGCTCGCCACATCTACTGGTAGATCAGCAGCATTTGAGAAGTCTGTAGTTGTAACCACATGATCAGGATTAGCAGTTAATTGTACTACGCCATCATTTGCTGGGTTAGCAGCATCCCATGCGATCGTTACGTCTGGTGAACCAACCTGAACATGTAATGTCGCTGTATCTGTTGCCCCTGTTAATACATCACGAATTGTATAAGTGAATGAATCCACTTTACCAATCGCGCTCAGATCAGTTGTATTTGGTGTATAGGTGTAGTGACCATTTGTAGAAATCACCAATGTACCGTATGCACCGTTTATAACTGTATCTGTTCCGACAGTTTGTGGTAGAGCACCCACTACTTCAGATGTCACAGTGGTAACTTGAGTGGTTAACGTAGTTACGTCATCAGTCAATACATTACCATCTGCAACAACCGCTGTATTGGTAGGCGCAACTGTGTAATCAAAGTCATCTTTCACTACACTCATTGTACCTAAGATACCTACTCCTAAACCGGTGTACACCATAAATGCACGGTATTCACCTTGGCCTAGATCTGGAACAGTAACACCAATTCCACCGTTACCTAGTAAACCAATATTGAGTAAGCCAGTACTTGAGCCACCGTCAATATTATGCCAAGCACCATCAGCACCTTTTTGCTGTAATACAACTTTATAGTCATTAAACAATGATAATGAAAGCACTGGAGCATATGCGAATGTCACATCAGCTTCGTGTCCAGCATCAATTGTAAATGCAACACTTGGTGTTCCTAACAAGGAAACATTTAAGTCCTCTGTAATGCCCACCAATGCTAGATAAGTTGCAGAACCTACAGCTACACCAAGCTCGCCTTGAGGAACGATATCTACACCAGCAGAAACAACGTTATCAATCGCGTCTACAGGAGTAACTGTGATGACAGCAGGTTGTGATGGATCACTTGTATTCCAAGTCATGTCGACTGCATCGCTATCAATATGGAGATACAAGGTCGCTTGCGATGTATTTAGACCATCTGACAAGGTGTAAGTAAATTGATCAACTTGACCAAGGCTTGCAGCCTCACCATTTGGTTGATAGCTGTAGTTACCATTAGCATAAATTGACAATGTACCGTGGTCACCGACAATGGTTGTGACACCTGTTGCATTAACCGCAAATGCTGTGCCATTAAATTCAACGCTAGTTACTGTGCTAAAACCAGAAGCAGTATCTGCGTGTCCATTTAAGCCGACATCATGAATAACATTACCTTCTGCAACTTGAGTACTGTAGCCTGTGATATTTGTCGCATCAAATACATCTTTCTGAACTGACAATGTACCTAATAAGCTAACTCCAACACCACTACCAGCATAAGTCATATAGGCTCTATATTGACCAGCAGCTAGGCCTTCCAATGTCACTGAATTTCCACCAAAGGCTGCCAGACTGAGTAAGTCCGCTTCTCCAGTGCCATTTACAGCTACCCATTGATTGGTTGCAGTATCAAATTTCTGAACCACGAGTACATAATCAGCAAGCAGACTTGCATCTATTAATGCACTGTAATTGAAGGTCACATCATTTAAGGTGCTATCGGTCAAAGTAAAGTCAACACCTTGTCCACCCAACTGGAAGTCAAAATTGTCAGTTAAGCTTAATAACGCCACATATAGGTAGCTATCTACCGCAACATCGTTACCAATTTGCAGATATTCTGGATTAACAACAGCTACAGCAAGGTCGTCTACGGCAATCACTGGCGTACTGTTGCCAATAGTGAAGTCTAGACTTGCACTTATATTGCCGCCCAAAGGATCAGCCAACGTATAAGTGAAGTGATCGACTAGACCGAGGTTGGCATTCGTATTATTCGGCGTATAGATGTAATCACCATTCGCGAATATTTGAAGCGTACCGTATTGACCCTGAATAATTGTTCCAGTATTTGGATCAACATTCGTAGTCACACCGTTTACAGTAACTGAATCAACAATTGTGTATCCAGTTACAGCATCAGCATTTGTACCTACGCCAAGACCAGTAATGACATTGCCTTCAGATGCCAAACCAGTAAAGTCAATTTGGTTTGGATCGTAAACATCCATCGTACCTGACAATGTACCTAGGATACTCTTACCATAGAGGCCGTTGTATGTCATAAAGGCACGGTATTGACCTTCGTCAAGCCCTTCAACAACCACTCCCGGTGTCGCATTCACACCTATACCCAATACACTTAAGTTCAGTAAAGAAGCTTCACTGCTACCGGTAATTGATTCCCAACGATTTGTAGCAGTATTGAATTTCTGTACTACAAGTTGGTAATCACCGAGCGCCCCTTCATTGATTAAACTGCTGTATTTAAAGGTTGCGGTTCCAGTTTCACCAGCACCTACATTGAACTCCACAGTACTATTCACGAATGGTAAAGGAGCTTGTAGGTTAATGCCAGCCAACGATAACAATGCAAGATAAGTTGCACTACCCAATGCTCTGTCATCTTCGATGAGATGAGGCTCAGCAGCAATTGCAGCGTTTACAGCGTCATCCACTGCTGTAATCGTTACAGTAGCAGGTTGTGATGGATCAGCTGCATCCCAATTCATATCCACAACTTTACTATCTAGATGTACATAGAACGTAGCTTGTGAAGTTGTATTAGAAGCTGGGTCTAACAAGGTATAAGTAAATTGATCAACCTGACCTAATCCAGCACTATCAGCATTTGGCGTGTAGGTATAATCACCATTTGCATAGATGAGTAAAGTACCGTGAGTACCAATAATCTCAGTTGGAGATGCACTTACTGCAACACCATTGACTTCACTGATAATACTGTTAGGTGTAGCGATATCAACATCACCATTCGTATTTGGATCAGAGATTAGGTTGCCATGAGCTGCTACGACATCGTAACCAGTAATAACCGCTGGGTTATAGACATCTACACTGCCGTTTAATGTTACAGCTACTGCTCCGCCTACCAAGCCATTGAATGATAAGAATGCTCTATATTCACCCTCTGTAAGCCCACCTATTTGCGCAGTTGGCGTATTACCAAGCAAGGTCAAGTTCAGTAATGAACGATCACCTGTACCATTCACTGCTTCCCATTGTCCTGTTACATCATTGTATTTTTGCAACACAACATTGTAGTCACCTAAAGCAGATGCACCAATCAAGCTATTGAAGTTAAATGTTGCAACCCCTTCCTGACCAGCACCGATAGTAAAGTCAACCGTATCTACTGTGAGGAGTTGTAGGTCAACAATATTTCCAACATTCAATAGAACGCCATAGAATGCTGAATCAGTCTCTGTACCCACCAATTGATATTGTGGATTGAGTTCAACCTCAACAAGGTTATCCGCTGCACGAATCGAATCAAACACGATATTAAGATTAGCTTGACCTGTTGCTCCAGTTACTGAGTCAGTTAACGTATATGTGAATACATCAGTTTGACCTACACCAGAACCATCTGCATTTGGTACATACACATAACTACCATCTTGATAGAAAGTAATTGTTCCGTAAGTACCTGCAAATGTCTCTCCATCAGCATCAATCGGATGACCATTCACTGATGAAACATAAGTATTTGCAGTTACCTGATCGACTTGACCTGTTGTTGGATCTGGATCAGTAATCACGTTACCTTCAGCATTACCAATTTCATATCCACCTGCTACAGACAAATCATAATCATCCATAGTGGCAGAAAGAGTGCCTAACACGCCCAATCCTAACAGTCCGTCGTAGGCTAAGAAGGCACGGTATTGACCCGCATCTAAACCATCAAGGACTGCACCAGGAACATTTCCTGTACCAATACCTAACAAGTGCAAGCTAATTAATGATGAATTAGCATCACCATGTATAGATTCCCATTGGTTAGTTGTTGTATTGAACTTCTGAACTACTAACTTGTAATCAGAAAGTACAGCTGCGTCGATTAAGCCACTATATTGGAAAGTAACATCACCTTCATGGCCAGCAGCGACAGTAAATCCTAGAGAATTACCACCAAGTTGAAGGTCTAAGCCTGCTACAGATGTAAGTACTAAATAAGAAGTACTACCTAGACTTACATCATCACCAACAAGCGCTGGTTTCGGACTAAGAACTGCATGGTCAGTGTTGTCAAAGGCAGTGATAGAACCTGCAAGAGTATAAGTTTGTGTATCTTGTAGAGTACTACTGTTTCCAGCGAGATCTGTGAAAGTCGCTTTAGCATCAACAGTTAAGTCTGGATCTAGAGCAAGGTCATTGCCCGCAACATTAACTGTCCAAGTACCCGCTATAGCATCTACTGTTGCTGTGTAGTCATTACCATTTATAGTCACCACTACACCTGTGGTTGTTGCATCTGCAGGAACGTTGGTCAATGTACCAGTTAAAGTTACTGTTCCACCAGCTTCTGTCGCATCAAGAATATTGTCTGCGGTAACAGGGTCAATTGCTAACACAGTTGTAGTGATATCAGGTGGAGTGACATCGAGTGTTACTGTTACATCTGCATCAGCAACATCTACGTTACCTTGCGCATCTACAGCCTCAGCATGAATCACAATCTGACCAGTCACAGGATCGGCTGCTGTTGCAGCAAGAATTGCTGTGATGTAGCCATTCGTCAGGTCAGCTGCTGTCACGGTGTAGTTAGTACCGTTAACATTCACCACTGTGCCATCAACTGCATCTGGTCCTAATGCCACTTGTGCATTGAATGTACCGTCTGTACCAAGTTCTGCAGCATTCAAGATACCATCGCCATTTAGGTCTTCAGGAACCGTAATTGCTGTAATCAGGTCTTGTGGAGTTGTATCAATGGTTAAGGTTACATCTGCATCAGCAACATCTACGTTACCTTGTGCATCTACAGCCTCAGCATGAATCACAATCTGACCAGTCACAGGATCGGCTGCTGTTGCATCCAGAGTTGCTGTGATGTAGCCATTCGTCAGGTCAGCTGCTGTCACGGTGTAGTTAGTACCGTTAACATTCACCACTGTGCCATCGATTGCATCCGGTCCTAATGCCACTTGTGCATTGAATGTACCGTCTGTACCAAGTTCTGCAGTATTCAGGATACCGTCGCCATTTAGGTCTTCAGGAACCGTAATTGCTGTAATCAGGTCTTGTGGAGTTGTATCAATGGTTAAGGTTACATCTGCATCAGCAACATCTACGTTACCTTGTGCATCTACAGCCTCAGCATGAATCACAATCTGACCAGTCACAGGATCGGCTGCTGTTGCATCCAGAGTTGCTGTGATGTAGCCATTCGTCAGGTCAGCTGCTGTCACGGTGTAGTTAGTACCGTTAACATTCACCACTGTGCCATCGATTGCATCCGGTCCTAATGCCACTTGTGCATTGAATGTACCGTCTGTACCAAGTTCTGCAGCATTCAAGATACCGTCGCCATTTAGGTCTTCAGGAACCGTAATTGCTGTAATCAGGTCTTGTGGAGTTGTATCAATGGTTAAGGTTACATCTGCGTCAGCAACATCTACGTTACCTTGTGCATCTACAGCCTCAGCATGAATCACAATCTGACCAGTCACAGGATCGGCTGCTGTTGCATCCAGAGTTGCTGTGATATAGCCGTTTGCAAGGTCAGCTGCTGTCACGGTGTAGTTAGTACCGTTAACATTCACCACTGTGCCATCAACTGCATCCGGTCCTAATGCCACTTGTGCATTGAAGCTGCCATCTGTG